>NZ_JASJPW010000006.1 GCF_030052995.1 Gemmobacter sp. 24YEA27 | reverse complement strand
TCTTCGCTGGGCAGGCGGACATTTCGACCCCGAGTGGTTTGACCGCGATCTGATCAACAAAGATCTGCGCAATACCTTCCGCACCAACGTCAGCAGACGTCTGCACCAGCCAAAGCCTAAAACTCTCAGCCGGTGAAACAACCGACACTTAGGGCGGAGAGCGGACTGTGAGGTCGCGGCATCGCACCCGCAGAAACTTCAGGTTGCCGCCGTTCGACAGTCCCATGCTGAACGATGAAATACGCAGGAAGTGGCCTGAGGGCAACGTGGCAAGTCACCCGCAGCGGGCCCTGGCAAGCGGTTATTCGTGTGCAGCGAAGCAATTGCGCTGAGTTGCGCCAGTACCGCGCGCTGCGGTCGGCCTCTCAGCGTCGATATCGGTCGCCGTTGCGCAGGGCGAACGGGGGGATAAGGTTCGGTACACCGTCAAGCACGCGGTAATGGTACGCTGGCCGGAACAGCAGGATTCTTCAGGGCCCTGCAAGAGGTGGATCACTTCTCGATGGAAGGCCCGGGTCAGTTCCGCGTGGAAATCAACATCGTGAGGTCGAGGCGACTCAGGCGATGCGGAAGGCACGACCTTAGACACGATAGACCATTGCCAAATTCAGCCAAAATGGCCAAAAGATATGGCCGTAGACTGGGAGCGGGGAAGTGCGAACCCTAAGCGCGAAGGACGCAAAGTACGAGTTTGGGCGGCTTATTGATCTTGCCCGAGCCGAGCCGGTGGCCGTGACCAAGCATGGTCGGGCCGTCGTAGTGGTAATTGCGGTTGAGGAGTACGAGCGGTTAAAGGACCTTGAATTGGATAAAGGGAATGACCGCTCGAGAAAGAATGGCGAGACTGCGCGATGATTCGGACTATTCACAAAGCTCAAATGTTGCCGATATTGAATTTCCAGAACCGTGCACCTATCCAATTTGCAGGCATAAAACTCTTCGCTTTACAGGGGGTGAAATAGGCAATGAGTCTCGTGATGACCACGAACAGACCCGAGAGCGATATTGAGGATGCCTTGGTCTCGAAACTCAAGGAGCTTAAGTACGAGTATCGGCCCGATATTCGTGATCGGGTTACTTTGGAGGCGAATTTCAGGAGCAAATTCGAAGCGCTAAATCGTGTCAAGCTAACCGATGGCGAGTTTCAGCGGCTGCAGGATGAAATCGTCACACCGGATGTTTTTACGGCAGCACGCACCCTGCGCGAGCGGAATAGTTTTACCCGCGATGACGGCACGCCGCTGAACTACACGCTCGTGAACATCAAGGACTGGTGCAAGAATTCCTTCGAGGTGATCAACCAGCTTCGTATCAACACGGACAACAGTCACCACCGCTATGACGTCATTCTGCTGATCAATGGTGTTCCAGTTGTTCAGATCGAACTGAAGACCCTAGGCATAAGCCCTCGTCGTGCCATGGAGCAAATCGTCGAGTACAAGAACGATCCGGGGAACGGCTATACCAAGACCATCCTCTGCTTCTTGCAGCTGTTCATCGTCAGCAATCGCGATCGGACGTTCTATTTCGCGAATAACAACGCGCGGCACTTCACCTTCAACGCCGAAGAGCGCTTTTTGCCAGTCTATGAATTCGCGGACGTCGATAACAAGAAGATTGTCCACCTCGACAGTTTCGCCGAAACATTCCTTGTCAAGTGCACCCTCGGCCAGACGATCAGCCGGTACATGGTTCTGGTCGCTAGCGAGCAGAAACTGCTGATGATGCGACCGTATCAGGTTTACGCAGTGAAGGCGATTGTCGACTCCATCGCCCAAGACTGCGGCAACGGCTACATTTGGCACACGACAGGCAGCGGCAAGACGCTCACCTCGTTCAAGGCGTCAACGCTCTTAAAGGACAATCCCGACATCGAGAAATGCCTCTTCGTCGTGGATCGCAAGGACCTTGATCGCCAGACGCGCGAGGAATTCAACAAGTTCCAGGAAGGCTGCGTCGAGGAGAACACCAACACGGCGTCCCTCGTTCGGCGCCTTCTTTCGGACGATTACGCCGACAAGGTCATCGTCTGCACGATCCAGAAGCTTGGCCTCGCGCTGAACGAGAACAGCAAGCGCAACAAGCAGCAGAAAAAGGACGGCAAGAAGAGCTTTAAGGAGCAGCTGGAACCCCTGCGCGATAAGCGCATCGCCTTTATCTTCGACGAGTGCCACCGTTCGCAGTTCGGCGAGCACCACAAGGCTATCAAGGAGTTCTTCCCGCGCGCTCAACTCTTTGGCTTCACTGGCACACCAATATTTTTTAAGAACGCTACACAGCAGAAAATCGAAAGCGATCAGGCCAGCATGTGGGAAACGGAGGATCTGTTCCCCAACCGCCTTCACACCTACACGATCACCCACGCCATCGAGGACGGCAACGTCCTTCGATTCCATGTCGACTATTTCAAGCCGCAAGGCAGAACGCTGCCGAAGCCGGGCGAACCGTTGGCCAAGCGGGCGGTCATCGATGCGATCCTCGCGAAACATGACGCGGCGACTGGTCAGCGCCGTTTCAATGCCTTGCTCGCCACCTCGTCGATCAATGACGCCATTGAGTATTACGACCTCTTCAAGATGATGCAGGCAGAGAAGCTAGCCGCTGATCCTGGCTTCCGGCCGCTGAACATCGCCTGCGTCTTTTCCCCGCCTGCCCAGCTTGCGGAAACCCCTGAGGCGAAGAAGGACATCGAGCAGCTTTCGGAGGACCTTGAGCACGAGAGGGAAGACAACAAGGTCGAACCGGAAAAGACGCAGGCGATGTTCAGCGGCCGGAAGCCAGGATCAGCGGCTAGCTTCTCTGCCTGCATCATCTTGAAGAGGTCGTAATACTCAATGGCGTCATTGATCGACGAGGTGGCGAGCAAGGCATTGAAACGGCGCTGACCAGTCGCCGCGTCATGTTTCGCGAGGATCGCATCGATGACCGCCCGCTTGGCCAACGGTTCGCCCGGCTTCGGCAGCGTTCTGCCTTGCGGCTTGAAATAGTCGACATGGAATCGAAGGACGTTGCCGTCCTCGATGGCGTGGGTGATCGTGTAGGTGTGAAGGCGGTTGGGGAACAGATCCTCCGTTTCCCACATGCTGGCCTGATCGCTTTCGATTTTCTGCTGTGTAGCGTTCTTAAAAAATATTGGTGTGCCAGTGAAGCCAAAGAGTTGAGCGCGCGGGAAGAACTCCTTGATAGCCTTGTGGTGCTCGCCGAACTGCGAACGGTGGCACTCGTCGAAGATAAAGGCGATGCGCTTATCGCGCAGGGGTTCCAGCTGCTCCTTAAAGCTCTTCTTGCCGTCCTTTTTCTGCTGCTTGTTGCGCTTGCTGTTCTCGTTCAGCGCGAGGCCAAGCTTCTGGATCGTGCAGACGATGACCTTGTCGGCGTAATCGTCCGAAAGAAGGCGCCGAACGAGGGACGCCGTGTTGGTGTTCTCCTCGACGCAGCCTTCCTGGAACTTGTTGAATTCCTCGCGCGTCTGGCGATCAAGGTCCTTGCGATCCACGACGAAGAGGCATTTCTCGATGTCGGGATTGTCCTTTAAGAGCGTTGACGCCTTGAACGAGGTGAGCGTCTTGCCGCTGCCTGTCGTGTGCCAAATGTAGCCGTTGCCGCAGTCTTGGGCGATGGAGTCGACAATCGCCTTCACTGCGTAAACCTGATACGGTCGCATCATCAGCAGTTTCTGCTCGCTAGCGACCAGAACCATGTACCGGCTGATCGTCTGGCCGAGGGTGCACTTGACAAGGAATGTTTCGGCGAAACTGTCGAGGTGGACAATCTTCTTGTTATCGACGTCCGCGAATTCATAGACTGGCAAAAAGCGCTCTTCGGCGTTGAAGGTGAAGTGCCGCGCGTTGTTATTCGCGAAATAGAACGTCCGATCGCGATTGCTGACGATGAACAGCTGCAAGAAGCAGAGGATGGTCTTGGTATAGCCGTTCCCCGGATCGTTCTTGTACTCGACGATTTGCTCCATGGCACGACGAGGGCTTATGCCTAGGGTCTTCAGTTCGATCTGAACAACTGGAACACCATTGATCAGCAGAATGACGTCATAGCGGTGGTGACTGTTGTCCGTGTTGATACGAAGCTGGTTGATCACCTCGAAGGAATTCTTGCACCAGTCCTTGATGTTCACGAGCGTGTAGTTCAGCGGCGTGCCGTCATCGCGGGTAAAACTATTCCGCTCGCGCAGGGTGCGTGCTGCCGTAAAAACATCCGGTGTGACGATTTCATCCTGCAGCCGCTGAAACTCGCCATCGGTTAGCTTGACACGATTTAGCGCTTCGAATTTGCTCCTGAAATTCGCCTCCAAAGTAACCCGATCACGAATATCGGGCCGATACTCGTACTTAAGCTCCTTGAGTTTCGAGACCAAGGCATCCTCAATATCGCTCTCGGGTCTGTTCGTGGTCATCACGAGACTCATTGCCTATTTCACCCCCTGTAAAGCGAAGAGTTTTATGCCTGCAAATTGGATAGGTGCACGGTTCTGGAAATTCAATATCGGCAACATTTGAGCTTTGTGAATAGTCCGAATCATCGCGCAGTCTCGCCATTCTTTCTCGAGCGGTCATTCCCTTTATCCAATTCAAGGTCCTTTAACCGCTCGTACTCCTCAACCGCAATTACCACTACGACGGCCCGACCATGCTTGGTCACGGCCACCGGCTCGGCTCGGGCAAGATCAATAAGCCGCCCAAACTCGTACTTTGCGTCCTTCGCGCTTAGGGTTCGCACTTCCCCGCTCCCAGTCTACGGCCATATCTTTTGGCCATTTTGGCTGAATTTGGCAATGGTCTATCGTGTCTAAGGTCGTGCCTTCCGCATCGCCTGAGTCGCCTCGACCTCACGATGTTGATTTCCACGCGGAACTGACCCGGGCCTTCCATCGAGAAGTGATCCACCTCTTGCAGGGCCCTGAAGAATCCTGCTGTTCCGGCCAGCGTACCATTACCGCGTGCTTGACGGTGTACCGAACCTTATCCCCCCACGTTCGCCCTGCGCAACGGCGACCGATATCGACGCTGAGAGGCCGACCGCAGCGCGCGGTACTGGCGCAACTCAGCGCAATTGCTTCGCTGCACACGAATAACCGCTTGCCAGGGCCCGCTGCGGGTGACTTGCCACGTTGCCCTCAGGCCACTTCCTGCGTATTTCATCGTTCAGCATGGGACTGTCGAACGGCGGCAACCTGAAGTTTCTGCGGGTGCGATGCCGCGACCTCACAGTCCGCTCTCCGCCCTAAGTGTCGGTTGTTTCACCGGCTGAGAGTTTTAGGCTTTGGCTGGTGCAGACGTCTGCTGACGTTGGTGCGGAAGGTATTGCGCAGATCTTTGTTGATCAGATCGCGGTCAAACCACTCGGGGTCGAAATGTCCGCCTGCCCAGCGAAGATGGGCTTTGTGGTCTTCATGCTCCGGGTCCAAGATCGTCTCGAGGAAATCTGCGTATGACCACGGGCCTCCGACATCCTCGGGCGGTCGGGCGCGGGCACCTTCGATGCACTCGGCATGACGGGGCAGGGGATCGAAGGACAGCCATTCCTCGATTCGGATCACATGGGTCCAGTCATCGCCAAAATCGTAGAGATAGCTGAAGGTCAGATCCTGTCCGGTGAAATCCGCCAGCCTGACCTCTGTGTAGTCAAAGACCCGCGTCCCGCCTAAACCATCCTCGAGTTGATCGAGGTCGCCATAGCGCAAACCGCCGATCCGGAACTCATGCAGATGGCTGTCGGTCCAGCTGAACGCTGCCTGAAGCACCAGATGCAGCCTGTCGAGCGTCCAGTCCGTTGGCACGACAAGGCGCCGCCAAATCGGCGGATCAATGTCGGCCAGGGAGACATGCAGACGGACGGCGTTCACCGGCTGGTACATGGCGGGTGCCTCCCGATCAGATTGCGAAATCCTCGAGAGACTTCCCGGCAGCGAGCGCTTCGACAATCCACGCCGGTTTGCGGCCCCGGCCCGACCAGGTAATTTCGGCATTCTCGGGGTGGCGATACTTCGGCGCTGACGCTGCACGCTTGCGGGTCGGAGCGGCTTCGGCCAATTCTTCAAAGCTGAAGCCCAGTTCGCGGGCCAGTTCCTCGACTTTGGCACGCGCCTCCGCCTTGCGACGGTCTTCGAAGCTGGTGATGGCCTTTGCAACATTCTTTTCCAGTTGCTTCAGCTCGGCGAGTGACAGGGCGTTGAGATCGATATCGGCCATATTGTCCTCTTTGATTACCCGTCGGGTCAGATCCGGGGCCGTTCTTGATGGTGTGCGCAATGCTCTGGATCGTGGGAGCTGCAGCTGCCCGACAGATAAACGCATATCATTGGTGGATTACAACCACACAGGCGTTGGTGATGCTGCAGGTGCCGGCCTTGCCCGATTGTTTTGCTCGCCATGGGTGCCTGGGGGTGAAATGGGGGAAAGCCTTCCCCCTGGCCGGCACTGCGTTGCCGACGCACCCCCTTCAGCGGGGAGACCCCGCAACGCCCCCTGAGAGGGAGAGTGCGGACGGGTTTTCCGTGACGGGTTGAGGACTGGAGAAGAGGTTTCCGGCACCCGTCGTGGAGATCATCCCGATGGCCAGACAGGATCGCACTTCTGACGGTGGCGCGCGCAGCAATCTTTACGATAACATCACCAGTAAGATCATCGCCGAACTGGAGCAAGGTCGGCTGCCTTGGGTCCAGCCCTGGGGGACGGCGGCGGCAAAGGCTCCCCTTGCCATGCCACGCAATGCCACGACCTCGCGGCAATACTCCGGGATCAATGTGCTGATCCTCTGGGGAGCGGTGATTCAGCATGGGTTCCCCAGCCAGCATTGGCTGACCTTTCGGCAGGCCCTGTCGCTCGGCGGGAACGTACGACAGGGCGAGCGCGGCACCACTGTTGTCTATGCCGACCGTTTCACACCCGAGGACGAAAAGCGTCGGGCGCGGGAGGCGGGCGATGAACCGGGGCGCATCCCGTTCCTGAAGAGGTTCACCGTGTTCAATGCCGCGCAATGCGAGGGTCTGCCCGGGGACATCGCCATTGAGGCGCCACCGCCGCCACCCGGCCTGATTGAACCTCGGGTTGAGGCGCTGATCCGCGCCGCCGGCATCGACTTCCGCATCGGCGGCGATCGCGCCTTCTACATGCCAGCGCTCGATTATGTGCAGGTGCCACCTCCGCAGGCCTATTTCGAGCCGATCAACTGGCACCGGACGGCCCTGCACGAGATGGGGCACGCCACAGGCCATGCTTCGCGGCTCGCGCGGGATTTCTCGGGCGGCTTTGGCACGAAGAAATACGCCTTCGAGGAACTGGTGGCCGAGATGAATGCGGCCTTCTGCTGCGCCTCGCTCGGGATCGTACCGACGGTGCGTCATGCCGATTACATCGGATCCTGGCTGGAAGTGCTGCGCGAAGACAATCGTGCCATTGTCCGCGCAGCCTCACAGGCCAGCAAGGCGGCAGACTGGTTGCTGTCATATCTGCCTGACGCAGAGGGCACCGCGCCGGATGCTGCGGCTACCGACCGGAGGGCCGTGGCATGATCCTCCTTACCGGCACACAACGCGACCGGCTGCTGGCCAATGGGCGTCAGCGCGATCAGGATCACATCCCGGTCGTGAAGTTTTTCAACCCCTTCGGCGCGGGGGTGTGGCTCGCCACCGAGTTGGATGAGGGTGGCGAAGTCATGTTCGGCCTGGCCGATCTCGGCTATCCCGAGTTGGGTTTCTGGAGCCTTGAGGAACTGTCCTCGGTACGTCTGCCCTTCGGCATGAGCATCGAGCGCGACCTGCTGTTCACCGGGGATTTCCCCATCTCGCTCTGGGCAGATGCCGCGCGCGAGACCGGCAGCGTCCGCGCGGCCGAGCGTCTGCTTTACCGCGTTGGCGCGAGATTCCCCCGCAAAACCGCCGACACGGAAAGCCGAGGTTCCTGACTTCCGGCTTTCCGGTTCCACGGCTGGCGTCGCTCTCTTAGAGGAAGAGGGCGGCGCTTCGCTTCGTGACGGGTTTGAGGTCGAGAGAGAGGCTCTCGGCGCCCGTCGCGGAGTGAAGAACATGGCTACTGCCGTTCAGAAGATCACCCTGTCGTCCTCGCGCGACATTCCCTTCAGCAAGCTGGTGCTCAGCCAGTCCAATGTCCGGCGCGTCAAGGCCGGGATCTCGGTCGAGGAACTGGCCGAGTCCATCGCCCGTCGTGGCCTGATCCAGTCCCTGCATGTCCGCCCGGTCGTGGATGCCGAGGGTAAGGAAACCGGCCTGTTCGAGGTGCCTGCCGGCGGTCGCCGCTTCCGCGCGCTGGAACTGCTGGTCAAGCAGAAGCGTCTCGCCAAGGTTGCGCCAGTCCCCTGTGTCGTCTCGGATGCCTGCGCCGGAGTGCTGATCGACGAGGTGTCGCTCGCCGAAAACATCGAGCGTGCCCCGCTGCATCCGCTGGATCAGTATCGCGCTTTCCAGGCCATGCGCGAAAAGGGCATGACCGAGGAAGCCATCGCCGCCGCCTTCTTCGTGGATGCCAGGGTGGTCAAACAGCGTCTCCGTCTGGTCACCGTCTCGCCCGTGTTGCTCGACGTCTATGCCGAGGACGGCATGACGCTCGAACAGCTGATGGCCTTCACCGTGTCGGATGACCACGCCCGGCAGGAACAGGTCTGGGACGCGATCAAAGATGGCTGGCAGAAGGAACCCTTTTACATTCGACGCCTGCTGACCGAAACCACGGTCCGCGCCAGCGACAAGCGGGCGGTTTTTGTCGGTATTGCGGCCTATGAAGAGGCTGGTGGCTGCGTGCTGCACGATCTCTTCCAACAGGACGATGGCGGCTGGTTGCAAGATCCGGTGCTGCTCGACCGGCTGGTGGGCGAAAAGCTGAAGGCCGAGGCCGAAGCGATCGCCGCCGAGGGCTGGAAATGGATCGAGGTCGCCATCAGCTTTCCCTATGGTCACGATCATGGCCTTCGCCAGATCGTCGGCACCACGGTCGATCTGACCGAAGAGGAACGCGCTACCCGCGAGGCATTGCGCGACGAATATGACCGGCTTGAAGCCGAACATGGCGAGGCTGACGAACTGCCTGACGAGATCGATGCCCGCCTGGGCGAGATCGAACAGGCGCTGGAAACCTTCCAGCGCCGCCCGATGACCTTCGAGCCGGACCAGATCGGCAAGGCAGGTGTCTTCGTCAGCATCGACGCCGATGGCTCCATGCTGGTGGAGCGCGGCTATGTCCGTCCCGAGGATGACGCTGTGGCAGAACCGGACGCTGAGGATGGCGCCGATGCCGACACGGACGCGCGTGATCCCGATGCTCCGGCCTATCGGGCGGTCATCACGCTGGGTGGCCAATTCTCCGAGCCGGAGGAGGAAGATGAGGCCGATACCGTCAAGCCGTTGCCCGACCGGCTGGTCAGCGAGTTGACGGCGCATCGTACCCTGGCGCTTCGCGATGCCGTCGCTGGCAATCCGCATGTCGCCATGACGGCGTTGCTGCATCGGCTGGTGACGGATTGCTTCGTGCCGCATTCCAGCAAGGGATGCCTCGAGGCCCAGGTGCGCGAGGTTCATCTTCCCGCTCAGGCTGAGGATCTGCGCGACAGCGCCTCGGCCAAGGCGATCCAGGACCGGCATGAACGCTGGGGCGATCATGTCCCAGCCGATGATGCCGCGCTCTGGGACTGGCTCGTCGATCTCGACGATGGCTCTCGCATGGAACTGCTCGCCCATTGCGTCAGCTTCGGCGTGAACGCGCTCTATGAAAAGCCCAACCCCTATAGCGGCATGGGCATCAGCCAGCATGGGCTGGACGTCCGACTGTCGCAGGCCGATCGGCTGGCGCATTCGACGGGCCTCGACATGGTGGCGGTGGGCTGGCGGCCGACGGCCGGCAACTATCTCGGCCGTGTGACCAAGCCGCGTATCCTTGAAGCTGTACGCGAAGGTGCTGGGGATCGGGCCGCCGATCTGATCGGGCACCTCAAGAAAGGAGACATGGCCAAGGAAGCCGAACGCCTGCTGGCCGATACCGGCTGGCTGCCCGAACCGCTGCGGATGTTGGATGGCGATGAGGCGGCCGCGTCCGACACTCAGGACTGCGGAGCCGTCCCGGCGCTCCCGGCCTTCCTCGCCGGTGACGATGAGGAGGAAGAAACCACCGAGGACCCCGAGGCTGAGGCCACCGCGATGATTGCGGCGGAATGACACAAATACCCTCGGGGCAGTGAAGGCCGCCCCGTTCTCTTTCCCCTTCCAACGTAAGGCCCGGCACGTTGCCGGGCCAATTTTGTTTCAGGAGACAAGATCATGCCCTCTCACATCAAGGCTGAGAACAACCAGCACAGCCCGCAGTCGGTTCATGTCGCCATCTATGATCACCCCCATGGAACGGATGTCCGTGTGTTTCTCGACGGGGATGGGGCTCTGAACTGGCGCACAGGCATCGCCAGGGAATGGTGGAGTAACGCCTGGGACGATGATCCCCCGCCGGACGAGGAGATCGGAGAGGAGTATTTCAACCGAATGCTGGACCGTGGCGACGAGTTTTTCTCGATACAGCGCTGCAAACTCGAAGCCGGCGATCACGCTGCCGCCGATCCGACCGTTCTTGCCCCGCGCAGCGACTGCGGAGGTGTATCATGCTGACGGTCGACGAGATCTTTGCCGATGACCTCGAAAATCAGCCGTCGGAGCGTTCTCTGCCCTGGCAGGAAAGTCGCGATGGCATAACCGTCGTTGTGGAGCCGAAGCCCCATTGGGCTGAGGATATGCGGGTGTTCCGTGTCGATGCCCGCGAATATTGCCGTTATGCGGACTGGACCGCCGATGGCGGCCGGACACGGTTCTATGGCCACATCGACACTTCCGGCGACGATGTGATGATGACAGCCAGGGCCATGATCGCGCGCGAGATCGCCGATGGGCTCTGGGACTGAAGATCCGGCAGCATCTTGCGCGGGCCGTCATGGTCACGGCAATGGCCGCGACGGATCAAGTTCCAGCTTCACCCCGGCACCTTCCCCTCTCATCGCGGGACAAGCGGCAGGGATTCCACCCCCGAGGGGCCTGAAGGAACACGATCCAGATCACCGCATGACAACGAGGCTGGCGGGACGGAAGCATCTGCGGCGGGGCTCCGGCGCCTGTCAGATGCAAAGTACCACCCCGCTTCCATTCGCAAACCTTGGTGTGACCGTCTCCTACTCAATCAACCCCAGAGGGGTCGGCTAACGCGAGCGTGCCGCCCTCGGGGATTCGGGACAAGCCCGAACGCCCTCGGGTGATTGCAGATCCGGTCAGACACTTCGGGCGCCTGTCGCGCGGGGGATGGTCCTCCGCCTCTCAAGACAGGAGCCGGAACCCATGTCCTATGCAGATGCCACCGCCTTCGCCGCCAGCCTCGCCACCACGCTGATGGTCTCGATCGTCGTGTTCCAGGCCGGGGATGGCACCCACGCCGCTTGCCCCGCCGCCGAGTTCGACGGCGACGAGGATATGGTGAAGTTGGAAGTAGATCCATACGCCTGAGGCGCAAACGCGCCTCAACCCGACGGCCCGGATCGCGCAAGACGCGGCCGGGCCTTCCGATCTGCGATGGTTGCCCATCGCCGGGAATTGCGTCGGGTCATCTCCCGGCAAGGGAGAGTGAAAGTGCGGGCCTTTCGGCCGTGACGGGTTGGTTGCCGGAGAGAGAGGCTCCCGGCGCCCGTCATGGAGTGATCCCGATGACCCATTCCCACCATAACAGCTTCCGGCCGGTCGGCCAGATCCTTGCAGTCGAGGTGCTTCCCCGGCTCCAGCGCGCCTCGAGGCTCCCGCTGCGCGTTTCCTGCATCGGCACCGGCAGCTTTGGTGTCGATGCCAGCGGTTTCGACCATTCCACCCCGCTTGGCGAAGGCCAGTCCCCTGAAGAGGCCATGAGCTTTGCCACCCTGCGCGTGTCGCGCGGCGACATCCGCGCCGGTTCGGGCAATACGCTGCGCTTTCGTCCGCGTCTCGTCGTCATTCAGGACCGGGAACTCGGCCTGGTCCTTGCCGGAGAAATCCGCGGCGGGGTCATCCTCTGGCAACAGCCGGTCGCCTCCGATGCCCAGGCGCGCAGGATCATGCTGGAGGCCAGCCGCCTGCGCGGCATGGCTTTCAATATGCCCGATCAAGGACCGGCACGCGAACTGCGCCATCGCGCCAGCCTGTGTGAGGCCCGACTGGTCGATCCCTTCTGGCGCGAGGTTGCGGCTGAGTTGCTCGCGCTGCCGCAAGCCGCCTGATCTTCCACCACATCCCCGTCCATCCGGCCCGGCCTCGCGCCGGGTTTTCTTGTTTCAGGAGCCTGACATGGCCGATTATTTCACCCATTTCTCATGCCTGCTCGATGTGGGCACCCCCGAAAACGCCGCCCGCGCGCTCGATCTCTACAACGCGCTGTCCGCGGAAAACGCTGCCGAAGGCCCGCCTTCGGAAGGCTTCCAGCTGTCTATCCAGCCCGAACATGGCGGCACCCAACTCTGGATACGCGACGATACCACTGGCGATCCTGAGCATGTGATCCAGTTCGTCAAACGCTGCGCCGCCGCGTTCGGCCTGACCGGATTGTGGGGTTTCCAATACGCCAATACCTGTTCACGTCCCAGGCTGGACGGTTTTGGAGGCGGCGCGCATGTCCTTGATCTCGCCACCGGCAAGACGGTCGCATGGACCTATACCGACGGCTGGCTCGCCCAGGTTCTCGTTGGAGGTGATCCCGATGAGTAAGGTCATCGAAACCACCGTCTATCGGCTGGATGAACTTTCGGATGCCGCAAAAGACAAGGCCCGTGCCTGGTATCGCGAAGGTGGCTTCGACTACGACTGGTATGATGCTGTGTATGAGGATTTCCAGCGGATCGCGGAAATCCTCGGGTTGCGCCTCAAGACCCGTGCTGTCCGCCTCATGGGCGGCGGCACCCGCCAGGAACCCCGCATCTGGTTTCGCGGCTTCTGGAGCCAGGGAGACGGTGCCTGCTATGAGACCTTCTATTCCTACCGCAAGGAGGCCTCGCGCGGGATCAGGGAATATGCGCCGCAGGATACGACCCTGCACGGCATCGCCGACGCCCTTCAGTCGGTCCAGCGCCGCAACTTCTACCAGCTCCGGGCCGAGACCAGCCATCGCGGCCATTATTATCACGAATACTGCATGTCGATCTCGGTCGAGCGCGATAGCCCGACTTGGCAGGACATGACGGAGGATGCCGAGGAAGTCGTGATCGAGACGCTGCGCGATCTCGCCCGCTGGCTCTACCGGCAGCTTGAGCGCGAATACGACTATCTGTCCTCCGACGAGACAGTGGACGAGACCATCGCTGCCAACGAATACACCTTCACCGAGGCCGGTCGCCGCTTCGGCTGATCCCGACAAGCGCCCCTGCGGGGGCGCTTTTGTCATGTCGGCCATGCCATCCTCCTGAGAGGCAGAGGGAGACCGGGACGGGTTTGAGTTGGTGCGGTCGAGAGAGAGCGCCGCGCGGCTCGATCCTGTCCCGCTCTCCCGAGGTCTTCCCGATGAACATGATTTCCGCATCCGCCGTGGCTCAGGCCACCGCGCCGCTTCCGCTTGCCTCCGACGGCGATACCGCAGCGTCCGTCTTCGTGGCAGCGGGGCTGCTGCTGCCCCATCTCGAATGCGGCCAGCGCATCGATGCCGCCATGCTGCGTGGCGCGATGGAAGCGGCCTTCGGCGCGTCCGACGCCACCGGTGCCTGGGATTGGAAAACCGCCTACGATGCCTGCGAGGCAGCAACCGTCCTGTTCCTGCGTAAGTACGGAAAGGCGCTTCTCCGTAAATCCGGCTCTGCGGCCGATTGCCTGCCGATGCTGGCGAAGATCGCCGGGCTTCTGCCGACGCATACGCGCCGGTCGGAGGAAGCCCAGACCTTCCAACAGTTCTCGACGCCGATCCCCCTCGGTCTGATCGCGGCGACCGCCGCTGCCATCACGCCCGCCGACCGGGTGCTCGAACCCTCGGCGGGAACCGGGCTGCTCGCCATCCTCGCAGAGATCGCCGGAGGCGTGCTGGTTCTGAACGAACTGGCCGAGACGCGGGCGTCACTGCTTTCCTCCCTCTTTCCGGCCCTTTCCATCACCCGTTTCGACGCTGCCCAGATCGACGATCATCTCGATCCCGGCCAGATCCCCAGCGTCGTTCTGATGAACCCGCCGTTCTCGGTGCTGGCCAATGTCGAGGGCCGCGTGGCCGATGCCGCCTATCGCCATGTCGCCTCGGCGCTGGCGCGTCTCGTGCCCGGCGGGCGACTGGTGACGATTACCGGCGCAAATTTTGCCCCCGACAATGCCACCTGGCGGGATGCCTTCGCCCGGCTGCAAGAGCGCGGCCGCGTCGTCTTCTCCGCCGCCATCAATGGTTCGGTCTATGCCAAGCACGGCACGACCTTCCCGACGCGGCTGACCGTCATCGACAAGCTGCCAGCCGAAGATCCCGCCGTTTTTCCCGCAGCGCCGGGCGTCGCGCCGGACACCGCTACGCTGATGTCCTGGCTTGCCGATCTTCCGGCCCGCCTGCCGGTCGAGATACCCGCCGCAGCGGCTGTCATCCCGTCCGCACCCGCGCCCCGCACCCTGCGCGGCTATGTCAACCGCGCGACGAAATCCATCCGGCCCGCGCCGCTGTCCGAGCCGGAGGCCGCGCCGCTCGACTACGAAGCCGTGGATTGGCTGCCCGCTGAGGACGGCAATATCTCCGACGCCATCTATGAGGAATACGGGCTTCAGGTCATCCGTATCCCCGGCGCGCAGCCCCATCCAACTCAGCTCGTCCAGTCGGCGGCGATGGCGAGCGTCGCGCCGCCAAAACCCAGTTACCGGCCTCATATGCCGAAGACCATCCTCGGCCTGCTGTCTGACGCGCAGCTTGAGACGGTAATCTATGCCGGGCAGGCTCATGCCGATCATCTCGCCGGGGCCTGGACGGTGGATGAAACCTTCGATGTTGTCAGCGCCGCGCCCGAGGACGCGAAGAACGCCGTCCGGTTTCGTCAAGGGTTCTTCATTGGCGACGGCACCGGCGTCGGAAAGGGTCGGGAGTCCGCCGCCATCATCCTCGACAACTGGATGCAGGGTCGGCGCAAGGCCGTTTGGATCAGCAAGTCCGACAAGCTGCTGGAAGACGCCCAGCGGGACTGGTCGGCCCTCGGCATGGAACGGCTGCTGGTCACGCCGCTGTCGCGTTTCCCGCAGGGCAAGCCGGTCACGCTGACGGAAGGCATCCTATTTACGACCTATGCCACGCTACGCTCCGACGACCGTGGTGAGAGGGTTTCCCGGGTCAAACAGATCGTCGAATGGTTGGGCGCCGACTTCGATGGGGTGATCATTTTCGACGAGGCACACGCGATGCAGAACGCCGCTGGCAGCAAGGGAGATCGCGGGGATGTTGCGGCCTCGCAGCAGGGTCGTGCCGGGCTTCGCCTGCAGCATGCCCTGCCGGATGCCCGCATCGTCTATGTCTCGGCAACCGGCGCGACCACAGTCCACAACCTTGCTTATGCCCAGCGGCTCGGCCTCTGGGGTGGTGAGGATTTCCCCTTCGCCACGCGGGCCGAGTTCGTCGAGGCCATCGAGGGCGGCGGGGTCGCGGCGATGGAGGTGCTGGCGCGTGACCTGCGGGCGCTCGGCCTCTACACCGCCCGATCGCTGTCGTTCAAAGGAGTCGAATACGAGTTGGTCGAGCATGAGCTGACCCCCGAGCAGACCCGGATCTACGATGCCTATGCCGGGGCCTTCGCCATCATCCACAACAACCTGGATGCGGCGATGGAGGCCGCCAACATCACCGGCAGCACGGGCACTCTCAACCGCCAGGCCAAATCCGCCGCCCGCAGCGCTTTTGAATCGGCCAAGCAGCGGTTCTTCGGTCACCTGCTGACCAGCATGAAAACACCGACGCTGATCCGCTCGATCACCGCCGATCTGGAAGCGGGTCATTCCTCCGTCATCCAGATCGTCTCGACCGGCGAGGCGCTGATGGAACGGCGGCTGGCCGAACTGCCCAGCGAGGAATGGAACGACGTCCGGGTGGACATCACGCCACGCGAGTATGTCCTGGATTACCTCGCTCATTCCTTCCCGGTGCAGCTCTACGAGCCCTTCACCGACAGCGAGGGCAATATGTCGTCACGGCCCGTCACCCGCGACGGCCAGCCGATTGAGTGCCGCGCGGCCGTCGCCCGGCGTGACGAGTTGATCGCCCATCTCGCCAGCCTGCCGCCGGTTCCCGGTGCGCTGGATCAGGTGATCCAGCACTTCGGGACGGATACGGTGGCCGAGGTCACGGGCCGCTCACGCCGCATCATCCGCAAACCGGGCAATGGCGTCACCCTGGATCGGCTTGTCGTCGAGAACCGGGCCGGTTCCGCCAACCTCGCCGAGACGCAGGCGTTTATGGATGATAACAAGCGCGTCCTGGTGTTTTCGGACGCGGGCGGAACCGGGCGCAGCTATCACGCCGAACTGTCGGCGCGGAACACCCGGCTGCGCGTCCACTATCTGCTCGAAGCCGGATGGAAAGCAGACACGGCCATTCAGGGCCTTGGCCGCACCCATCGGACCAATCAGGCGCAACCGCCACTGTTCCGGCCGATCTCGACCAATGTGAAGGCCGAGAAGCGGTTTCTCTCGACCATCGCGCGCCGTCTCGACACTTTGGGTGCAATCACCCGCGGCCAGCGCCAAACTGGCGGTCAGGGCCTGTTCCGGCCCGAGGACAATCTGGAATCGCATTACGCGCGCGATGCCCTGCGCCAGCTTTACCTCCTGCTGGTGCGCGGCAAGGTCGAGGGATGCTCGCTCGACCGCTTCGAGGCGGCGACCGGGCTGAAGCTGATGGACTCGAACGGCATCAAGGACGAGCTTCCCGGCATCACGACCTTTCTGAACCGGATGCTGGCGCTGACCATCGAGCTTCAGGGCATCCTGTTCACCGCGTTCGAGCAGCTCCTGACGGCAAAGATCGAAGGCGCCATCGCCTCGGGCACCTACGACGCCGGGCTGGAGACGCTGACGGCCGAGAGCTTCGTCGTCACCGATCGCCAGACGATCTACACCCATCCGCGCACCAGCGCGGAAACCCGGCTGCTGACCATCACCGAGCGCAAACGCAACCATCCGGTCACGCTGACCGAGGCGCTCTCGTATCTCGATGATCCGCGGGCCGTGCTGCTGATCAACGATCGGTCGGGTCGCGCCGTTGTGCAGGTGCCCACCACCAGCGTTATGCTGGACGATGGCGAGATCGAGCGCCGAGTCCGGCTGATCCGACCGATGGAGGCGCAAAATATCCCGGTAAAGGCGATGCCGGAAACTCACTGGGTCGAGGTTGACCGGGATGCCTTCGCTTCGGCCTGGAACGCCGAGGTCGTGGAGGTGCCGGAGTTCTCCGACGCCACCCTGCACATGGTCACAGGCCTTTTGCTGCCGATCTGGAAGCGGCTCCCGACCGACAGCACCCGTGTCTATCGGCTCCAGACCGATGCGGGCGAGCGGATCATCGGACGCCGGGTTTCGCCTGCCTGGGTCGCCCATGCGACGGTGACCGGCACCACCTCGCTTGCGCCGGAGGATGCCTTCACGGCGCTGATGGACGGGCGCACTATCCTCGATCTCGCTGAGGGCCTTCAGCTTCGCCGGGTCCGGGTGATGGGCGCGCTCCGCATCGAACTCTCGGGTTTCACCGACACGATGCGTGAGCGGCTGACGGCCTACGGCCTCTTCCACGAGATCATCTCGTGGAAACTCAGGATGTTCGTGCCCACCGATGCCTCCGGCGCGGCTGTCCTCGCCCGGATATTCGACCGCTGGGCGGTCGAGCGCATCGGCGAGCGGGAGGCTGCATGATGGCACGGCGCCAGGCATCGGAACTGGCGAACCGCCTCGGCCGCGAGGCCGAGGCGGTCTGCCGCGAGTACCTCTCCGCCGGGCGGCGGGCAGGTAATTACTGGCTGGTTGGGGACGTGCGAAACACCCCCGGCCGCTCCCTCTATGTCCGGCTGAAGGACAGCGCCAAAGGCCCGGCGGGCAAATGGATAGACAGCGCGACGGCCGAACATGGCGATCTGCTTGATGTGATCCGCGAGGCGCTTGGCCTTGTCGACTTCAAGGACGTGGCCGAGGAAGCGCGCCGTTTCCTCTCGATCCCGCATCCCGAACCGGAAAAGACCATACTCCCGCTGTACAGGATGCCGGGCACGGCACCCGGTTCGCCTGAAGCGTCGCGGCGGCTCTTCGCCATGTCGAAGCCGCTCCCCGGCTCGCTTGCGGCGCTCTACCTCGGCGGGCGGGCGATCACATCGCTCGAGGGCATCACCGCACTGCGCTGCCATTCCCGGTGCTATTTCCGGCCAGACGAGCATTCCCCCACCGAGATCTGGCCGGCGATGGTCGCATCCGTCACCGACCTTGACGGACGACAGACTGGCGCGCACCGCACCTGGCTGGCCCGCGACGGCTCCGGCAAGGCGCCTGTCGAGACACCGAGGCGAGCAATGGGCGACCTTCTCGGCCACGGCGTCCGCTTCGGTGCCGCCGGTGATGTGCTCGCCGCCGGAGAGGGCATCGAAACAGTTCTGTCGCCCCGTCAGGTTCTGCCCCACATGCCGATGCTGGCGGCGCTTTCGGCCGCTCATCTCGCCGCCATCCTGTTCCCGGCAACGCTGCGCCGACTCTATGTCGTCCGGGATCGCGATCCGGCCGGCGACGGTGCAAGGGACAGCCTGGTTGCCAGAGCAGCGAGCCTCGGGATCGAGGCGATATCGCTCACGCCGGTCGAGGGTGATTTCAACGACGATCTGCGGCTGCACGGTGCCGATGCTCTCCGGGCAGTCCTGAAAGATCAGCTTCATCCCGATGACCTGCGCCGTTTCCTCATGGGCTGAGGGGGGGGCGCGATCCCGGAGGCGCGGTACGGCTCTGTCGCCTGCCGGTCGCCTTCGCTCGCCATCGGCAGCTGCATCCTGCGTCAGAGAGTCCCGCGCCCACGGCCTTCTTGAGAGGGCGATCGGCGCACAAGCGGGCCGGGCAGGCAATGGCGGCGGCCGACTATTTTCCGCCGGCGTGGCGAGCCCCGCCTTTGCATCGCGAAAGACAAAATAGTCGGCCTTGGCCATCAAGGCCCTCGCGGAGCGGGCGAGGGCTGCCAACCCGTCCCACCCGTGCGCTTCGACGCCTGCGAAGGCCGCGATGGGCGCGGTCTCCAGACGAAGGACGCTCCCGATGACGAAGGCAACCGAATACGCAGGCGATGAGCCGATCCACACCTCTTCCCAGACCGATCACGCCCTTACCGAGCTCCAGCTCTACGGCTGGCGTCCGTTCCAGGATGAACCCGACCCACGGCCGCTGCCCGAGGGCAACATCGTCGCCGCCGCCGTCGCGGACATCTTCGACGCCCTCGTCTCGACGCTGTCCGATACCCGCCTTGAACCCGATCTCGAAGATCTGCTCTGGGGGGCTGTCAACCTCTTCCACCGCGCCAACGACCGGGTGGAGCGCAATCTGGACGACAACGAGCAGGCGCAGCGCCGCCTCCAGCGGGAACAGGATGGCAGTGAGGTCAAGAGCGTTGAACTCGAACGCCTCACGGCGGAGGGACAGACCCTGATCGAACGGCGGAACACAATGGAGCTGTTTCGCGACCTTTCCGCTGACGCCTTCGAGCACCACACCGGCAGCGCCTGGCGGCCTCGGTCCGGCTCGATGGTCAACCATCGCAACCTCACCTCGGCAATGATCGACAGCCGCGACTTCCTTGCCGCGAAACGTAGGGCCGAGAACGAAGTGCTGCTGCCCGCCGGTCCCAAAGTCGCCGTCACGGGCGGCGCGGATTTCAACGACCATCGCCTGATCTGGGCGCGGCTCGATCAGGTCCGTGAGAAGCATCCAGACATGGTATTGCTCCACGGCGGTTCGCCCAAGGGCGCCGAGCTGATCGCCTCCTGCTGGGCAGACAACCGGAAGGTTCCGCAGGTCGCCTTCAAGCCCGACTGGACGAAGCACGCCAAGGCCGCGCCCTTCAAACGCAACGACGCCATGCTAGACACCCTGCCCATCGGTGTCATGGTCTTCCCCGGTTCAGGGATTCAGGAAAACCTTGCGGACAAGGCCCGCAAGCTCGGCATCCCGGTCATGAAGTTCGACGGCGGCGCGTAAAGCGCCGCCCATAGGCGGCTGGTCCAGCCGCCGCTACTTGACGGAAGGCCGGTTTCACGGTCAGATAAGCAATCCTTGCAGAACCGGTGAATGAAAATAGTCGCAGGCCGAGCATCGCTCCCGGCAGCCTGTCGTGCTCCCCACAATCGTTCGCTGGAGGTCTCCATGACACTGATCTTTCTTGCCTTCGCGCTGACTATTGCTGCCTGTGTAATCGCTTGGAATCTTGCGATCTATGCGCTGCCTGTGATGGCCGCCGTCTCTGCCGCACAATTTGCCTGGGGCGCGGGAGCGGGTATCCTGATGTCCGGCCTTGCTGCCCTCGGTGCCGCTTTGCTGTCGGTTGCAGTGGTGATCATGGTTCTCGGCTTTGCCAGGAATCCCGCGCTGCGGCTGATCGCCCTTGCTCTCTTCGCCGTGCCAGCCACCATCGCAGGCTATGCGCTGGTCTATGGCATCACGAAGAACGCCATAGATTCCGGCATCGTCCTCAATCTGCTCGGCGGCATCGGCGGGCTCATCGTCGGCATCTCGGCTATCGTTCATCTGAACGCTCTCGGCGAGTCGGTGTTTTCGCGCTGAGGCTTTGGCTGGGCACGGCGCTCTCAGGAGAACCCAGCGGCTTGTGCCGCCGGGATCCGGGCACCCTCAGTGTAACGGGACACGATGGCCATCGTGGGCCTGCCGTTCTCCGTTCCCGGCCATCTTCGCGCGTCATGGGAAATCGTCGTCGGCAGGGTCCCCGTTCAGCCGGCGGTCGAAATCGGCCAATCGCTCCATGCTGTTTCGTCACGCAGGCCGCGCTATCCTCATGGCTCCTTTCTGCAATGCTGTTGGCCCGCGCCTCGGCCTGCGCAGGTAGGACTGGGCGGGTCCGTACCCGCATCCGATAGCCTTGGTGTCCTCGTCTTGAACCACAAGACCTTCCGGCTGGGAGGGCAGGGGTGGCCAGAGTGCGGGCTGTGACTTGCCTGTCCTCTCTGGTGCCAGTTTCAGGGAGCCGATGCTGATACCCGTGCAGGATGCCAGTTCTGCTCTGCGTCTCCGAAGGGCACACGGAAGCACCATTCCCTCCGCCTGACTGATCCCCTAAGCCCGTTCGGTTTCCACCAGCAACCCCCGCGGCTCCGGACCGTGTTGGCGCGCGGAGCGCGCCTGCCCGCACCACTCCGGGCCTTGGGGGCAAGCTGCCGCGAGGACGGCAGTTGCGGGTCTCTCCCGACGGCCTTGGCCGGGTCTCGTCGGAGGGATGGTCCCTCCGAGAAGCAACGGAGACTTACAATGCAGAACATCGTCATCCTCGCCGGCAACATCGGCCAAGCCCCCGAAACCATCACCACCCAAGGCGGCACCGGCATCACCCGCTTCACTCTGGCCACCTCGCGTCCCCGCTACGCAGAAGGCCGTGTGGTTCGCGACGAGAACGGCTATCGGGTGCAGGACACCGAATGGCACCGCATCACCTGCTTCAACGGCCTCGGCAAGACGGTCCAGGAGCATTGCGAAAAGGGCATGAAGCTTCTGGTGCGCGGCCGCATCCACTACACGAAATGGACCGATGCGGCCGGCGTTGACCGCTACGGCTGTGAGATCATCGCCGAGACGGTCGATTTCCTGAGCCGGGCGAAGCAGACCGAGACCGACGACGGCAAGTTCATCGACGACGATGACATCCCGTTCTGAGCGGGACGCCCGGAGCCCGGCGGCACAAGCCGCCGGGTTTTCCTATGCTCGCGCAGGATGCCATCGACACCTCAGCGCGAGAGGTGCCGGCCGGAGCCGTCACCGGCCCTGGACTGGTGCGCCGATCTTGCTCGTGAATCCTGGGCCTGCACCTCAATTTGTTGCAACCGAATCAGTTGCCGCGTGCCCAGTCGAGAATCCATGAAAGCCATGCTTCTGAGGCTGTTTCTGATTTGCTCTACAGCATAAAGCGACTATTATAGTCGTAGTCCTGGAGCGCGTGCAGGTCCGGATGGGAGGTGATCATGTATGATCACCGCTCGCCAATCACGGGCCGCGCGTGCACTCCTGGGTTGGACGCAGGAGACGCTCGCCGATAAGGCCAGAGTATCACTGACCGCGCTCAAGCGCCTTGAATCCGAAAACGGACTCGAGGTGTTCGAGTCTACGCGCGATGAGGTGCGCCGGGCTCTTGAGGCGGCGGGGATCGTTTTTCTGGCAACCGACAAGGGCGAGGGCGTGTTGTTGCTTCACGAAAGCCGCGGCACAAGACCGTAGCGTCACCATCGTGGCGACGACGGATCTCGTTAAAAAGAATGGCTATCTCTCTACGGAGGCGGTTAACAAATGCGTTACCAGCGGTGATGAGAACGTGATGGGGAAGGTCCTTCAGGAGTTTCTGGACGAGCCACCGGCCAGCGACGGGCTCACGGCCTATGACCGGGACCACATGAAGCTTTATATGCGCCTGCTTGATGCGGAGCGTGATGGCGCTGACTGGCGTGAAGCTGTGCAGATCCTGTTCGGACTGGATCCGGAACAGAGCCCTGTGCACTGCCGCTCGGTTCATGATTCCCATCTGGCGCGCGCGCGGTGGATGACGGAAGAGGGCTATCGCCAGCTGGTCGCTGAAAGCCAGCGCAAGACCTGACCCGTGATGCGCGCCACGCATCACCTGTCAACCTGAAGCTGACTTCCCGAGTTCAACCTTCCCGGGAATGCTGAACATCCCAAATTCCCAGTAAAACACTCGGGAGGTTGCGATGATCCCGGACGCCTCGACATGGCGCTCTTCGGCTGACTACGACCATCTGGATGCTTTGACGGCATCCGATATGGCATGGGAATGGTTGCGCCGGAATGATGAGTACGATGCCGATTTTGAAGCCGCAGCCGCTGCGCGAGGAGACCCCGACCTGCTGACCGAACGTATTCGGCAGCGGTGGGGGTTGCGATTTCCCGGTCGATCCTCTGCTGCCGCCTCCAGAAGCGCCGGTCCTCTGGCATCCGCAGGCAGACACCAGTGTCGTCGTGCTTGCCGACAGCCCGGCGGAGCTCGGTGACACTTCTGGCACCACGCCGCTGATCAGGCGTGGGGACGTCGCACCAGACAGTATCGATGTTGCGTTCCGCTTCGCACTCGGCAATGGGCAGGCCCTCCAGATCCTGGACGGCGCCAGTGGGGACGACAGGGTTGCCGTTGCGATCATTCCCCTAAGTCTCGACGGTTTTGACCGGATCGAGGCAGTGGAGCGGCTTCTCGCTGCCCTGCACGGGCGCGCGATCCCTCCTGACACTCGAATGACCCGGCAGCAGCGCGCAAGGTTGCGGCGCATGCTGCGGGCCTTCGACGGTCACCGCGCAGGTGCCACCCAACAGGAAATCGCGCAGGTCATCCTGCATTCCGGTCCGTTTGACAGGGATGAATGGCAGGCCTCCTCGGCCCGCCACACCATCAAGGCGTTGCTGCGTGATGCCCGCTCTATGATTGCGGGCGGATATCGAATGCTGCTGCGTCATCGCCGCCCACGCTAGCGCAGGTTCCAGCGTGGGCGGTGGGCGATTTCGATACCCCCCAACTTCGCCCTGCATATCGCCGCGTCTTGTTCGCCACCGTGATCGTTGCCCGTCGCCGATCCGCAGCGACCGTCCCCAACCCCACGGAGGTATGTCCTATGCCGCAAGATCCCATCCTTTTGCCGCCGCGCTTTCTGCGCACCAAGGATGCCGCCAAGTTCCTGAGCCTTTCGGCGCGGACCCTTGAAAAGCACCGCACCTACGGGACCGGTCCGGCCTATCGCAAGCTTGGCGGGCGCGTCGTCTATGCCATCGACGATCTGGAAGCCTGGACCGAACGCGGGGCGGTGACTTCCACCTCGGATCCGCGCGGCTCGGTACTGCCCGCCAAGCGTCATCCGCAGCTGCCCGGGCATCAGGCCCGAAGCTTCGCGCGCTGAGCCCCCGCTGGTTTCCATGGCAGCGCGACGCGGGCCCCCTTCCGAGCGCGGGCAACTCGACCTCTTCAGGGCGCTGCCCGGCGATTTCGCGCCCAGAGACGCACAGGATCTCATGGCCTATCCGTTCTTCTCCCTCGCCAAATCCCGACGCATCGCGCCGATCGACTTTGCCGCTGGCAATGTGACCATACGGGTCGAAGCGGTTCCCGATCATGGCATGGCCACGATCTGGGACGCCGATATCCTGATCTGGGCGGCGAGCCAGATTGTCGAGGCGCGCGATGCCGGATTGCGAACATCGCGGCTCATGGCCGCGACCCCCTATGAAATCTTGCGCTTCATCGGTCGCGGCACTTCGATGCGCGACTATCAGCGCTTGAGAGCGGCGCTCGACCGCCTCCAGTCCACCACGGTCAGCACCACGATCCGCCAGCCGGTGGAAGGCCGACGTCATCGCTTTTCCTGGATCAACGAATGGAAGGAGCGCAGCGGGCGTGATGGTCGCCCCGACGGAATCGAGATGATCGTGCCGGACTGGTTCTATCAGGCCGTTCTGGACGATGCGCTCGTGCTGACCATCGACCCGGCCTATTTCGACCTGACCGGGGGCCTGGAGCGTTGGCTCTACCGCATCGTGCGCAAGCATGGTGGCCGCCAGAAGGCCGGCTGGCGGTTCGATCTCCGGCATCTGCATCAGAAGTCGGGCAGCCTCTCGCCGTTCAAGCGCTTTTCCTTCGAGCTGCGCGACATCATTCGACGGCAGCCGCTGCCTGGATACACCCTGTTTCTGGAAGCCGAAATCGGCGGTCGCGTTCTCCTGGCTTTCGAACCCGCTCCGTCTTGTGGAAAACCTGTGAATGCCGTCGTGCCATCAGGAACCCAGAGGGACGTGCCATCAGGAACCGGGGTCACGTGCTATGGGGAACCGAAACCGGGGTTAACCCACCGTGGTCACACGCAAAATCGCGCCCTTAACTTAGAGTCTAACAAAGAGTCTAACATTGAAGGGCGCGCGGGCGATGTGGAAAAGCTCATCCGCGACACCGCCAGAAGCCTCAGAATTTCTGCAAAGAAGGGCGCATCGAAGCCGGAATCGGCCCGCAAACCGGCAGCGGATCCGGGCAATGAATTGCGCTTTGACGATCCCAACACGCCACCGCTGCCCCTCGATCTGCCGGGAGGGGACCGATGATCATCGCGCTCCTCAACCAGAAGGGTGGCGTCGGCAAGACCACGCTGGCGCTGCACCTTGCCGGTGAACTGGCGCGGGATGGCCAGCGCGTCACCCTGATCGATGCCGATCCGCAAGGCTCTGCCCTCGACTGGTCGCAGCAACGCGCACGGGAAGGCCATCCTCGTGCCTTCGGCACTATCGGCCTGGCGCGCGACACGCTGCACCGTGAAGCCCCTGATCTGGCCCGTGACGTCGATCATATCGTTATCGACGGGCCACCGCGTGTCGCCGCTCTTATGCGGTCGGCGCTGCTAGCCGCAGATCTCGTGCTGATCCCGGTGCAGCCGTCACCCCTCGACGGATGGGCCTCTGCCGAGATGCTCGCCCTCCTGGCGGAGGCCCGCATCTACCGGCCCCAACTTGCGGCCCGGTTCGTGCTCAACCGCTGCGGCGCGCGCACCGTCATCGCCCGTGAAACGGCCGAGATGCTGGCGGACCACGATCCACCGATGCTCGCCAGCACCATCGGCCAGCGCGTCGTCTTTGCCGACGCCGCGCAGGCCGGGAGGCTGGCACGCGAAATCGACGACCAGTCGCCTGCTGCGCGCGAGATCGCCGCACTCGCCGCCGAGATCCTGCGCTTGGCCATCGGGAGGGCATCGACATGACCGGAGGGTCTGACAAGCGTGGTTTCGCGACCCGCCCAGCCGATCCCGATGGCTGGATCATGGCCGGTGATGCGCGGCCCGAGCGCGATGGAACCGCGACGGCTTACTCTGCCCGGCTCACTGTGGACATCACGCCCGAACTGCGGGGGCGGATCAAAATAGCGGCGTTCGGGCGCGGCATCACTGTCTCGGAGATGCTGCGTGACCTGTTGGCGCGCGAGTTTCCCGATGGAGCGGGGGAGCGCCCATGATCCCCATCGACGCGCACACCGCCGATCTGACCCGGGTGGAGCTGACCTGGATCGAAGGCCAGACAGAATACTGGATCCGGTTCGGCCAGGAGGCCGGCTCGCAGATCCTCGACAACAATCGTCGCCATGTCTTCTTCCGTCCTGGCACGATCTTCGCCTTCGTTCGCTGGGCGGCGAATGACTTCGGGACGATCATGTCGCGCCTCCACATCCTGCGCGCGGTGGCACCGGGCGCACCCTGTCAAACGCTGCCCTGCGTCCATCCCGGCGGCGAGATTCTCCTGAAGATTGACGGCTGGCCGAAGGTCGAGGCCGTGCTTCGCCACATCGACGGGATCGAGGCCGGTAGCATCGATCTAGCCGAGGTTGTTCCCGATCACTGGCTGCACGTTGGGCACTGGATGAGCGCGGGCGAAGCGCCGCGACCCTACACCGCCGAGCGCCATCGCGTATGGCTTCGGCGGCGGGAGATCGCCCCATGACCCGCATTCGCTATGTCATCGTAACGGCGACCGCTGGCCTCGGGATCGCCATCGCCGGACTCGTTCCGACCGCGCCACGGCTGGTCTGGAACGCCTCGGCCAGCGTGCCTATCGGCTTCTACACCGTCGCGCCCGCGGAGCGGATCGAAGTGCCCGATCTGGTCGCCGTCATGCCACCCGAACCCATTGCATCCTTCATGGTCGAACGCGGTTACGTCGCCCGCGACGTGCCGCTTCTGAAGCGCGTCTTTGGCCTGCCGGGGCAGCAGCTGTGCCGCGAAGCCCGGACCATCACCGTCGACGGAGTGCCGCTCGGCGAGGCGCGTAATCGCGACAGCTTCGGCCGCGACCTGCCGGTCTGGCAGGGCTGCCGCATCATCGCCGAGGGCGAGGTCTTCCTGATGAACCGGGATGTTGGTGACAGCTTCGACGGTCGCTATTTCGGCCCGTTGCCCGCCTCGGCGGTGATCGGACGGGCTACCCCGCTTTACACCGACGAAGAGGGCGATGGCCGCTTTGTCTGGCGCGCGCCGATGCGGTGACGGCGCGTCCGGAACGGGGCGGTAGCGCCGTCCCGACCTTCTCCACCGCGTTTGAAAGGAGCCTCCAATGGCACAGATCGGCCAGTTTACGCGTACTGCTTCCGGCTATTCCGGGCAGGTCCGCACCCTCTCGCTCGATGTTGAGCTGACCTTTGTTCCGACCGACAACCCCGACACCGAGAAGGCACCGGCCTATCGTATTCATCTTCGCGATGAAGACGGGCCGGAAGTCGGCGCGGGCTGGAAACATACCGGCGAAAGCGCGGGTCCTTATATCTCTGTCGTGCTCGACGATCCGGTGTTCCCGCAGCCGATCCGTGCCCGGCTGTTCCAGTCGGATGAAGAAGGCCGCGACTGGAACCTGCGCTGGACGCGCGCGAAGAAGCGCGACGAGCAGGAGTGACCATGATCATGTCCTGCATCCGTCAGGCCACCGGGAGATGCGGTGCGCGCCGTCGCATCCTCCTCTGCTTTCTTTCCAGCCTGCTGACGGCAACCACCGCGATACCGCAGGGATTGGCGCAGACCGATCCACCGCATCCTGCCATCGTAGCGCATCCGCAGGGCGCGCATATCGCCGAGGCCGCGCAGCGTTTCGACATCCCGGCAGCCTGGATCATCGCGGTGATGCGCGTCGAAAGCGCAGGCGATCCGGGCGCGCTTTCCTCCGCCGGAGCGATGGGCCTGATGCAGGTCATGCCCGCGACCTGGGCGGAACTGCGCATCCGTCATGGCCTCGGCACCGATCCCTATGATGCGCGCGACAACATCCTCGCGGGCGCGGCCTATCTGCGCGAGATGTGGGATCGCTACGGCAATGTCGCGGCGATGCTTGCGGCCTATAATGCCGGCCCCGGGCGTTATGACGAATACCTCTCGGCAGCGCGCCCGCTTCCGGCGGAAACCCGCAGCTATGTCGCGGTGCTGACGCCGATCCTGCTTGGTGAAGACCCTTTGGGCGGTGGATCGGCTGGCGCACTGCCGCGCGACTGGCGCGAGGCGGCGATCTTCGCGGCGCAGCATATCGGTACTTCCGCTGCCGATCCCGACGGCCCCGACCGCATGCCGGACCATGCCTCTTCGCTCCTCCCGGCGGCACCGCAAGCCCTTACTGCCTTGCGGGCGGAGGGACTCTTCGTGCAGCGCGCAGCCGATGGACCGCAGCCATGAGCCAGTTGGGCACATATCGCATCCCATCGGGCGCTGGCGTGTCATGGAGGGCGCAGAGGGTCGCGGCGGGCACCACGACCGAAGGATGGCGAGATAAAAAGGCGCACGGTGCGCGACGGTCGGGTGGTTGTTTTTGCAGGGATTTCTGGCGCGTTTCGCACCGTGCAGCGCTGGCGCGCACCGTGCGCTTCGCAGCTATCCCCCTGATCTCCTTTTCTGTTTTGCACTGTGCGGGGCTGATCCATGGCCGATGAAAGCGAGTTCCGTATCCGTCCGGGGCGCATCCGCTCGACGCGGGCGCAGCAGGCGCGTCCCTTTATCTCCCAGGCGCTGGCGGCCGCGCAAAAAGCCGGTGGGCGGGTCTCCCGCTCGGGCAAGGTCACCTCTGGCAACCGCTCGCGCTTTGGCCGGGGACAGCGCGCCAGCATTCAGGCCAATCGGATGCTGACCGGGCGGTCGCGCAATGTCGTGATCAAGACCCGCGTCGTCCGCCATACGGCGCGCTCTGCACCCCTCGCGGCCCATCTGAACTATCTTGGCCGGGACGGCGTGACCCGTGATGGGGAGAAGGCGCATCTCTTCGGCCCCGAGGGGGATGACATGGACGCCCGTGTGTTCGCGGAACGCTGCAAGGATGATCGTCACCATTTCCGCTTCATCGTCTCGCCCGAGGATGCGGTCGAGATGATCGACCTGCGCGAGCATGCCCGCCAGTTGATGGCGCAAATGGAGAAGGATCTCGGCACCAGGCTCGACTGGGTCGCGGTCGATCACTGGAACACCGACAACCCCCATACCCATATCATCCTGCGCGGCCGCATGGATGACGGCCAGGACCTGGTGATCTCGCGGGACTACATCAAGGAGGGGATGCGCGCCCGCGCTCAGGATCTCGTCACACATGAACTCGGCCCGCGCACCGACATCGAGATTCACCGCAATCTGGAACGTCAGGTCGAAGCCGAGCGTTGGACCCAGCTCGACCGCCAGCTTCTCCGTGATGCCGGCAAATCCGGTGTCGTGGATCTCGCGCCCCATGCCGACCGACCGCAGGACGAGCTCCATACGGTAAAGGTCGGCCGGCTCCGCACCCTCGAAGTCCTTGGGGTCGCCGATCAGATCGGCCCGGCGCAATGGGTGATCCGGCCCGAGGCCGAGACGGTTCTGCGCGAGCTGGGGGAGCGCGGCGATATCATCAAGCGCATGCACCGCGCCCTGACCGAACGCGGGATCGAGCGCGGTTCCGGCAGCTATGTCCTTGCCGGCGAAAGCCTCGACGTGCCGGTCATCGGCCGTCTGGTCGAGCGGGGCCTCGATGACGAGTTGAAGGGCACCGCCTACGCGGTGGTCGACGGCGTGGACGGGCGCAGCCATCACATCAGGCTCTCGCATCTGGAAGCTGCCGGCGACAGTCCTCCGGGTTCCATCGTCGAACTGCGCGCTTGGGAAGATGCCCAAGGGACGCGCCGCGTGGCGCTCGCAGTTCGTTCCGATCTCGATCTCGGTGCGCAGTTGGGGGCTTCGGGCGCGACCTGGCTCGACCGGCAGGCCATCGCCCGCGATCCGATTGCGCTTTCCGACAGTGGCTTCGGTGCCGAGGTTCGTCAGGCCATGGATGACCGCGCCGAAAACCTTATAGGCGAGGGCTTTGCCGAGCGGCAGGGCGGGCGGGTCGTCTTCGCTCGTCGTCTGCTCACCACCCTGCGCCAGCGCGAGGTCGATGCCCTCGGCGAGAAGCTCGCGACCGAGACCGGCATGCCGTTCAATCGCGCTGGCAGTGGGGAATATGTCGCTGGTTCCTATCGCCAACGCTTCGCGCTCGCCTCGGGCCGTTTCGCGATGATCGATGACGGCCTCGGCTTCCAACTCGTGCCTTGGTCACCTTCCCTCGACAAACAGATCGGCCGCCACGTCTCCGGCGTCGCCCGCGACGATGGCGGGGTCGATTGGGACTTAGGTCGCAAGCGCGGCCTCGGCCTCTGACAGCACCCGGAAAGGAACACCGCCTATGTCCGCCACAAAGATCCTCTGGGGACAGATTTCCATCGTCTTCCTGATCATCCTCGCGACCACCTGGGGCGCGACGCAATATGTCGCCTGGAGTCTCGGCTATCAGCCGCAACTCGGCCCGCCCTGGTTCGAGCTCTTCGGAACGCCGGTCTATTATCCGCCGGCAATCTTCTGGTGGTGGTATTTCTATGAAGCCTATGCGCTGGCGATCTTCACCAAGGGCGGCCTCATCGCGGCATCGGGTGGCTTCATTGCCATCGCCGTCGCGATCGGCATGTCGGTCTGGCGGGCGCGGGAAGCAAAGAACGTCGCAACCTATGGTTCGGCGCGATGGGCGGAACGGCCCGAGATCAAGGCGGCGGGGCTGCTCGATCCCGATGGTGTCGTGCTGGGCCGTTACGACCAGGACTATCTGCGCCATGACGGGCCGGAGCATGTGTTGTGTTTCGCGCCGACCCGATCCGGCAAGGGCGTTGGTCTGGTGGTGCCGTCACTTCTGACCTGGCCCGGCTCCGCCATCGTCCATGACATCAAGGGCGAGAACTGGCAGCTGACCTCGGGTTTCCGGGCGCGCCATGGCCGCGTGCTGCTCTTCGATCCGACCAACCCGAAATCCTCGGCCTACAACCCGCTCCTTGAGGTGCGCCGCGGCGAATGGGAGGTGCGGGACGTCCAGAACATCGCTGATATCCTTGTTGATCCCGAAGGCAGCCTCGACAAGCGCAACCATTGGGAAAAGACCTCCCATTCGCTTCTGGTCGGTGCGATCCTGCATGTCCTCTATGCCGAACCCGACAAGACGCTGGCGGGCGTCGCGAAATTCCTGTCCGACCCGAAACGTCCGGTGGATTCTACGCTCCGGGCGATGATGAAGACCCCGCATCTCGGCGAGGCGGGACCGCATCCGGTTGTCGCCAGCGCCGCGCGCGAGCTGAGGAACAAGTCCGAGAACGAAAGATCCGGCGTGTTGTCGACCGCCATGTCGTTCCTTGGCCTCTACCGCGATCCGGTGGTGGCAGAGGTCACGCGCCGATGCGACTGGCGGATCAGCGATATTGTCAGCGGCGAAGTGCCGACCACTCTCTACCTCGTCGTGCCGCCCTCCGACATCAATCGCACCAAGCCTCTGATGCGCCTGCTGCTCAATCAGGTCGGTCGGCGTCTGACCGAAGATCTGCAGGCCAATGCCGGGCGGCATCGGCTGCTCCTGATGCTCGACGAGTTTCCGGCGCTCGGGCGGCTGGACTTCTTCGAGACGGCCCTGGCCTTCATGGCAGGCTATGGCCTGAAGAGCTTCTTGATCGCGCAATCGCTGAACCAGATCGAGAAAGCCTATGGGCCGAACAACTCGATCCTCGACAACTGCCATGTCCGCGTGAGCTTCGCGACCAACGACGAGCGCACCGCCAAGCGGGTGTCCGACGCGCTCGGGACCGCGACCGAGATGAAGGCGATGAAGAACTATGCAGGGCACCGGCTGTCGCCCTGGCTCGGCCATCTGATGGTGTCACGGTCGGAAACTGCCCGCCAGTTGCTGACGCCGGGCGAGATCATGCAGCTTCCGCCGAACGAAGAGATCGTCATGGTCGCGGGCATCCCACCGATCAAGGCGAAGAAGGCGCGGTATTTCGAGGATGCGCGGTTTCGCGAACGGCTTTTGCCGCCACCAGTCATCACTAACCCGGCGGGCCCACGGCACGATGACTGGACCTCGCTCCCGATTCCCGCGCGACCGGATGGCGCACAGGACGCTGGGGCAGGGGACGCAGAGGACGAAGACCCGACAGAATCAGAGCGCAGGCTGCAACCGGAACTCAACCGCGTGAAGCCGGTCGAGAAGAAAAAGCCCATCGAAAACGAGTTCGAGGCCGGTCTCAGCGATGACGTAGACGAGGAGGCGGTCCAGAATCGGCGCATGGTCCATCATGTCCAGAGTATCGCCCGTCAGGTCTCGATGAACCCCAACGATGGCATGGAACTCTAACGTCATGGCCATCCGTCCGAAGAAGCGGAAGTTCACCGTCTATCTCGACCCGGAGGTCGAAAAGGCCCTGGCGGATTTTGCCGCGCGCCGGGATCGGTCGCAGTCTACGATAGCGGAAGCCGCCATCGCATCCTTCTTGTCGCCCGACGATGCCGAGCGGCGGGAGGCTGTCATCGCCAAACGCCTCGACCAGATTGATCGCCGTCTTGCCCGCGTCGAACGTGATGTCGGGATCTCGGTTGAGACCATGGCGGTGTTTATCCGCTTCTGGCTTGCGACAACGCCGGCATTGCCAGAGCCCGCAGCGAAGGCTGCCCGCGCAAAGGTGGGCGAGCGGTATGAGGCGTTCATCACCGCCCTCGGGCGCAGGCTGGCGCAGGGGGCGACGCTCCAGCATGAGGTGGCGGAGGATGTTCAGGAATCAGACCGAGCAGGCAAGGCATAATGACGGATCGGTAGGTTGTAGCCCATAGCCGTCAGCCGGGAACTCTGACAGAATACGCCATATTCTTCGCTTTTTGGGGCTCAGTCACGTGGATTTTGTCACCCTTTCTCTGTTCGTATCTGCGGTGGTTGTTCTGACGGTTACCCCCGGCCCCGACCTTTTTCTCATCATGGGACGGGGTATCTCGCAGGGTCGTAAAGCGGCCATGTTAACGGCCTTGGGCTTCTTTCTAGCGGGCTTCGTGCAGGTGCCATTGCTGGCATTCGGCCTTGCAGGCGTCATTGCCAGGAATCCCATGCTCTTTGACGTGCTGCGGTATTGCGGCGGCGCATATCTCATTTGGCGCGGGATCTGCATGATCCGGCACGCGGGTCGCGGGGAAACTACCCTGGCGAATTATGTCTCGGCGTGGGCCGCCATCAGGGAGGGTTTCATCGCCAGTCTCGTCAATCCCAAGAGCCATGTATTTCTCTTGGCTTTCCTACCGCAATTCGTCCGCCCCGAGTACGGTTCAGTGATGGTGCAGTTTATTTTTTTAGGTATACTTATGCGCATCGTCGCCCTGTTGATCGAGGGCGGAATTGCGCTTTTTGCCGGCTCCATCGGGCAGTTCCTTCAACAATCGCGGCGATTGCAGCACTGGCTGGAGCGGAGCGCTGGCAGCCTACTCATTGTGGTGGGTTTGCGCCTTGTTTTGATGGATCGACCTCAGGATGCCATCGTGAAAACCTGAAGCCCATGACTGCGTTGTCCGTGTAGCTTTCATCATTGGCCAAGTCATAAGCCGAATTCGGGCGACCAGCAGCGAAGTGCCTTTCGGTGCCCACCGCCGTTTTCCTGTATTTGCACGCCACGCTACTACGCCTTCCGAAACTTGTTGAAACCCTGTCTTTTGGCTCTCTTTTAGTCATCCCCATCCGGGGAGTGTCTCCAGCCTCCCCGGTGGAACGGGGACGAGATGGCAGGCAACATTCACAAACAGGCAGTGGTGGAGCGCGGCGCGCGGATGCTCCGGTCGGCGCTCGGGCCTGCCATCTTAACCCTGCTGCAAGACCCTGCTGTGGTCGAAGTCATGCTGAACCCGGATGGTCGTATCTGGGTGGACCGATTGTCGGAGGGGCTGACCGACACCGGGGAGGTACTGTCGCCTGCCGATGGCGAACGTATCGTGCGGCTGGTGGCCCATCATGTCGGGGTGGAGGTCCATGCCCGCAGCCCGCGTGTCTCTGCTGAGCTGCCGGAAACCGGCGAGCGCTTCGAGGGCCTGTTGCCGCCCGTCGTGGCCGCGCCCGCCTTCGCGATCCGTAAACCCGCAGTCGCCGTCTTCACGCTCAATGACTATGTCGCCGCCGGCATCATGTCTGCTGGACATGCGGCAGCCCTGCGCTGCGCGGTCACGTCGCGCGCCAATATCCTGGTGGCCGGTGGCACCTCGACCGGCAAGACCACGCTGACCAATGCACTGCTCGCCGAGGTCGCGAAGACCCAGGATCGCGTGGTCATCATTGAGGACACCCGCGAGCTGCAATGCGCCGCGCCGAACCTTGTGGCAATGCGCACCAAAGACGGGGTCGCGTCCCTGTCCGAACTGGTGCGGGCCTCTCTCCGTCTGCGCCCGGATCGTATCCCTGTCGGCGAGGTGAGGGGGGCCGAGGCCCTCGATCTCCTCAAAGCCTGGGGCACGGGGCATCCCGGTGGGATCGGCACCATTCACGCCGGGTCCGGCATTGGCGCGTTGCGACGCCTCGAACAACTCATCCAGGAAGCCGTCGTCACCGTGCCGCGTGCCCTGATCGCGGAGACCATCGACCTTGTGGTCGTTCTCTCCGGTCGCGGATCAGCCCGCCGACTTGCAGAACTCGCCTCGGTCGAGGGTCTTGGCCCTGACGGCGACTACCGGATTTCCCCCGCCTTTTCCGATCCCACCACCACTCCCAACTCAGGAGACCCTCAATGATCCGTCGCGCCTTCCATATCCGCCAGCATGTCGCAACCGCCGCCGCCTTCGCCTTCGCCTGGGCGAGCCTGATGACCTCCCCGGCCTTTGCCGCGGGTTCCTCCATGCCCTGGGAGGCCCCGTTGCAGTCGATCCTGCAATCGGTCGAAGGCCCGGTCGCCAAGATCGTCGCGGTGATCATCATCATCGTCACCGGCCTGACGCTGGCCTTTGGCGACACCGGCGGCGGTTTCCGGCGGCTGATCCAGATCGTTTTCGGCATCTCCATCGCCTTCGCGGCCAGTTCCTTCTTCCTCAGCTTCTTCAGCTTTGGCGGCGGGGCGCTGATCTGATGGCCGTGAGCTTCGAGGCCCTGGACGCGGTGCCGGGATTCAGCGTCCCGGTTCACCGCGCCCTGACCGAACCGATCCTGCTCGGTGGCGCGCCGCGCTCCGTTGCCATCCTGAATGGCACGCTGGCCGGCGCGGTCGGCCTCGGCCTTCAGCTCTGGCTCGTCGGCATCCTGATCTGGGCGGTTGGCCATATCGCTGCCGTCTGGGCCGCCAAGCGCGATCCGCTCTTCGTTGAGGTGGCGCGCCGCCATCTGCGCATCCCCGGCCATCTTTCGGTGTGAGTCCTCCATATGATGAATCTTGCAGAATACCGCCGCACCGCGTCCCGCCTCGCCGACTACCTGCCTTGGGTGGCGCTGGTCGGGGAGGGTGCTGTCCTCAACAAGGACGGCTCATTCCAGCGGACCGCGAAGTTTCGTGGCCCGGATCTTGATTCCGCCGTGGCGGCCGAACTGGTCGCCGTGTCCGGGCGGCTGAACAATGCTTTCCGCCGCCTAGGCTCAGGTTGGGCCATCTTCGTGGAAGCACAGCGGTCGGAGGCCGGGATCTATCCGACAAGCCGGTTCCCCGACCCGGCCTCCGCGCTGGTGGATGCCGAACGGAGGGCCGACTTCGAGGAGGAAGGCAGTCATTTCGTTTCGGGGTATTTCCTGACCTTCCTCTGGCTCCCGCCTGCCGAGGATTCCGCCCGATCGGAATCCTGGCTCTACGAAGGGCGCGAGACCTCGGGTGTGAACCCCTGGGAACAGGTGCGCGGCTTCATCGACCGCACCGACCGCGTGCTGGCGCTGCTTGATGGCTTCATGCCGGAATGCCGTTGGCTCGATGACGCGGGTACGCTGACCTACCTTCATTCCACCATCTCGACAAACCGGCATCGTGTCCGGGTGCCGGAAACCCCGGTCTATCTCGATGCGCTGTTGGCCGATCAGCCGCTGACCGGCGGGCTGGAACCGCGTCTGGGCAACCAGCACCTGCGGATTCTCACCATCACCGGGTTTCCGGGGACGACCACGCCCGGCCTGCTCGACGAGATGAACCGGCTCGCCTTTCCCTACCGCTGGTCGACCCGTGCCATCCTGATGGACAAAACCGACGCAACGAAGATGCTGACGAAGATCCGCCGGCAATGGTTCGCCAAGCGCAAGTCCATCGCGGCGATCCTCAAGGAGGTGATGACCAACGAGCAGTCCGCGCTGGTCGATACCGATGCGGCGAACAAGGCTGCCGATGCCGATATGGCGCTGCAGGAGCTCGGCGCGGACCTCGCGGGCATTGCCTATGTGACGGCCACCATCACCGTCTGGGATGAGGATGCCCGCCGCGCCGACGAAAAACTGCGGCTGGTCGAGAAGATCGTCCAGTCCCGCGATTTCAGCGTCATGGTCGAGACCGTCAATGCGGTGGACGCCTGGCTCGGCAGCCTGCCGGGGCACGCCTATGCCAATGTCCGGCAACCGCCGGTCTCGACGCTCAACCTTGCCCATATGGTGCCTTCCAGCGCGGTATGGGCGGGGGCGGAACGGGACGAACACTTCAACGGGCCTCCGCTTCTTTATGGCCGCACGGAAGGTTCGACGCCGTTCCGGTTTTCCCTCCATGTCGGGGATGTCGGCCATACCCTCGTTGTCGGCCCGACCGGCGCGGGCAAATCGGTACTGCTGGCGCTTATGGCGCTGCAGTTCCGCCGCTACGCGCGCAGCCAGATCTTCGCCTTCGATTTCGGGGCTCAATCCGCGCCTCGGCCCTCGCGATGGCCGGAGACTGGCACGATCTCGGCGGCGAGCTGACAGATGCGGCCGAAGCCTCGGTCTCGCTGCAACCACTGGCCCGGATCCACGAGACCGCCGAACGGGCCTGGGCCGCAGACTGGATCGTCGCGATCCTGATGCGCGAGAACATCCAGATCACGCCCGAGGTGAAGGAACATCTCTGGACTGCGCTGACCTCGCTTGCCTCTGCCCCCATCGGGGAACGCACCATCACCGGCCTCGCCGTTTTGCTGCAATCCAATGACCTGAAGCAGGCCCTGCGCGCCTATTGTGTCGGCGGGCCTTATGGAAGGCTGCTCGATGCCGAGGCCGAACATCTCGGCACCGCCGATGTCCAGGCGTTCGAGATCGAGGGGCTGGTTGGCACCGGCGCGGCGCCGGCGGTCCTCTCCTATCTGTTCCATCGCATCGGCGACCGGCTCGATGGCCGGCCGACACTGCTGATCATCGACGAGGGCTGGCTGGCGCTTGATGATGACGGCTTCGCGGGTCAGCTCCGCGAGTGGCTGAAAACGCTGCGCAAAAAGAACGCCAGCGTCATCTTCGCGACCCAGAGCCTGTCGGACATCGACGGCAGCCCTATCGCCCCGACGATTATCGAGTCCTGCCCGACCCGGCTTCTGCTGCCCAATGAGCGCGCCATCGAGCCGCAGATCACCGATATCTATCGCAGGTTCGGGTTGAACGACCGCCAGATCGAGATCCTGGCGCGGGCGACACCCAAGCGGGACTATTATTGCCAGTCGCGCCGCGGCAACCGGCTGTTCGACCTCGACCTTTCCGAGGTTGGCCTCGCGCTCTGCGCGGCCTCCTCCAAATCGGATCAGACGATGATCGCCGAGATCCTCGCGGCCCATGGACGCGAGGGCTTTCTCGACGCCTGGCTGCGCGCGCGTGGTGTCGATTGGGCGGCCGATCTGATCCCGAACCTCACCAACCTCGCGGATGACCCCGAGGAGACGCCCCCCGGCCCGATCCTTGATGACGGGGTCAACTTCACCCTGGACGAAGAGGAGATCACCCCATGACCTGCAAGACGCGGCCCTTCCTGCGCATGGCCAGCGCAACCGCATTCGCCCTGACGCTTGCGGCACCGATGGCCCTCACCCCGGTGTTCACGACGCCGGCTCATGCCTTCTTCGGGGGCTTGGGGCGGATCGTCTACGACCCGACCAACCATGCTGAGAACCTGCTGACGGCGGCGCGCACGCTGGAGCAGATCAACAATCAGATCACCTCGCTCCAGAACGAGGCGCAGATGCTGATCAACCAGGCCCGCAATCTCACGAGCCTGCCCTACAGCTCGCTCCAGGTGTTGCAACAGAACGTGAGCCGCACCCAGCAGCTTCTGAGCCAGGCCCAGAACATCGCCTTCGACGTGCAGACCATCGACCAGATGTTCCAGCAGGACTACGGCAATCTGTCTCTGACCGCGACCGATACTCAGATGATCACGGATGCGCGCAGCCGTTGGGAAAACACCGTGGGCGGCTTGCAGGATGCCATGCGGGTCCAGGCCGGCGTCGTTGGCAATATCGACAGCAATCGCGCCGAGATGGCCGCGCTGGTCGGCGAAAGCCAGGGCGCCACCGGCGCGCTGCAAGCGACGCAGGCCGGCAATCAGCTGCTCGCACTTCAATCTCAGCAGCTTTCTGACCTGATTGCGGTGATCTCGGCCAATGGCCGCGCCGAGACGCTGACCGAGGCCGAACGCGCGACCGCCGCCGAGCAAGGCCGCATCCAGCGCGAACGCTTCCTGACACCGGGCGCGGGCTACCAGCCCGGCAATGCCCGCATGTTCAACTGATACCCGGAGGGCAGATCATGGAAGGGAAGGTGCTGGCCCGGATCGCCGCAGTGGTGTTTGTCGCCATCGCGATCACTGCGGCGGTCATCGAGATGACGCGCGAGGATGTGTCCACGCCAGCACCTGCCGCTCCGGCGCTTCAGGCACCGGCAGATCCGCTTCGCCTTGAGCTGCGACGCTGCCAGGAAATGGGAGAGGCGGCGGCCGATGATGTGGAATGCTTGCGCCTCTGGGCCGGGAACCGTGACCGCTTTCTGGGCCGGATACCTGCACCGTCGGCATCCGCCCAACCTGACGCTGGCCCGACCGGAGGGCAGTAATCATGGGCGGAACCGGCGTTATCGACAGCTTTCTCGGCATCTTCACCAGATATATCGACTCCGGCTTCGGTCTGCTGGGTGGCGAGGTCGCCTTCATCGCCACGACGCTGATCGTCATCGACGTGACGCTTGCGGCCCTGTTCTGGGCCTGGGGTGCCGATGACGACATCCTCGCCCGCCTCGTGAAGAAAACCATCTTCGTCGGGGTCTTCGCCTATATCATCTCAAACTGGAACAATCTCGCCCGGATCGTCTTCGAGAGCTTCGCCGGTCTCGGCCTCATGGCCTCGGGCACCGGGTTCTCGGCAGCGGATCTGCTGCGGCCGGGCCGTGTCGCCCAGATCGGCCTGGATGCGGGTAGGCCGCTGCTCGACTCCATCTCCGACCTGATGGGCTGGATCGCCGTCTTTGAGAATCTGGTGCAGATCCTCTGCCTGTTCTTCGCCTGGGCGCTGGTGATCCTCGCCTTCTTCATTCTCGCCGTGCAGCTCTTCGTCACCCTGATCGAGTTCAAGCTGACCACGCTCGCAGGCTTCGTCCTGATCCCCTTCGGCCTCTTCGGCAAAACCGCCTTCATGGCCGAGCGCGTGCTGGGCAATGTCGTCTCCAGCGGCATCAAGGTGCTGGTCCTCGCCGTGATCATCGGCATCGGCTCGACCCTGTTCGGCCAGTTCACCGCCGGGTTCGGTGGTGCGACACCGACCATCGACGACGCCATGGCCATCGTGCTGGCTGCTCTTTCCCTTCTCGGTCTCGGGATCTTCGGTCCCGGCATCGCCTCCGGCCTTGTCTCGGGTGGTCCCCAGCTCAGCGCCGGTGCTGCCGTTGGGACCGGCCTCGCGGTTGGCGGAGCTGCCGTTGCCGCGGGCGGCGCGACCATGCTGGCCGCCCGTGGCGGCGGCGCTGCCCTTTCCGGTGGAGCGGCCCTGGCGCGTGGTGGGGCATCTGCCGCAGGTGCCGCATCCTCTGCCTATACCCTGGGCTCTATGGGCGCGACCGGCGGCGCGGGCGTGGCCGCCGGTCTCGGTGGCGTTGCCCGCGCCGGCGCATCTGCTGCCGTATCGCCCCTGAAACGTGCCGCCGCCCGTACCACTGAGAGCGTCAAATCCAGCCATGCGGGAGGGGCGCGGGGCGGCTTCGCCGCCACAGGAGGCACCACCTCGATGGGAACTGTCGGAGGCGCACCATCCGCACTCGATGCAGCAGCCCCAGCCGGAAGCCCACCCGCCTGGGCACAGCGCATGCAGCGCAGCCGCACCGTGAGCCAGGGCGTCAGGGTCGCCGCCCATGCCGTCCGGTCCGGCGACAGCCGTGGCGGCGGTTCCTCGATCAGCCTTTCCGAAAGTGACCGCATATGAACATCTTCAAACGTCCATCCACCCATTTCGGCAAGGTGCCGCAACCAGAGACACCCTATCAAAATGCCGCACAGGTCTGGGATGAGCGCATCGGCTCGGCCCGGGTTCAGGCCCGCAACTGGCGCTATATGGCCTTCGGCTGCCTGATCCTCTCGGCCGGTTTTGCCTCGGCGCTGGTCTGGCAATCGGCGCGAGGAACCGTGGTGCCCTGGGTGGTTCAGGTCGACACTCTCGGCCAAGCCCAGACCGTCGCGCCTGCCACTGCCGATTACCGGCCGACCGATCCGCAAATTGCCTTCCATCTCGGTCGCTTCATCGAGCAGGTTCGGGCGATCCCGGCGGACGCCATCATCGTGCGTCAGAACTGGCTGCGCGCTTATGAATTCACCACGGATCGTGGTGCGGCGGCGCTCAACGAACATGCCCGCACCAATGATCCCTTCACCCGCGTTGGTCGCCAGCAGGTGGCGGTCGAGGTTTCCTCGGTCATCCGGGCCTCGCCGGACAGTTTCCGCGTCGCCTGGACCGAGCGGCATTTCGAGAGCGGCCAGCTATCCACGACCGAGCGCTGGACCGCGATCCTGACCGTCGTGATCCAGACCCCGCGGGACGCCGAGCGTCTGCGTGCCAATCCGCTCGGGATCTACGTCAACGCAATTTCATGGTCGCGGGAGATGAGCCAATGACCCCTCTGGTATCCTGCAAAGCCGCAGTCCCGGCTTTCCGTAAACCCGTTGTTGCGGCTTTGCTGCTCTCCGTCTCCGTGCTGGCGGGATGTGCCAGGAACCAGGTGCCGCAGTTCACCTATGACGATGACGTGCCGCCAGTGGCAACTACGACGACGGCGGTGGCAGATACGCGGCCCCGGCCACTGCATGTCCCGCCCGCATGGACAGTCGCACGCGGTGGCACAGCCGCCGGCACGCCGGATGGTAGGGTCGAGAACGCCAATGCCGCTGCCCGAATCGAGCCGCGTCGGGAAGGCTATTACAACGCGATCCAGATCTACCCCTGGAGCGAGGGCGCACTCTATCAGGTCTATGCTGCAGTCGGGCAGATCACCACTATTGCGCTGGAGCCGGGCGAAAGTCTGACCGGAGCCGGGCCGATTGCGGCGGGCGATACTGCACGCTGGGTCATTGGCGACACCGAAAGCGGCAGCGGTGCGAACCGGCGGGTCCAGATCCTCGTCAAGCCGACGCGGCCGGACATTTCCACCAACCTCGTCATCACCACCGACCGGCGCATCTATATGATTGAGCTGCGCGCCCGCGAGGCGCTCTACATGCCTGCCGTGGCCTGGTCCTATCCCGCACCTCCGCCGGGCCAGCGTCCGAGCGTGCCGACTGCACCCACTATCCCCGCGGAGTCCGCCCGCAATTATCGCTACGGTCTGCAGCTTCCCGGCGCGAGCCCGCCATGGCGTCCGGTTGCCGTTTTTGATGATGGCCGCCGCGTCTATGTCGTCTTCCCGCGCGGGATCGTTCAGGGCGAGATGCCACCGCTCTTCGTCCTGGGCAGTGATGGCGAGCCGCAGATCGTCAATTCACGGATCCATCAGAACGTCCTGATCGTGGACCGGCTGTTTGGGGCGGCCGAGCTGCGCCTTGGCAGCGGCGACCGCCAGCAGGTCGTCAGGATCATCCGCTTGGAACCGACGCAGGCTGAAGCGGTAACTTCTGCGCCAACGGCGGGAGGATCGCCGACATGAGCGAGAAACCTGCCGCCCCCATGCGGTTGCGCGCCGATCCGCCCCGCGTCACCCGCCTGTCGCGCAAGATGCTGGCAGGCGTCGGCGCTGTCGCCCTGCTCTGCATCGGCGGCGCGCTGATCTACGCGCTTCAAACCCGTGACGCCGGACCAGGCGGCGGAGAATTCTACTCGACCGAGAACCGGCCCACGGCGGATGGTCTCGCCGGTCTCCCGCGCGACTATACCGGCCCTGTCCTAGGACCGGCACTGCCCGGTGATCTCGGGCGCCCAATCCTTGACGCGCAAAACCGGGGGCAGCCCGTTGTTCCACCGCCCATCACCACGCCGACGGTCGATCCCGAGGAGCAACGCCGTCTTGCCGAGGAAGAAGCGGCTCGGCTGAGTAATGTGTTCTTCCAGACCGGCCCCCGCACCGGCACCGGAGCGGGACCGACACTGGCCGGGCTTGGCGGGCTCGACCTCGGCGGTGTCGCGGGGCCGCAGGATGGTGCCTCGGGTTTCCTGAACGGCCCGGTGGATCGCCAGACCGTTTCCCCGGATCGTGTCGCGCCGCCGGCGTCCCCCTATATCCTTCAGGCCGGGGCCGTCATCCCGGCAGCCCTGATCACCGGCATCCGCTCTGACCTTCCCGGCCAGATCACCGCGCAGGTGACGGAAAACGTCTATGACAGCCCCACCGGCAGCCTGCTCCTCATCCCGCAGGGCACGCGCATCATCGGGCAGTATGATGACGATGTGACCTTTGGTCAGCGGCGGGTTCTGCTGGTCTGGAACCGACTGATCCTTCCCGGTGGCCGGTCGATCGTTTTGGAGCGCCTGCCGGGCGCGGATGCCAGCGGCTATGCGGGTCTTGAAGATGGCGTCGATTACCATTGGTGGGATCTGATGCGGGCGGCGGGCCTCTCCACACTGCTCGCTGTGGGGGCCGAACTCGCCTCCAGCGACGAGGACCGGCTGGTCCGGGCCATCCGCGATGGGGCGCAGGACACGATCAATCAGGCGGGGCAGCAGATCGTACAGCGCCAGTTGCAGGTCGCGCCGACCCTGACCATCCGGCCGGGCTTCTCGGTCAGGATTATTGTGACCCGGGATCTTGTCTTTGAGCCCGCAGGAGGTTGATCATGACCAAGCTGAAACTCGGGCGGCTGTCTGACGACAAGCCCGTCAAATTGACAGTGGAATTGCCGGCTGATCTGCATCGGAGCCTTGTCGACTATGGCCGACTGCTGGCCGATCCCGGCGCTCCTCCGGTCGACCCGGTAAGGCTGATCGTCCCGATGCTGGAGCGATTCATTGCCACGGATCGCGGCTTCGCCAAAGCGCGGCGTTCGGGTCCGGCAACTAAAGTGTCGGTCTGACAGCCATCATCTTTGCGAGGCTGAGCAGCCGCCTGAATGCCGGGTTGTCGTTCTTGGCCGACCAAACGGCGGAGAAGGGTATCACTTCGTCCACGATCGGGCGGTAGCTGACACCAGGAAACCGGGTGGCCGTCATCGCCTCGCAGACAAGTGTTAGACCTCGACCAAGCGCAACCAAGGGAAGAAGGTTATCGAATCCGACGGATTGAACCTCGATGTCGGGACATCCGCCAAGACCATTCAGTTCGCGCATAAGGTGTGCGCGGACTTCGTCACCCGGAGCGATTGCGCTCACAACAAAAGTCTCATCCGCCAGGTCACGCCAAGCCAGTGCCGTACGGATCGCAAGGCAATGATCGCCTGGCAGTGCCACGAAAATCTGTTCAGACCACAACTGCACGCGCTCACAATCGGACCAATCACGTTCCCCAGCGAGAAAGGCAACGTCCAGGTGCAGGCGCCGGATCGCAGCAGCGTGCTCAGCGGCAGCACCGTCGATTATCTCGATTTGCACGTCTCTGTGCCTATCACCGTATTGGCGCAGCAGCTCGGTGACAAATCCTGACGCAATGGACGAGTATATTCCAATTTTCACACACCCGTTCTCCCCTCGACCTGCCGCTGCAATGTTATTTGCGCCGTCGCCAACAATCCTGAGAGTTTTACGGGCGGTGGTGAGGAAGCGTTCACCGGCAAAGGTCTGTGAAACACCCCATGTGTGTCGATGGAACAACGAGGCTCCGATCTGGTCTTCAAGTTCAGCTATACACCTGCTGATGGCAGATTGTGACAGTCCGAGGGCAACCCCCGCTTTACGAAAGCTGCCATGCTCCGCTGCCGCAACGAAATGCCGGAGGTGACGCAACTCGATCTCTGGGTGCTGCACGGTCTCCTTCATGACATCCTTCCTTCCTGCGGACCGATATGCGCGATGCCTTCTTCTCGATGTGGAATATGCGCTTTTTGCTAGTTTGGGATGGAGGCTAGGGCTTGAGACACTGCTGCGTCGATTTCACTGGCACTAACAATCTGGAATGGGATGTCTTCATCAGCGGAGACGCTCAGCAATGCGATCCTGACGGCGTGGTCCACAGCTAAGTTCTCCGGTCGCTCGCGGGGGCGCAAAGATACAAAAACGGCTGTCAGTGGCGTGGCTGCATCGCTTGCGCCGAAGCGTTGAGGTCGTGTTGGAGGACGCGGAGAAACGAGCACGGCGGTCGACAGAATTTGCCTAGGAAGCGTAGGTCCGCCGGGCGCGTTTGATGCTCTTGGGATGGCCCTGTCGAGCAATTCAGCCATTCTGTTGTCGCGCGACTGAGCGGTTGCGCCGCCCATCACGACACCTATAACCCGCCGGTTGCCGTTAGAAACGGCACTGACAATGTTGAAACCTGACCAATTGGTGTACCCTGTTTTCATTCCATCCATGCCCTCGTATCGGGACATGAGGCGATTGTGTCCGTAACGAGTCCGTCCGGCGAAAGTCATACTTGTATGCGAAAATAGTTGATAAAATTCTGGAAAATCTCTCTGTAGCGCAATGGCGAGAACGGACATGTCCCGCGCCGTTGTAACTTGTGCGCGACTTGGGAGGCCCGAAGCGTTCGTGAATACGGTGCTCGACATCCCAAGCTGACGTGCCTGTCGCGTCATCAGTTCTCCGAATGCGGCTTCATTCCCTGAGAATTCTTCTGCTACAGCGGTGGCCGCATCGTTTGCCGAAAGGACAATCATTCCGAGGACAGCCTCTCGGACAGTTATGGTAGATCCAGCGGGAGCGTACAGTTTTGTCGGTATGCGGCTTGCTGCGGTTTCAGATACTCGAATCCGTTGATCCCAGGTCAGGCGGCCGTTACGAATCGCTTCAAAGACGATGTATACTGTCATCATCTTCGTAAGCGATGCAGGGTGCCTCAACGCATCAGCATTCTGCGCTTCCAAAACGTTTCCTGTGGTTGCGTCGATGACAAGATGAGCATAGTTGTCTGCTCTGGCGACAGTAGCTGTTGAAGCAACGCAAATAAACAGGAAGAAAATAAACGGGAGAATGCCGAATGAAATCAGTGAGGGTCTTTGTTGCATGGCATTTTCCTCTATTATTCTTGCTCCGGGGTGAGTAACCTCGACGCCTGACGAATTGCTGAATTGATCAGTATCGTCGCAGCGGCTGATAGCCGAACATCGAAGCCACCAACCTGAATGCCTTCCGCTGCCACGACTGGGACACTTAATGCCTCCATCGTGCCGCGCGACACGGTAAGGTTGCCGATTTCTTGCCCCGCGATAATCGGGGCTGAAATCGGGCCGATATAGGATAACATTGCCTGGACGTTGTCTGATTGCCCTGCCGGGATGAGGATTGTCAGGTCGCTTTCGACAGTGAGAGGGACGGTTGCTCGCTCTCCAAGCCAAACCTCGGCTTCGGCGACAACATCGCCGCTCCGCAGTACTTGCCTTGCTCTGAACTGCCCAAATGCCCAGATCACGATGTCCCGGGCAATTTGTACTCTTGCGTTGGCATCGTCCGCTCCCATGAAGGCAAAGACGACGCGACGATCATCTCGTATGGCGGACCCGACAAAACCGTACCCAGCTTCCTCGGTATGGCCAGTTTTGAGGCCATCACCGCCTATGTTCAGGCGAAGTATAGGGTTTCTGTTGAATCTATTGGCAGGTGCCCTGCTATCAAATGGGAACTCGGACTCTGAAAAGTAGTGATAATACTGTGGGAAGTCCTCAATAATCCTGACCGCCAGCGTTCCCAAATCCCTTGCGGTCATTTCATGGCCGGCCTCTGGCCAGCCACTCGCATTCATGAATTGGGAGTTCTCCATGCCGATCCGCTCGGCGGTAGCGTTCATCAAACCGGCGAATGCAGCTTCAGTTCCGGCTAGGCCTTCCGCGACCACGATAGCTGCATCGTTACCTGACATGACGACGATGCCCCGGATCAGTTCTTCGATCGTAGGTCTGTCTCGCGTGTCCAGGAACATCGTTGACCCGCCCCGGCTGGCCGCGTGGGGCGAGACATTGAAGCGGTCGGTGAGTTGGACACGTCCTGCTTCGAGCGCTTCGAACAGGATGTATAGTGTCATCAGTTTCGTCATGGACGCGGGCGGCATCGCCACATCGGCGTCCCGGTCCATCATCACCGTCTGTGTCGGAATATCGTAGATCCAGGCTGAACGGACTGCGGCTGCAAACTCTTCAGCGCTTGCAGAGCAGGGGAAGAGTATTCCGACCGCCGTGAAGGATGCGCGCGCAAGCGCGGTGGCGGTGCCGAGCATACCCAAGCGGGAACGCCCGGCTCTCGCCGAGATATAGACCTGCATGATTCCTGCCTCTTATTTTTGCAGGAAGCATAGATGTATCAATCAGATACTGTCCAAGTCATTGGGCGACTGGGTCAAGTTGCTGAGGGAATGATGGGCTGTAAGGTCTTCACCAAATCCCAGACCTGGCGGGCCATTGGTGATGCCTTCGGGGCGCAGAAAAGGCGGTAGGAGTAGGTGAGGTCAGCAGGCAGATCGATTTGTGCAAGCCTGCCAAGCTCGAGGTCTGCCTCAACCAAACTCTGCGGTATGATGCCGATGCCATTACCACCAAGGCAGTGCGCGCGCACTTCGGCCACAAGTCCCACGCCTATCTCTGGGTTTAGGATGCTGGTTGGCTTGTTCTCGCTCCAGATCCTGCCAAGATAGGTATTTCTGTGTGGGACGAATAGGTTCAGTTGATCGGTCACCGTGGTGCTGGACGGATTGAACACCATCACAAGTCGGTCATTATCGAACTCTACAGAGCGAAAGACCTCAAGTTCCGACGACAGGGGGAGGCCTTTGTGTTTGGTGGCGATGGCCAATTCGCATTCGGTCCGGCTCAGCATCACTGCGGTTTCGGCCTGGTTCTGGAGGTGCGGCAGCAGGAATATGTTTGGCAAAACACCTCGGATAATATGCATCAGGTTGGGAAGCGCGTAATGGGTGGCTGCATGGGGCGTTGCAACCTTGACGCCGCCAGACGATGAGTCCCACGGGGTCCTGTTGCTCTTGAAGTCGTGTAGATCCTCTAGAATTGACTTTGCCTTTATCACAAAGGCTTCGCCATATGGTGTGAGGGCAATTGGTCGGCTTGTTCGATCAATCAGATCATGATCCAGCCACATCTCCAGGCTTCTGAGCCTTTTGCTGAAATTGGATTGTGTTGTTCCACGCAGATCTGCGGCGACAGTCAGGTTCATGGTCTCGGAGAGACACAGGAAGTCCTTGAGATAGTCGATATTCACGTCCGGACTCCTTGTCTGCCGGTTGCCCAGGGCGGATTACCGTTGCGGCTCTGACAGCAAGGCCAGCAATGCAGGATTGATATAGAGGTTCTCGCGCCCGATCTTCACCTCTTCGAGCAGCCCTTCAGTGACCATCGCTTTGAGGTAGACTGCGGCTGTCTGCCGTTTGGCGACCCCGGAGTCGACCAGATCGCTGATCCGGCAATAGGGGTTCACAAAGATCAGCTCGACCAGTTCCCGTGAATAGATCTTCGGCTGGCTCTGGCGCAGCTGTGTAGCCGTCTGTTCCAGAAGGTCGCGGATCGCCCTGATCCGACCCGTTGTCCACTCCGCCGTCGCGCGGACGGCCTCGAGTATGAACAGCAGCCATTGCTCCCAGGCACCCCGGGTGGTGACCTCCAGAAGATACCGATAGTAGTGGGCCTTGTTCTGGATGATGTGCCGGCTGAGGTAGAGGACCGGGATGTCCAGCAGCCCCTTGTCGACCAGATAGAGCAGGTTCAGCACGCGCCCGGTCCGACCGTTGCCGTCGATGAAGGGATGGATCGCCTCAAACTGATAATGCATCACAGCCAGCCGGATCAGTGGGTCGATCTCCTCGGCCTCGTGGATGTAGCGCTCCCAGTTGGCGAGCTTGGCGCGCAGCAAGTCTTCGCCCTCGGGCGGGGTGTAGATCACTGCGCCGGTGGTGTCGTTCATCAGGGCGGTGCCGGGTGTGTTGCGGATGTCGAGCGCAACCCCCTTGATTGTGCAGCAGACCTCGACCGCGATGGCTGTCGAGAGCGGGCGCTGCTCCAGCATGCTGAACCCCCGGTGCAGGGCCGTGCGGTAGCGCAGCGCCTCCTTGGTCGCAGGGTCGGCCTGGCCGCCGACGTCATTGGCAAAGCGGAACAGGCGGTCGGTCGTTGTGACGATATTCTCGATCTCCGAACTTGCCTGGGCTTCAAGCAGCGGGATCGAGTTGATGAGCACGGCTTGATTGGGGATGATCTGGCCGGACACCCGCAGTTCCGCCAATGCCGCGCGCGCCTCGATACAGGCCTTCAGGACTGCCTTGGTCTCTATGTCCTGCTTCGGCGGAAGCGCGGGGAGGTCGTTGAAAGGGCGGTCTGGGCGGAAGTTCATGTCGATCACCTGAGCTTTGATCGACATGTGAGGTTCATGTGTCGATGCTATCGACAGGTGTGGGTATCGTGTCGATTTCTTTCAAATTTATCGACGCGTTGTGGATTTTGCAAGTGGCGATATCGCGCCCGGATACCCGCTCGCTGTCGTATTGACGATTGATGCCGTCGCAGCAAGCGCGCCCTCAGTTCACCCTCAGGTTCCGGCGGGCGGTTTCGCGGGCCAGGATCTCGCGGGCCGGATGGCTCGCGATTGGCACCGAAAGGTTGGCCGAGATATCGCCGGCCGCGATCAGGGCGTGGTAACGGTTGCAGCAGACCCGCAGGAACGAGGTGAAATTGCCGAGGTCGTGATCGGCATCCATCGCCTCATGCCAGAGCCGGGTGATCAGCTGCGCGACGGTCATCCCGTCGCGCGCACCGATCTCGGTCAATGTGTCCCAGAAATGGTTCTCGATGCGGATCGAGGTGGCGACCCCGTCGATGCGGAGCGAATGGGTGCGGCTTTGCCATTGTTCGGCATCGGCCTTGATGAAAAGCTCGCACATCGCAGGGCCTCCCTTCCCGTTGATGTCAGAGGATCGCCATGAACTGTTTCAGCCAGGCGGGATGCGCGGGCCAGGCGGGCGCTGTCACCAGATTGCCATCGGTCACGGCCTCTGTCACCGCAATATCCGCGAAAGTGCCACCCGAGGCGGTGACCTCATAGGCGCAGGCCGGATAGGCTGAGCAGGTGCGGCCCTTGAGAACCCCGGCGGCGGCCAGTAGCTGCGCACCGTGGCAGATTGCCGCGACGGGTTTGTTCGCATCGAAGAAGTGGCGGACCTTAGCCAGAGCCTCGGCATTCAAGCGCAGATACTCTGGGGCGCGACCACCGGGCACGACCAGCGCGTCATAGCTGGCCGCATCCACCGTGTCGAAATCGGCGTTCAGCGCGAAGTTGTGGCCCGGCTTTTCGGAATAGGTTTGGTCGCCCTCGAAATCATGGATCGCGGTCTTGACCGTATCGCCGGCCTTCTTTCCGGGACAGACGGCATCGACGCTGTGGCCACAGGCCAGCAGCGTCTGGAACGGGACCATGGTTTCATAGTCCTCGGTGAAGTCGCCGGTGATCATCAGGATCTTCGCCATCTCGCATCCTCCCTTTGCTGACGGTACGGGCAGGATAGGGCAGGGGGCGGCGGGGCGGGTGTTAGCGGAATACTACAAGCTCCCCGCCACGGATGCGGCGGAGAGCTGCGCGGGGATCAGCCTTTTTGCGGGGCGAAGGGTGCCCGGTATTGCGATTGGCGCTCCAGCATCCAGCCCGGATACTCAGGCGGCAGTTTCGTCACGCTGTCGAGCGCGGCCAGATCCTCGGTCGACAACGAAACCTCGGTTGAGCGGATGTTGTCCTGCAACTGCTCGATCCGCTTGGCGCCTACGATCACGCTGGTGACCACCGGCTGGTGCAGCAGCCAGGCGAGGGCTATTTGCGCCACCGTGCAGTCCTTGGCTGAGGCGATGTCGCGCATCACCTCGATGACGGCATCGCCGCGCGCCAGATCCACGGGTGGGAAGTTGAAGCTCGCTCTCCGGCCGTCATTGGCGGTAGTGCCGCCGCTGTATTTTCCCGAGAGGAAGCCACCCGCCAGCGGACTCCAGACCATCAGGCCAAGGCTTTCGGCGCGCAACATCGGCGCGATCTCGCGTTCAAGATCGCGACCGACGAGCGTGTAATAGGCCTGCAAGGACAGGATCGGGGCCAGCTTCCGCGCCTCTGCAATGCCGATGGCCTTAACGATCTGCCAGGCCGCCCAGTTCGACAGGCCGACATAACGCACATGGCCCTGCCGCACGAGCGTGTCGAGCGCCTCCAGCGTCTCGGCCATCGGCGTCACCGGATCGAAGCCGTGAATCTGGTAGAGGTCGATATGATCCATCTGCAACCGCGACAGGCTGGCCTTTGCCTGTGCCATGATATGCGCGCGCGAAGCGCCGCGGGCGTTCGGGCCTTCGCCCATCGGACCCAGCACCTTGGTCGCGATCACCATATCGTCGCGGGGGATGCCGAGGTTGCGGATCGCCTGACCGAGGATCCGCTCGCTCTCTCCGCCTGCATAGACATTGGCGGTGTCGATGAAATTGATCCCGGCGTCAAAGGCGGCCCTGACCAGCGTGTCTGCCTCATCTTGCTGCAACTGGCCGATCTGGCCCCACATGCCATCCGATCCGCCAAAGGTCATGGTGCCGAGGCAGAGTTCGGAGACCAGAAGGCCGCTCGGGCCGAGAGTGCGATACCGCATGGGAATTCCTTTCGCAGCGTGGGGCAGGGCCGGGGGCAACGCCGCCGGCTCACCGTGAAGATAGCGCTGTCCCATGCGACCCGGCGACGCGGATCCTCGCATATCCTTGCACGATCCTCTCATTCGGGTGGAATTCGGGATGCGTCCTGCCACGCCGTCGACTAGATTGCAGGGCATGGAAACCAATGACCTCTTGCCGCTCAAGGACCTGATTGACCGCCAATGGCGCGCGCATGGCCGGGAAACCCCGGTCGATGGCCTGCTGCTGACCTCGGTCACGGCACCGACCGGCCCAATCCACGCTGTCTACCGCCCCTCGCTGTGCGTTGTGGTGCAGGGCGCCAAGACCAGCATGCTCGGCGATCGGGCCTATCGCTATGATGAGGGGAAATGCCTGATCGCGTCGATGGATGTGCCGATCCGGGCCGAGATCACCCGTGCGACGCCGGAACGTCCCTATCTGGCCTTCAGTCTCGCGCTGGATCCCGCGACGATCTCCGACCTGCTGCTGGAGTTGGGGGGAGCAGAGGAGGCGCCCGCCGCGGCGGCGCTGGCGGTTCATGGCCTTGATCCGGAGCTTGTCGATCCGCTCTGCCGCCTGCTGACCCTCTGCGCCCGGCCGCGTGACATTGAAATCCTTGCGCCGATGATCCGACGCGAGATCACCTGGCTCTTGCTGAACGGACCGATGGGGCCCGCGCTTCGCCAGATCGGGTTGGCTGGCAGCCATATGGCGCGGATCGGTCGGGCCGTCGCCTGCATCCGCGAGGGCTTTGCGGGTCAGTTGAACGTGCGGGACCTGGCCGATGTCGCGGGGATGAGTCCCGCCACATTCCACCGCCACTTCAAGGCCGTGACGGCGATGACGCCGGTGCAATACCAGAAGCAGTTACGTCTGCAGGAGGCGCGTCGCCTGCTACTCGCCGACACCGCCGATGTCGCGCGGATCGGCTATGCCATCGGGTATGAAAGCCCGTCGCAGTTCAGTCGCGAGTATCGCCGCCTCTTCGGGGCGCCGCCGGCACGGGACGGGCAGGAGATCCGCAGCAGCTTCATTCCGCGGGTTGATGTGTGAGGCGTGTGGGCAACTTGGGCGGAAAGCTGACGGACGGCGATGCAGCGTGACTCTTGCAGCAAAGCTGGACAAGCGGACATTCAAACAGCGTGCCGTGCAATTTGCGGATGCTTCCCGTGACCGCCGTACGTTAAAGGAGTGCCTCGATCTGCTTGCGCCACGCCGCCGAGGTGCCGTCTGGTGAAGCCGAACAAATTTATTTCACTTGGTGATGGCATTGAGCACAGTTGCCGAAAACTAAGCCGCCGTTCGTTCGGGTTAGACGATGCCGTCGATGAGCAGCCCGTCTGGCCCCCAGCCCGGCTGTTCGAATGCCGCAAAGAGCCCGTTGAGCGCTGGATTGCCGAGACGTTGCGGCTCGGCCAGCCTCGGCACGCGAATGTCGGTGCCCGCGAGACGATGGCGCTGCGCTAAATGGAGGCCGTTCCAGTTACCGGCGGATCAATCAGTCGATCACCTAGCCGCTCACGTACCGCGCGGCGCAGGCGAACCTTGCCGAGACCGTCCAGCACGGACGTTGGGAGGGGAGCTGCTGCCGACAGCAAGTCTCGCGCTGGATGACCGGGTTCTAGCAGATCAAGGATCTGATCGGCTTCCACTGGATGGTTGGGCGCGAGCGTTGCCGCACCGACCAGCAAGAGGGTGCGGTGGTTGTTCGAGCTGGCGACGCGCTCGAAGACGCTCACCGTTTGCATCGGAGTTGCATGATTGCAGAGCAGGACAGCGGCCGGCACGGCGAGGACAGCCGGGAGTTTGAGAAGTAAGGGCGCCGTTACCTGCGCCACGATTTCCTGATCGACAAAATCAGCATCTGCCAACGCATCGAGTGCATCTAGCCGGATCCAGCGGGATGCAGGCATCAACGCCATTTCCCATAGCTTCATGCGTATATCCGCACCGAACGCGTTGGCTGCCACAATGAGGGCGTCCTGGCTCACCCCACGATCAGGCGTGCGGTCTGCAAGAGCCATAAGCTCAGGTCCCAAATCCTCCGGAAGATCATCATAATGGGCAAGCGCCTCTATCGCTCCCCTGGCAATCGGATGCGACTCGGGCTCATGATGATATGCGTCGTTGTCCGACCAGGTGTCGTGAATGAGCGAGCGCAACGCGGCGAGGTGATCAGGATGAGGACGGTTCTTGAGGACTGCGACCAAAGCACGGCGGACCCGGCTGCCAGGATCGTTTGAAAGTTTCAGGAGCGCGTCCGGCAATGGTGTGTCGTGTGCCTTTGCGAGCGCGATGAGCGCGACGCACCGCGCATCTGCGCGCTTGTGATTCAAAGCAAGGTCCATGAGAGGCTTACTGCCAAGCACTACGGCTGCCTCAGCCGCGGCGTGCGCGTCATCATTGTCGTCGGCAACGATTAGCCACCGCTTCACAGCCTCTGTGGCATCGCCACCGCTCGCGACGATGATCGGGAAGAGCGATTTCAGCGTGGAGACGGACAGGCACCCGATCGTGCTGAGAATGTGGGCGAGCGCGGTGGCGCCTACACCCTTCGCGGGGCGTTTCCTGAACCCAAGCGCGTCAGAAATCTCGCCAAGATCCGGCGAGATCCTTTCGGAAATCTGCGCGAGCTTGGCGGAACGTCCCTTCACCTCAAGCCGTCCGCGGGCTTCCCACACGTCGACGACCAGTCGCAACTGCGCTGCTGGCCTCTTGCTAAGCGCGTTGATCACCTCGATTAGTATGTCGGGCGCACACAGGACGGCGGTTCTGACTAGTTCCAACCGCAACTGGCCTTCAGGTGGATCGGCCATTAAGCGTGAGCGTAGGTCGACTGCAAGTTCGGGGTACCAATTATCTCGCACAGCCCACCAGGTCTGATCCTCAGACGGCTTGTCCTGACTGCGCCACATCAGTTCGCGAAGTTCAACGCTCTCGGGGCGTTCGGAAGATGTGGCGATATCACGCGCCCAGGCTTGGAGCAGCTCGTCCACGCGGGGGTGGGCGGCGATGTCCTGCCAGCGTCCGTCGTGGCGCAGCTGAGCGATATAGGCGTCAACGAAGACGCCCGAAGTGTAACCGTCACCTTCATGATTGGACAGATGCCCTTCCTCGACGGCATAATCGCGCTCGCCATCCTTGATCGCTCGCCATTCCTCGGCTCCGTCCTGCGCGTAATAGCGTTGGATGCTTGAGAGATCATCCAGAGCGGCTTCGATAACCGGCGCAAAGGCCGCGAGATCGCGGACGGCCCCGACTGCCACGGCTTCGGCGTTGGATTCGAAACCATTGCCGACCATTTTCCTAGCGGCCTCGCAATATGCAAACGCAAGGTCGGGCGCGATGCGATCCAATTTCTTAGGAAAGTCGCGACTAAAGCCGCCTTGCTCCCACGGCAGAGCGTCACGCACGAAGCGTGCCGCTACCTGGGCTGTCAAGGGATCCGCTGCGATACGGTTGTACCAGGCGTCGGAATAGGTAGGTGGCTTCCAATTCTCGAGGAAGACTGACGCGCCACGCTGCACGCCCAAGAGAAGCCAGCGCGCCACCTCGCTCGGCACCGACCCGCTCGATCCCACATCGATCGACAATTCGAGCAGTGGCGAGAAATCAGACTTTTCGTCGATTAAGCTGTCGTCCAGCCATGTGTCGATCGCTGCCTGAGCTTCCGGATCGATGTCGAAGGGCGGGTCGAGACCCTCGATCCTCTTGCTAAACTCCTTGGTCACTTGAAACGCTCTCGCCGCGGTTTCCAGCCCCCACTCGCTGTAGCCACCGCCAAGCTTTGTGAGCGCCGCGATGAGCATTTCGAGCGCACCCTCACTACGCGGCCAATTCGCCAGCAGGAAAGCCTCGAAGCCCTCTTTGACGCTTGGATGGGCGAATGCCACAATTCGCGCAGGCTGGCGCAGATGACGGGTTGCCACCAGACGGTCGACGACTTTGTCAAGTTCGTCGCCGAGCGATGGCGCGATCCTGCGGAGCGTGCGTTGAAGCGCTGTCAGGTGCGCGCGGTCGAACTGTGATCGGGCCGCCAGCAATGCCCAGACGATGGCGGATAGCCCCGCGCTGCAGATTTTTGAAAGATATTTTCCGACTTCATTCTGCACCGCTTCCCGGTGCGCGGTCTCCCGAAGCCGCCGGAAGAAAATGTGGTCCGCTTCGCCCTCCGCAGGGCCTTCTTGCAATTCCTTGAAATAGAGATCGATCTCGAGAGGGGTCTCGAACGCCTGCAGCGCATCTGCGCGAAACGCGAAAGCCTTCGCCTGCAGGTCGGACGGCAACTGGTCCATGCGGTTGTCGTGGATCGCGATGAGCGGACCGTCGTTATATTGATCGCCATCGAGCTCGATCGACCAATGATTGAGCCCGGTTCCCACGTCGGCGCTGCGCATCATGTCGTCGCGTGAAGTGATTACATATAAGTGGTCCGGCCTTGCCTTTTCCAGAAGGCGTGGCAATTGCGTGGTCCAGGCCTCGGACCCGCCGCGCAGGCTATACTGACCCCAAGGGTCCTCGACATAGTATAAGGTGGGGCCGGTATCGACCAACTTGCGCGTGCTGGTCGGACTGTCGTCGGGTCCTACTGTCACGATCTCCAGTGTTCCGTCACGGTCCCGGGCGAGCTCGCACAGCTTGAGGGCTGCCTGCGTCTTGCCCGTACCCGATGGGCCACGGATAATGATCGCGCTGCGCTGTTCGAGAAGCTTGGTCATCTGGTCGAAATTGGACGGTGGAACGAAGAGTTCAAGGCTGGAAGAACTCGCGAGAAAACCACCATATTTTCTCACCGTGCCAAGCAAGTCCTGGCGCGTCCAAATTCCGGGGGTCGAGGCGCGCATTCGCCGCTTCGCTTCTCCGCGGAGATCGAGCAGCAGGTCGCTTTGTCGTGCCTTGGGGACGTGCAGCAAGTCGGACATCAGGTCGCGCAGATCGGACGCGAGCTGCTTTTCGGTTAGACTGCCCCAGATCGCCACCCTACCTTCAGGGCTGCTCTTCAGTGTCGACTTGAGGGTCGTTGGAAAGGCGTTTCCGTCGGAGGCTTCTTCAAAGTCGTTGACCAGAAGGTCGCGGGCCACGCCTTTCGCATCGGCGCTGGTGACAAGAAGATAGCGCGTTGCCGGATTGTCGAGATGCTGAAACGCGGGCCGCCGCGCCTTGCCATGCTTGAGCAACGCGCGAAAATCGTCGATCGACCAAGGTTCTCCGCTCCGCCGCTTGACTTGGATGACGAGTTTGTAGCCACCCGCCACCACGGCGCTCGGCTCAACACGCCCGGGCACGTCCGGCGCCAGGTCCGCTTCGAGGTCTTCTTCATTAGCGGGTTCGAGGATGAGCCGGCTGGCCGCCTTGGTGATCAGGAGAAGACGTAATGCCGCCAAGATCGACACGTCGACCTGGTAGTCATAGCCTGCCTGCGCTGCGGCAGCGCCGGTAAGTGAGGTTTTTTGCCCGGCATCCGATCGTCCCATCTGCTGATCGTCACTTGTCAACATCGTCGAAGACCGAGCGCTTCTTAGTCGCAGCTTCGAGCGAGGGCGGCTCTTCTTTCTTCTGAGTGACGATATGGCTCCAGTCTGTGTCGTCTTCAGTCTCCTCGTCGCGCTCCCGTTTACGTTCTCCAAGTCCGTCGATCGCGCGCTTCACCTGATCCCGCGCGTCGTCGACCAAACTAAGCGCATCGCCATCCAACTCTACACCAATCTCCTCGATGCAATCGAGCGCGCCGAGCAATTTCTTGAAATGGCTGTCGGTCTCTTCGTCCAAGTCGGCACCCGCGGCGATCTCGTCAATCTTCTCCTCAAGGGCCGGCAGCAGATTTGTTCGCAGTGCCAAGCCTAATCCTACGAGACGAAGCGGCGATATGAGCGCGAGCATCGCCCTCTCGGCAAAGAAGGACATATCGAGGTCTGAGAGCGCAGCGGATTCGAGGCTACTGGCGGCATCGCGCCGCAAGCCATCCGGGAGCAGACCGAATTGATGAGCCCGAGCGAAGGTATGAAACCGAGGGTCGTTGGCGATGGGATCCGCCTGCCAGCAATAGCGTTTAAGTAGCCTTGGAAACTGCTCGATCGCTTTTGTGAAAACCGCGTCGCTCGCCCTGTACGACAGGAAGTGAAACAGCATCCAGTTTTGATGATTTTCGTCCGGCGTGTGGCTGAGACGCGTTACCAGCGCTTCGTTCAGCGTGGACGGAATCACCAAGGCATCGCGAATGAGCGGCGATCCCTCGCAGGTGAAGCTGCCGAGGATCGTATCGATTGGTGCGCCGCGGATGAGTGCGGCCATCATATGAGGTTTTTGCCGCAGAATCTCTGTCAGAGCATCTGCGATGGTCGGATGCGCGAATGTCCATTTAGCGCCGGACAGCTTGAGAAAAGAGCCCTTCAGTTCGGCGAAGCAATCTTGGATCTTGGTCAGGGTGAAACTGGTCAAGTCTGCAACCGCCTGCGCTGCTGCCGCATCATGGTCGCTGGGATCGAAACCGGTTTGATGGACGTAAACGAGGTAAAGCGCGGCTTGGAGCCTCTCGTCCAGCGCGCTGACCGTGTCGATAAGGTGCTCAGTCGGCTCCTCCATGAATCGAACGAGCGAACCTTCGCGCGGTGCCAGCCCCTTGGTAAAGTTCGGGTCGCCAAGCCGCTCGGCGATTCCTGGTAAGAACGCGTTGACGGCGGCGACGGCTGCCAGATGCGGCTTGACACTCGAACGCCAGCTCTGGCTTTGCTCGCCGAAATTGATGTGGTTGTAGAGGATCTGGGCCTTCTCTTCGAAGGCCAGTTCTCCGACATCAACTACGGCGCTGCCATCGGCGAATTGCGCTAGATTGCGCTGACCTAGACGGCGCCTCGCTGCCTCGTAAATATGCTTGCGGGACGTCAGCAGGAAGCGGTTGCCGTGCTTGATGGCAGCGCGCAACTTAGCAAACGCCGACGCCCAATCCTGTACGTAGTCGTCGCGCAGCACGTTCGATCCAAAGGCATCATCAATCCAGAAGAATCGTCCGGGATCGTTGGGGTTCCAGCTAGCTTCGAAATCACGAGGACTGGTCAGCGCGAGCACGGTGTTGTCGGGCTTCTCCGAAGCGATCGTCGAAACTATCGCGCCGATGGCCGATTTGCCGCTCGCAGGATTGCCGAGCAGAAGAACCACGCCATGGTCCGAGATGGCGTTGACGGCGTCGCGATGCGCCTGGGTCGGAACATAGGTGCGAAGTTTCGGAATCCAGCTAGCAAGCAGCGCGCGGCTTTGCTCGCTGAGCCGTTCGTCGACGATCGCGGTCAAATCCCCCAGGCCGTAGACCTGCGGGACGAGGGCGCGCAGGCGTGAGCTGCTCCTGATGACCCGAACGATGTATTGGCGGCCCAGGATATGCGGCTTGCGAACGCCGAACTCGCGCAATTTGGCGCGTATGGCGGCCGCAACCGGGGCATCCACGCTCATGTTGGTCATGAATACGTATGTGTTTGCCTGACCGCCCTTGACGAGTTCTTTGACGTTACCGAGTTCGGCGGAGAGGTCGCTGGCCTTCAACCCTTTGCCGGCATCCGACGTGTGCTTGCACTGAACCGTGCCGATGGCTTGCTCACCATTTGGCGAGGGGATGAGAAATACCGCGTCCTGCCCCCGTCCTGCGCCTCACGGAATATTTCGACGGGACGCCCCAGTACCACTTCGCAAACTTGCGAGCAAAGGTCCTGAAAGGCGCGCCAACCGATCGTGTGAAGCGCGAGATCGCTCCAGGGGCCATGCGCGCGACGTGGTCGGCGTTCCGCAGTTTCGATTTGACCGTGCACGATCCACGCACCCTCGCTTTGCCACTAGTGAAGAAATGGGGTGCCAGTCCCCGGCTAACCCTCATCGACAGGCTAGAGCTCCCACCTCGCCTTCATCACACGACAAGAGGCTTTAACTCAAATTGTGTCTCGCATTTATCGTGAGCGCAGATTGGCTTGCTGAGGCCGAATGGTCTCTGATACTTCGTGCGGCCACACACGCATTCGAACTGTCTCCGGAACGTTCTGAATTCATCCCAGCGCGTCTTCTCGTCTCCGATCGAACCGTCGCCATAGGGCGCGTCCTGAAAATGGCTACCGAAATTCTCGATATCGCCCTTCACCAAGCTGGCGATGAAGCGATTGTTGACGCCAGGTACGTCGGCCGGCGTCAATTTGATGTCGCTGAGGAAGCCGCCGATCGCCGAGGCCAATTCGGATCGTTCGTAGGAATAGGCTTTCTCGAGTTGGCGGATGCGGAGGTTGACGCCGAAGCCGCGCGCGATCCCGAGCAGCCATTCCTCCTCTGCCTGCCGCATCTCGTTGGCCGCAGATTCGCCCTTTTCCCAGCGATCGGCGATCATCTCATCGGTCACCTTATGGTCGGCGAAGCGCGGGCCATAGGCCGGGTCCAGCCCGATGATGCGCGTGAACTGCCAGTCCTTCGCCGCGAGCTGATCCTTCAGGTGATTGAAGAACCGCTCGTCATGGGTGACGAGAATGATCTGGCAGTCGGTGAACATCTTGGCGAGCAGCGCGCCGATCGCGCGGCGATGGTCGGCGTCATAGGAGGTGACGACGTCGTCGAGCGCGATCACCGGGGCGGCGCCGTTGAACTTCTTGATCGCCGCGAGGCGCAGCGCGAGAGCCACCGAATGAATCTGGGAGTCACTTAGATAGCCTCCGGGCGCGACGCCCTGTCGATTGTCGGCGAAATCGATGACCAACTGCATGCGCTGTTGGTTAGTATCGTCTTCGCCGGGCAGTTCGAGCCGGATCGGCCTGGCCTTGTCGCCCTGAATTTCCTTGTAGATATCGTTCATCGGCGCCTGGAGGGTGTCGAGCAACGACTGAATTTTCTCGCGAATCTTGCCCGAGACGAGCGTGGCCTGCGTGCCGAGCGCCTCGTGCAGCGCGGTGAGCTCCTCGGTCGTGCGCGTCGCCAGCGCCACATCCGTCTGGAGTTTCAGCATTCGGTCGATGCTAGCTTTGACCTTAACCCATGTATGTTCGCCCTGCTTGTCCTCGATTGCGGCAATGTCCTGATCTAGACCGGTCAGGCTTCCCTCCAGCTCGGCGGTGATCGCGGCGGACGCGGGCGCCGCGGCGGTCGGCCAGGCGGCAACGCCGGCGTGATATTCGATAAGTGCTGCCTTAAAGCCATCCGGATCATCGTCGGGCAGATGATCGATCATCGCGGGAAGCCGCGCGATCAACTGGTTGTGCGCCTTGGTGGCGGCTTTATCGGCGTCGTCCAACGCGGTCTTGGCGTCGTTGTAGCTCTGTAGATCGTCGAGATGGGTCTTCAGAAGATCGCGAATCGCAGGCACGCTTCCGGCAGCGGTATAGCCGATAGCCGTCGCACAGACCGGACATTCGTTCGGAGCCGCGGCATCGTCGGCGAAGAGCTTCTCGGCCTCTTTCCATACCGACCGGAAGACCGTGCCCGCCGCCTTGTCGCGCTCATCAGCTTCGGTGTCCTTAGCGTCGGCCAGCACCGACAGCGCCTCGTCGAAGGCGGCGATGGCGCCCGCATATTCGGGGTCGCCACCGTCCTCGGGCACGGTCTTCTGCCACAGCGCGATAACCGAGTTGCGGACCTGTCGCAGCCCAGCGAGGCCGACGCTTTTCTCCTCGGCTGCGACACGTTTGCCTATGTCGACATAGCCGGCGTCGCCGGCATCGAGCACCTTCATTGTCAGCGCGGGATCAAGCCGCGCAATGACGTTCGCATTGATGAACGCGAGCACTGCAGCGTTGTCCCAAGCCTGCACTAACTGGTCGGTTTCGGCCCGCAGCTGCCCGGCCAGACGAACCTGTTCAGCCGTGTTCTCGGCGGCTGCCTTGATCTCACGGCGCAGAAGCCGCAGGTTCTTCTGTACCTCGACCAGCGGCGAGAGCTGCAGCCAGCGCACCACATCGCTGTAGCGCGTTTCCGCCTTATGCTCCTCTACGAAAGTGCGCAGCGTGTAGCCGCGGATGATCGGCGCCACGAAGAATCCGGCCTTCATCGCACTGGCCGCTGCATGGATCGGACGTGGATTACCGGCCGCCGATCGGCTCCCATCGATGGTGATCTTGCCAGTGATGGTCGTGAATTTGACTACTGGCGCGATCCCCGCCGCCTGAGCGCCATTATGCACGAGCGCGGACGGTCCGGCCTGGTTGTTCAATGCACGCTGCCCGAGCCGATCGAGCGTGCCATGTTCGGAGAAGATGAATTCGAGCGCGTCGATCACGCTCGACTTGCCTAAGCCGTTTGGCGCGAAGATCGCGAGGCTGGGCTTCTTACTGAAGTCGAAGGTCTTGGGCTGAAGATAGGCGCGAAAGCCTTCGAGTGTCAGCGAGTGAAGCAGCGTCGGATCAGCCATCGGTCTGCTCCTCGGCCGGGGCCGCGCGCTCAGCAGCTAGCAGCAGGATCGCCGCCTTAGCACTGGCTATGACATTGTCGCTGGGAGTGACGGTCAGGAAGTGATCGGACAGGATCGCGGCCAGATCGGCATCGACATCATCGGAGGCCTTAAGCGCAGCGGCGACGCCGGCCAGAAATGCTTCGGGCGTATCCGCCACAACTACTTCCGGAGCGGCAAGGGCCGCAATGATGTCGAGCGCCACCGCGTCCTCGGGTGCTGCTTTCTCGTCCTCGTCCAACCGCTCCCCCTGCCGCTCGCTCGCGAATCAAGCACGACACCACCATGCCAATTCTGCATCCTAGCGGGAAGATGAGGTCGACTGGCACCTATGGGCCGCAGGATGTCATCTAATCACATATAGATTAAGTGGACTCCAGTGCTTAGCGATTTGCATCGCTTGCCAACCTTATCCTGCACGCGGCATCGCCATCTGGCGTGCGAGGCAATTGACTAGAGCGAAGCCAGTCAAAGCTTGCGCCGATCACTCAACGACACAACTTCAGCATCCCCATCCGGAAGCATGCCAGTAACGCGCACTGACGGTTTCAGTCGCACCAAGTTTTGCGGCGCTGGAGAAAGATAATCCTCCGAAAGCCCGCTCAAGTTCGCGATATCTGCGGCACTTAGCCCGATCTCTCGAATGAGGTCGGAGCGACTGACTATACCCTCATCAAGGATCATCTCGATTGACGCAGCAAGGTTCTGAGGCTGCTCAACCGGCAACTCCCCGTCGAGGGGCTCAAACCCGCGCCAGCGTCGATAGCTGTAGTACTGCCAGAGCCGCCGCTCGTACTCGGGAGTGATACGTTCCATCGCGGCAAGGCGCTTAATCATTGCGGCTACAGCGACTTTCCACTTGGGTTTGATGCTGAGCAGCACCTCCAGCGACAATGAGTAAACGTCCTCGCCGAATGAAGACTCGGGTAGCAAGAAGGCACCGGCGAAGGCCATGGCTTGCTCTTCGATGAGCGTGAAATGCTCAGCCAGATCGTGAGGATTGACCCAGCGATGCAATACAACGTGCCCGAGTTCGTGGGCTGCATCGAACCGGCGGCGCACACCAACGTTCTTATCTCGCGCTAGAAGCATATAGGGTCGGCCACTCTCGGCCCAACGCGAAACCCCGTCGAGCTTAGCCGAACCAATCTCGTCTTGAGCAACGACGATGCCGGCATTCTCAATCACCAGTAGAAGGTCCTCTATCGGCTCGTCGCCGAGCGACCAATGCTCGCGCAGGGCGCGCGCATAATGTTCGATATCCGCGATCCGCAGCGTCCGGAAATCGCGATCACCGACCAGGTCCGGAACATCGACCGGCGGCAATTCGACGTGCTCGCTCAGCGCGTTGTCGATCGCTTCGACGAAGCCGAGCTTCGCCTCGGCCTTGTCTCGCATACGGCCCAGTTCCGACTTCATAGAGCGGAAGAAAGCAGCGCCTTTCGCTTGGTCGACCGGCTTGAAGAACCAGCTCACTTCGACCCCAAGGGCCTCCGCGAGACGTGGCAGAACGGCGGGGTCAGGTTTTTGATCATGATCCTCGCTCTCCCACTTAGAGATGGTCGTATGGGCGCGCTCGACCAACTCGGCCAATTCTTTCTGTAGAAGTGCGCGAGCGCTACGCGCCATACGCAGCCGCGCTGGCACGAATCCCTCAACGCCGGGCATGATGCATCCCGTTCATTACGAACCCTTCCCTACCGTCACTTCTTGGGTGCGGGCTTTTTTCTAAGTTTCGGCAGTTTGCGGTGTACGACCTTGCGGGCAGGCTTCTTCGCGCTCGCGATCTTGTCGTGCAAATACTTCATGATCTGTTGGAGCGAGTAGTTGTGATAGCGCTGCTTGAGATCGTTCGATGGAATCCAGAAACCGACGAACGAGGGAACCTCTGGCGTCGCTGCGTTGTGTTCCGACACAATCAGACCGCCGAAGGCACCGTCGGGGATGAGCGTAGGAACGGCATCCGCCGCTGGTTCAAAAAGCGTACCTTGGGGATCGAGAGGTGCGTTGCGGGCGCACAACTTTTCGACGTAAGAGGACCTCGTGCGCAGTTGGCGCGGTGCGCCGACATAGCGGCTGAAAACCAAGCCGAGGACCAACGTGAAAGCACCGATTCGGACCGTAGGGTAGCTCCAAGTTGCGGGCTTAGTCCAGCTAGTGCCGACTTCAACATCCGTCCGAGCTCCGGCGGTGCGGACCGCCCGCTCCATGAAATGACGACGCAACGTGCCTCGCGCCTGCTTCGCGGACGGCACGTTCGCCGCAGGAATCGTCCGGACTGCATCAGCGGACGCCGCTGCCATCTCCTCGTCGAGCGCCTGAAAGAAGCGCAGCAACCGCTCGGGGTCAACTGAGCGTGTCAGCAGATCAAGCGGAATGAGGGAGGGATGCGACATGATGCGCACTTTCGTATTTATGACAAACTATGTATAAACGTTCGCCAGCGGAATGCAATCCCTATTCACTTGACGTTGAATTCGGCAGCGGAAATACCCGCGGTTGACGCTCGCGCTTGAATCGCCAGTGCCTAGCGTCGCTGTGAGGTGCCCCTAGATTTGTAGACGCTTTGCCGCCTAACCTTGAGGCTAGGAGGCCGCGATGGGGACGAGCAACTACAGCGACGAGTTCAAGCGAGATGCGGTGCAGCAGATCACGGTTCGGGGATACCCGGTTCGCGAGGTTGCCCGGCGTTTGGGGGTGAGTTCGCATTCACTGTACAAGTGGCTGAAGCTGTTCGGGGAGCCAGTGGCGAAGTCAGCCGCTGTCGACCATGAAGCCGAGAACCGGCGGCTGAAGCGCGAGCTTGCCCGGGTCACCGAGGAGCGCGACATCCTAAAAAAAGCAACAGCGTACTTCGCGCGCGAGTCCCAATGAAGTACGCCTTCATCCGGGCGCATCAGGCCGAGTTCGGCGTCCGGGCCATGTGTCGGGTGCTGCGGGTCCATTTCAGCGGCTTCTAAGCATGGCTTAAGGAACCGTTAAGCCTGCATGCGCGGGACGATGTCCGCCAGACCGAACTGATCCGGCAGGCCTGGTCCGAGAGCGGCAAGGTCTATGGCTATCGCAAGCTCGCCGCCGACCTTCGGGATCAGGGGGAGCAGGTTTCCGAGAACAAGGTTGCGCGGCTGGCTGGCTTGGCAGGCATCATGGTCCAAGTTGGCTACAAGCGCCGCCCTGGACGATATGGCGGCAAGCCTCCTGTTGTCGCATCCAACATCCTGGATCGGCAATTCGAGGTGGATGCGCCCGACAGGGTCTGTTTGACCGACATCACCTCCATCAGGACGTATGAGGGCTGGCAATATCTCTCTGTGGTCATAGACCTGTTCTCGCGGCGTGTGGTCGGCTGGTCGGCTCAACCTCGCATGACGACCGACCTTGCCTTGCAGGCCTTGCTTGCGGCCGTTTGGCGGCGCAAACCCAAGGCCAAGGTGATGATCCACTCAGACCAGGGTTCGCAGTTCACCAGCCGCGAGTGGCAGGTGTTCCTTGGCCAGCACAACCTCGAAGCAAGCATGAGCCGCCGCGGCAACTGCCACGACAATGCCGTCGCCGAAAGCTTCTTTCAGCTCTTGAAGCGGGAACGCATCCGGCGCCGCACCTACCTGACCCGCGAAGCCGCAAGGCAGGACGTGTTCGACGACATCGAGATGTTCTACAACCCGAAACGCAAGCACACCAACAACGGAATGCTGTCGCCCGTTGACCTCGAAGCCAGACAGCAAATTCTGAACAAGGCAGGTGTCTAGGAAACTAGGGGCACCTCAGTTATCCGGACAAGGGGGCAAAAACATCTTTTGGCACTTCGAATAGTTACGTAGGCCTTGCAGTAGGCTGAGCTCCTTTGCTGAAGTCTCTCAAGGCCGTGATGAGGGGAAGGAAATGCCAGTTAGAAAAGCGCGCGTGCTCGGACTGGGTGTTTACGACGAGGTCAGGCAGGCGGGCCTGCAGAGCCAGGACTGGCAAGACATTCGAACCAGGATCAATCACGCCAGGCCTGAGCCATTGGCATTTTGCCTTGGATGCAATGAACCGGCGCATGTCAAGGCTGCCACATCTACTGAGCGCATCCCACACTTTGCCCATTACAAGGGGGGTGGTCTGTCCTGCCCGTGGGGCGAAGATGGGGGCCGTAATCCGGACGATGTAAGGGCATCAATCTACGCCGGGAATCAGGAATCACCTCTCCACAAGAGCATGTGCAATCAGGTGTTGGAACTAATCAGCCTAGATCCTCGATATGAGCTAGGATCCGGTGTAGTCGATGGCTACCTTCCTCCCAACGGCGGAGGCAGGGGCAGATGGCCAGATGTGAGGTTCAACCTCGACGGTCTAGGGAAATTTGCTGTCGAGGTGCAGCTCGCACCGAGTTTGGCGACGGAGGTGGTGGCCCGTAGCAAGTACTATCTCTCCCAGGGCGTTCACCTTATTTGGTTAGTTCCGTGGTATACCTTCGATCGTGTCACTCGTGCATTTACCGCTGACATCGCGCAGGAGGCAGGAGGGAATCTTTTTGTTCTCGACGAAATCGCAGTGGCAGCCTCACTGGAACGCCAAACACTATGCCTTTGGGCGGCCTGGCAGACCGACGCTGGGATGGAGCGAAGGCTTATCAGCCTCGACGATCTTGAATATCGATTAGACCGTCACCCCCTATTGAAGGACGTGGCAACACCTGCGGTGTTCAAAGAGGCCTCACTGAGGCGAGAAAGCCTGATCGGTGAGCTGATCAGGACCAAGGGAAGCTGGTCGTCCGCTAGAATTCATCCTGTCACCGGTGAACGAGACAGCGATTTCGACCGACTTCTGCGAGTTATGTTCTCGATATGGGCAGAGGCAGATGGCAGGTGGACGAACTTTTTGAACAAGCAGGAGAACATCACAGGACTCTTAAACGCCTACCTGAACTCTCAAGACGGTCAGCGTCGCGCACAGATTATCAATGACATGCTGACGCGAACTCGTGCATTCGGCCAAATACGCGCAACAGTCTGGGATAAAATGAGAGAGGCTTTGAGGCATCCCCAGCTCAGTGTCGTAGACCCGACCATTTCAGAAGCGATGTCCTACTTTCCCGAGGTCTATCGAGCGGACCTCCGAGGAGATCCGATACGAACTGACATCCTGCCAGACTGGGCTACGTGAGCCAGCCATTTGATTTTAGCAGGCAGCATGCAGTCGTTGCCTTTAGGGCTCTGTGGTTGTTTGGGAGCGGCATCATCGAAATGGGCTGACCTCGCCAGGCTAGGGTCCGATTTAAACGAGACCATCGAACGGTCGTTTGTTATGCTACGGCACGTTGCTGGGAATGCTGATCGGACCATGCCCAACTCGACGATGGCTAGCTCGCTTGCGAGGCGGACGGGTTACCCCGCCGCGCATGGAGGAGCCGGTGTCCTGGCTCAGATCCTGGCAGCTTGAGTGCGGGACTAGGGTCGTGCACCAGCCCAGCCGGGGTCACGTCAAAAGCAACTCTTCCGTTCACCGATGACACTCGGCGCCCTTAGCGCCGGATCTCTATCCCGCAGAGTATTGATCACGCGCCCGACCAGACCGATCCGCCAGGAGGCGATGCGGGTGCGGATGGCGCAACTGAGCGAGACGCGGACATGTAGAGTGACGCCTTTTGTCCGCCACATGCGGCCGAGGGTCAGTGTATCGATGTTCAGGACCATGTAATCGCCTCATGATTTTGCTTGCGTGAAACGGAGTGGCCTGCATCATGCTGTGCATGGACCTGATATTCCCCATAAATTTCATTGGCCACGACGAGTGGTTAGACAGCGGCTACGATCTCAACTTAGCGGCGGGCGAGGTGGTCACCAGAGACGGTGAACTGATCGGCCGATGGCAGGTGACTGATTACGACCCGAATGCCGAATACGGCGAAGAGGACGGACGCTATGAGTTCACCCCTCAGGGCGAGGATGCTGCAACGATCACCGAGGAGTTTGCATGCCTGGATTTCAGGATCAGTCGTGGCTTCGCACTATCCAATATCACTCGAGCGATCCGAGACTGGTATGACGCCGAGAACCCCGATTTCCCGATTTCATCGAGGCGTCACCCCGAGTAGTAAAACGCCCTCGGCAATCCAGAGGCACGCAGCCGGTTGCAGTCCTCGGCTTGATATGCGGTGATGGGTTTCATTCCTGGGAATGCCCCAGATCATTACGAGCGCTGCAATATTACAACTGTAAATGACTAGGCCCGGCGCATAGGGGCTCAGGAGGGAAATTGTCGGGACCATCGGAAAAGACAGTTCGCAGATTGTTTGCTCTATCGGGAAATGCATGCGCGTTTCCCGATTGCCCGTCACCGATTGTCGAGGCGGAGGGCACAATCACAGGCGAAATCTGCCATGTCCGGGCGCAAAGCAAAGGCGGTCCGAGATATGGAGCATCCCAGACAGAACAGGAGAGACATGCTTTTGAAAACCTGCTCCTCCTATGCCGACGGCACCACAAGATTATCGACACAGAGCCAGACATCTACTCGGTCGAGGTGCTCGAGGAAATGAAGGCGGTTCAGGAAACGCGATTTGGCCGGCTCGAGCAGGCAAGCGACGGCATATTTGCCAAGCTGCTGCTGAACGCGAAACGTGTGGTTGAGATCACCAACAACAGCGGGAGTATCGTGGTTGATAGTCCAGGGGCCATCGTGGGCAGAACGATAAATGTAAGTACATCTCGCAAAGCTGTTCACGTTCATCCCGCGGCGGGTACAATCGGTGCCGATCAGAATGCCAGCCGCTACATTCAGCACCTGATCAGCCGCTACAACGAGTTCGCCTCCAAAGAACCCACACGAGCATCCAAGTTCAACTATGGCGCAATATCCAAGAACATTGAGCATAAATTCGGAGCGCAGTGGAAGCTGCTTCCGATGTCGGCTTTCGCCGATCTTTGCACCTATCTGCAGACCCGGATCGACAAGACGCGCCTCGCCAAGCTGAACAAATCCAATGGGCACTCCTCATACTCAAGCTTCACCAAGTATACGCAAGGAATGCAATCTCGAATGGAAAGGTGATTATGCATCAACGGGTTCGCCCAACGTCGAGTGTCCATCATGGCCGGGGCTTCGCTGCGGCACCAGTCGAACGTCGGCTTCCGGGGATGCGGCCACGCAGCGTCGGCCGAGGCCGGGCGGCAGCTATGGGCCGGTTTTGACGAATGACTCTGCGTCAGTGACGGGTTGCCTCAGAGTAGTTCTGCAAACCCGCCAAGTTCGGCTGCCGTGGCGACCAGCCCGATTTGCGTCAGGGTGCCGAAATAGTCCTCGACGCTATAGGGCGGGTTCTTCAACCGGGCGCGCACCTTGCGGACGGAACCGCAGAACAGGCCGGGTGCGAGATGCAGGTGATTGACCAGGAATTCGTCAGGGTGCTGCACGTCGATGCCGAAGGGCGTCAGCGCCTCGACCGGGAAGTCGACGAGGTTTTGGGGCACGATCACATCGCAGCGTCCAATGATGGCAGCGGCCAGCACGTGCCTGTCATCAGGATCGGGCAAGGTCAGCGCCGGTATGAGGGCATGGTATCCCTCGACCAAGCTGACTCGCGTGGCCCGGTCCATCAGGTCACGCGTACGTTCCAGAGCTGCCCTATCCCGCGAAGGTTCGTTGCGCAGCAGCGCCTCGATCCATTCACGATGGATATCGGCCGTCCAGCGCGCCCTGAACAGGTCTGTGACGGCCAACTGCAACAGCAGATCCTAGAGGACGTTGGCGTCCAGCAGAGCGGTGTAGCGGCTCATGGACGATGGTAGCCAATATCCTGTCCTTGTGCCTCACTGACAAGCTGGTCGAGCACGGCCTCGCGCTCGCGGTCGATGGCTGCTTTGTAGGCCATCACGTCTTCCATGCGGATGCGACGATGCTTGCCGACCTTGCGGTGGGGGATCGCGGCTTCGTCCAGCAGCTTGATGAGGAAGGGACGTGAGACGTTCAGCACTTCGGCGGCTTGCACCGTGGTAAGTTCTGCATTCTCCGGCATCAGGGTGACGCCGCGCCCGGCGGCCATCGCCTCCAGGATGTCCATCAGAAGGGCGACTGCTCCGGCGGGGAGTTCGAGCGGGCGCTCTTGTTCGGCATCGGTGACGCGCAAGGTCAGGGGACGTTTCTGACGAGCATAGCGGGACAGAACCTGGCCGGACACACGCGCAATCGCGGCATCCTGTGCGGAGGGAGGAAGCTGTCGATGGGCGAGCATGGTCATGGGCAGGACTCCTTCACCGCCGCAGTGTATGGGTTCAAATGAAATAAATGCAATAAATGAAGAAAGTGTCAGAGTGGCAGTGAAGACTTCAAGTTGATGCAACAGGTCGAGGCTTCGTATCGGGACAGGGCGGTCCACGCTGAGACTGGGGCGGGAGCCGGTCTGAGGCATCGACGACGACAACGTGAATTGTTGAGAAAGATACCAGTGATACTATTCTGTTGCGGCGGGTTGGTGGGGATGAGGCCAATGCTACGCTGCGCTACGAAGCAGCCCGCTGGAGTTCGCGAGCACCGAATGCTCAAGGATGGCTCGGTATGCTGAGAGAAGCCGCAATTTGAGATGGTTGCGTGCCCCCGCAACCATCTCAAATTGCGATGCACCATCGCGCACACCAGCCGCCCCATCCGGGCGGCTTTTTTGTGTCCGCAACTTCTGATTTGAGCAGGTCCCCGCAACCAGAATTACTGATAGATATCAGTGTATTAGGCCTCCTTCGGGAGGTCTTTTGCATTTGAGCCCAAAACATCCCGGAAGCATATCGGAAGCACTTGCGCGGAAACCGTAGCGGGAAATCGGCAGGGTCACATTGGCGTGATCAATGGCTTGTCGTCGCTCTGCACGTAACCGGAGCGCGGGCTTCTTGACGATCTTGCAGCCCTCCTTACGGATTTCCGGGTATTGGGCGGGCGCATATGCCGTACCGCCGCTGAGACAAACTCGATCAGGAAGCAGGCCTGCTGCCAAGAGAACGGATGATTCTGCATTGCCCGATGTTGCAATGGTGTCATCAAGGCTTTCCCGGAAGAGCCAATAATATCGCTTACCAGTCTCTAGGGTCAGGACCCATTGATGTTGGGGTTTCAGTCTGATTCAGGCTCCGCAAGGAGACTGATGAATGAGCAACCTTTACTGGCTGACGGATGCGCAGATGGCGCGTCTTAAGCCGTTTTTTCCGAAGAGTCATGGAAAGCCGCGTGTCGATGACCGTCGCGTTTTGAGCGGTATTATATTTATAAATCGCAATGGGTTACGGTGGCGAGATGCCCCCAGGGAATACGGTCCTGCGAAAACCCTCTACAACCGATGGAAGCGGTGGAGCGACCGGGGTGTGTTCGCCCGCATGATGCATGGCCTGGCGGCAGAGGCGGCGGTTCCGACGACGGTGATGATCGACGCCACATATTTGAAGGCGCACCGCACGGCCTCCAGCCTGCGGATAAAAAAGGGGGCGCAGACGACAGACGGGGGCGCGCAATCGGTCGAACCAAAGGCGGGATGAACAGCAAACTGCACGCCGTGGCTGACACGACGGGACGCCCGATCCGGTTCTTCATGACCGCAGGCCAGGTCAGTGACTACACTGGGGCCGCCGCGTTGCTGAGCGGCCTGCCACCCGCTGACTGGCTGCTTGCAGACCGTGGATACGATGCAGACTGGTTCCGAGAGGCCTTAAAAGACAAGGGGATAAAGCCGTGCATCCCGGGCAGGAAATCCCGAGCCAAGCCCGTCAAATATGACAAACGCCGCTACAAGCGCCGAAATCGGATCGAGATCATGTTCGGCAGACTGAAGGACTGGCGGCGGGTCGCAACGCGATATGACAGGTGCCCAAAGGTGTTCCTCTCGGCAATCGCCCTCGCCGCAACCATCATCTTCTGGCTATGAAACAACAACGAGTCCTGACCCTAGGTTCCGCTACCGATCTCTTGCCTGCTTTAGGCGCCGACTGTACCCCGTGTGGAATCCGGCCTCGGCGCAACGCAAATGCACACCGAGGCTGGCGTGCGGCACGCCGCGCGCCCTCGGTCCATGTACCCATAGCACGGACCGACGCTCCACCGGCCCGCCGTTTGCACAGCGTGCCGACCCGCCCACTTCCGAGTTGGCAGGTTCCAGTGTCTGACGAGGCGTCCGCCATCGGTTCGGTTTCCCTCGCCATGGCAGGCTTGCTGGCCGGACCAGTCGCGGGATCGGAAGTCCCCGGCTGTCCGGCTTTGATGGGTTCTGCTGATTTACGGCTTCCCGGAAGCACCCGGTTCACCTCACCCATCCGCTTATCGCCGCATGTTGCGTCACACGGCGTGCGGGGTCTCTCACCCCCGCGAGATCAGTAACAGCTTGAAAGTCAAAGCACTCCTTTCTTCAACTAGGACCTAACGCACATGGGCGGCACCGGCGTCATCGACAGCTTTCTCGGCATCTTCACCAGCTACATCGACTCCGGCTTCGGCCTGCTCGGCGGCGAGGTCGCCTTCATCGCCTCCACCCTGATCGTGATCGACGTGACGCTGGCCGCGCTCTTCTGGTCCTGGGGTGCGGATGACGACATCCTTGCCCGGCTGGTGAAGAAGACCCTCTTCGTCGGCGTCTTCGCTTACCTGATCGGGAACTGGAACAGCCTCGCGCAGATCGTCTTCGACAGTTTCGCGGGCCTCGGCCTGATGGCCTCAGGCACAAGCTTCTCGACCGCCGATCTTCTGCGCCCCGGCCGCGTCGCGCAGACCGGCCTCGATGCCGGACGACCGCTGCTGGAGTCGATCTCCGACCTGATGGGGTTCGTGTCCTTCTTCGAGAACTTCATCCAGATCGCCTGTCTTCTCTTCGCCTGGGTGCTGGTGCTGCTCGCCTTCTTCATCCTCGCCGTGCAACTCTTCGTCACCCTGATCGAGTTCAAGCTCACCACGCTGGCGGGCTTCGTCCTCATCCCCTTCGGCCTCTTCGGCAAAACTGCCTTCATGGCCGAGCGAGTGCTGGGCAATGTCGTCTCCTCCGGCATCAAGGTGCTGGTCCTCGCCGTGATCATCGGCATCGGCTCGACCCTCTTTGGCCAGTTCACCGCAGGTTTCGGCGGCCTTGCCCCGACCGTCGATGATGCCATGGCCATCGTCCTCGCGGCCCTTTCGCTCCTCGGTCTCGGCATCTTCGGCCCCGGCATCGCCTCGGGCCTCGTCTCCGGCGGGCCGCAGCTTGGCGCGGGCGCCGCCGTCGGTACTGGCCTTGCCGGAGCCGCCACGCTGATCGCGACCGGCGGCGGCGCGATGATGGCGGCAAAAGGCGGCGCTGCGGCCGTTCGCGGTGGTGCCGCCACGGCAGGCGCTGCCTCTGCCGCCTATTCCCTGAACTCGGCAGGCCAGTCTGGTGCAGCCGGTATCGCTGCCGGGGCGGCCGGGATCGGCAAGGCCGCTGGCGGTGCCGCCCTCTCTCCGCTGCGCCGAGCCGCCGCCAGCATCACCGCCAGCCATGCCTCGGGCGTGAAGGCCGGGTTCACCGGCACCGGCGGCACCACCACGCAAGGCAGCCTTGGTTCTGGCCCCGGTGGCGCTGCCGGGTCGTCTGGCGGTGGGACCTCCTCCCCCGGCTGGGCGCAGCACCTGTCGCATGGTTCCGGCATCACCCGCTCCGCCGGGATGGCCGCCCATACCATCCGCGCCGGGGACAGCCGGGGCGGCGGAGCTTCCGTTTCTCTTTCCGAAAGCGATCGCAGATGAGCATCTTCAAAAGGGCAGCCCCCCATTACGGCAAGACACCCGCCCCCGAGACCCCCTATCAGAAGGCCGCCCAGGTCTGGGACGAACGCATCGGCTCCGCCCGGGTGCAGGCGAAGAACTGGCGGCTGATGGCGTTTGGCTCGCTGATCCTCTCGGCAGGTTTTGCCACCGCGCTGGTCTGGCAATCGGCGCGCGGCACCGTGGTGCCCTGGGTGGTGCAGGTCGACGATCTCGGCCAGGCGCAGACCGTCGCTCCGGCCGTGGCCGACTATCGCCCCTCCGATCCGCAGATCGCCTGGCATCTCGGCCGCTTCATTGAGCAGGTCCGCGCCATCCCGGCTGATCCGATCATTGTCCGCCAGAACTGGCTCAGGGCCTATGACTGGACCACGGATCGCGGGGCGGCGGCGCTGAACGATCATGCCCGCGAGAACGATCCCTTCGCGAAGGTCGGGCGCGCCCAGATCGCCATCGAGGTCTCCTCGGTCATCCGCGCCTCGCCGGACAGCTTCCGGGTGGCCTGGACCGAGAAGCATTACGAGAGCGGCCAGCTTTCCAGCACCGAGCGCTGGACCGCGATCCTGACCATCGTGATCCGCACGCCGCGCGATGCCGCAACGCTCAGGGCCAATCCCCTCGGCATCTATGTCAACGCCATCAGCTGGTCGCGGGAGATGAGCCAATGACCACCGCCCCTGTTGCCGAGAGCCGCCGCATCGCGCGCCGTCCCATCTCTCTTTCCCTCACGGCCCTGCTGATCGGCACCGCGCTGATCTCCGGTTGCGCAAGGAAGGCAGTCCCCGAGTTCGGCTATGATGCCGATGTTCCGGCACTGCCGACCGCGCAGAGCGGTGCGGCTGACGGCGCCCCAAAGCCGCTGCATACTCCGCCGGGCTGGACCGTCGCACGCGGCGGGGCTGCCGCCGACACCGCCGCGGCGCGGGTTGGCAATGCCAATGCCGCCGCAAGGGTCGAGCCGCGCCGCGAGGGCTATTACAACGCCATCCAGATCTACCCGTTTTCGGAAGGGGCGCTCTATCAGGTCTATGCCGCACCGGGGCAGATCACCGATATCGCGCTGGAGCCGGGCGAGAGCCTGACCGGCGCCGGCCCGATCGCTGCCGGCGACACCGCACGCTGGATCATCGGCGATACCGAGAGCGGCCGCGGCGCTGCGGCCCGGGTCCATATCCTTGTGAAGCCGACGCGGGCCGATATCGCGACCAATCTCGTGTCAGCACCGACCGGCGCAGCTATCTGATCGAACTCAGGGCGCAGGAGGCACTCTACATGCCCGCCGTGGCCTGGTCCTATCCGGCCCAGCCGGGAAGCAGGCGGCAGGTGACGCCCGCCGCGCCGGTGATCCCCTCGGAAACCGCGCGCAACTACCGCTACGGCTTGCAGATCGAGGGCGCCAGTCCGCCCTGGCGACCGGTCTCGGTCTTCGACGATGGCAGGCGCGTCTATGTCGTCTTCCCGCGCGGCATCGTGCAGGGCGAGATGCCGCCGATCTTCGTGCTCGGCCCCGACGGCGCGCCGCAGATCAGCAATAGCCGCGTCCATCGCAATATCCTGATCGTCGACCGGCTCTTCGGCGCGGCCGAACTGCGTCTCGGCAGCGGCAGGCGCCAGCAGGTGGTGCGGATCCTGCGGGTGGAGCCGAAAGAGGCCGCCGCCGGAGCAGCAGCAGGAACGCCGCCGGAGACTCCGGCCGGCGGCAAGGTGCCGTCATGAGCGGCGGCAAACCTGCACCCGAGACCGCCTCGCCGATGCGGCTGCGCGCCGAGCCGGCCCGGGTCACCCGGCTGTCGCGGCGCATGCTGGCGGGGACCACCGCCATTGCGCTGGTCATGATCGGAGGCGCGCTGATCTATGCGCTGCAGACCCGACAGGCCGGAGAAGATGGCGAGGAACTCTATTCTATCGAGAACCGCGCCACCGCCGATGGGCTGGCAGCCCTGCCGCGCGATTATACCGGCCCGACCCTCGGCCCGCCGCTGCCCGGCGATCTGGGCGGGCCAATCCTCGATGCGCAAAATCGGGGCCAGCCTGTGGTCCCGCCGATGATCGCGGCACCGTCTGCGGTCGATCCCGACGAAGAACGTCGTCGCGCCGAGGAAGAGGCCGCGCGGCTGAGCCGGGTGTTCTTCCCTGCCACGCCTGGCGCCGGTGGCGCGGCGGGCACAGCCTCTCCGGGTTTTGCCGGACTCGACCTGTCGGGGGTAACAGGATCGCAGGATCCGCAGAGCGCTTTCCTGAACGGGCCGGTGGATCGCCAGACCGTGGCGGTCGACCGTATTGCGGCCCCGGCCTCGCCCTGGATTCTGCAGGCCGGATCGGTGATCCCGGCCGCGCTGATCACCGGCATCCGCTCCGATCTGCCGGGCCAGATCACCGCCCAGGTCACCGAACCCGTCTATGACAGCCCGACCGGATCCCTGCTGCTGATCCCGCAGGGCACCCGGATCATCGGCGAATACGATTCCGGCGTCGGCACCGGCCAGCGCCGGGTGCTGCTGGTCTGGAACCGCCTGATCTTCCCCGACGGATCCTCGCTGGTGCTGGAACGTCTGCCCGGCGCCGATGCTGCCGGCTATGCCGGGTTGGAGGATGGTGTCGATTATCACTGGGGCGCTGTCTTCAAGGCCGCCGGTCTTGCGACCCTGCTGGCGATCGGCACTGAGCTCGCCACTGATGACGAGGACCGCCTTGTCCGCGCCATCCGCGACGGTGCCCAGGACACGATCAGCGAGGTCGGCCAGCAGATCGTCCAGCGCCAGATACAGGTGGCGCCAACCCTCACCATCCGGCCGGGCTTTCCCGTCAGGATCATCGTCACGCGGGACCTCGTGTTCCGCAAGCAGGGGGAGTGACCATGGTGAAGCTGAAGCTCGCGCCGCCAGCCGACGACAAGCCGGTGAGGATCACCGTTGAACTGCCTGCAGGGCTGCACCGTGATCTTGTCGAGTACGGGCGGTTGCTGGCGGCCGCAGGGGCATCGCCCATCGAACCGGCGCGGCTGATTGCGCCGATGCTGGAGCGGTTTATCGCGACGGATCGTGGATTCGCAAAGGCGCGGCGTCCAAAAATCTGACCCGATCAAAGGATCACTATTGGTCCCTGAGCCCCAGCTTGGAGGAGAGTGTATCTGCTATGAGTAGGTGCGGGCGTGACGGCAGCGCTCTGCCGCCACGCTCGCACGGTCGTGTAAGACAGGAAATCTCACACGCGGCTGGACCATATGACGGCCAGCCTCGGCGGGCTTCTTGCGGGTTCGCCGCCATTCCCGCCGCCATGATTGATCCGCCCCACCGTGCGGCGTCTCCCATGGTCCCCGCGCTTATCGGGTCCGGGTCCCCATCCGGAATTCAGGCTTCGGGTGATCCCAGGATTGGTCCCAGGCTGTCGATCTCCGCGATCTTCTGGAACTCTCCGAGATAGTCCTGGTGATACTTCGCCAGCCAGCGGATGACGCGGTTACTGGCTAGCATTTTCACAAGGTAGCCGCGCGCGACGGTCAGATGCAGATTGTCTATGCCATAGGTGTCTTCGACCGACTTGACCTGCGTCTGGAGGGTGGCCAGTTCCCGCTCCATGCGGGCGATCTGTTGGCTGGACGGGGTGGGGGCTCCAGCACCCTTTCCTTTCCTGACGGCCGCGAGCTGGTTCTCGGGTGTGGCGGCGCGGATGGCGCGTGCGAACATTACCGAGAAATTGTTCTGCCCGATCATGAGATCCGCCGCTTCGATCTGTCGGACTGCTGTCATCTGCCGCAGGATGTCGAACACCTTCATTGAGCAGGGCGTATCCTTCAGCATTTCGGCTGCTTCCGGGCTGATCCCTTCAAGCAGCCTGTAGCGACGCAGCACGGATTCGATCTGAAGATTGAGCGCTTCGGCGATTTCTGCGGAGGTCACGCCACGCTCAATGGCGCGGGCGATCATCCGGTGCTCCTGAATCGGCGGAATGCGATTGACGCGCTTGTTGTAGGTATAGGTGTCGTCATCCTTGGCGAGCAGGCATTCGACCTCCACGATCCCAAGCTCTTTCAGGGCTTCGATGCGCAGATGGCCGTCCAGCAGGAAATAGTTGCCCGGTTTCGTCGTGTCGGGGATCACGACCGGCGCCTCCACCAGACCGATCGCCCTGATTGAGCTCAGGACCTGCGAGAACGCACGACTCTCCCGAGCGCCGTCCGGCAATGCTTTCAGCGGAATGATAGCAGAGACGGGAACGGTCACGAAGCTGCGGTCGAAGGCAAGATGGATGCGTCCGCCGTTCTCGTTCGGATCTTTGGGTCGGTCAGTCATCGCTCTCTCCGGAAATTCGCGCGGACAGTGCCCGCGGCATGGTGAACAGGCCTTCCGCCCGCAGCAGGTTCACAAATCCCTCGTCTGCGAGCAGTTCCTTCAGCGCCTCGACAACGAACAGCAGGCGTGTCTGGGTGAAATCCGACTTTTTGACCAGAAGCCGCTGCTTTTCCGCCTCGCGTTGATAGACCTGCATCAGGTCGTTGGCAGTCATCCGGCGCGTGGTCGGGCCACCCCTCTTGCCCAGGCGGCCCGTCGGCAATCCCTTGCCCTGTGCGCGCATCCGCATGTCGAGCATTCGCCGGACAGCCGCCAGTTTCTTGCCTCGGAGCTTGCCGGTCTCATAGGCATCGAGGAGCAGGTTCTGCGCTTCCTCGGTCTCCGCCCGGGATATTTCCATTGCCAGCGTGATCGGGATCAGGCCGGTCTCGACCGCGGCAACCAGGCGTTCTTCGCCATGGTCCAACAGAGAGGCGATCATATTGACCCAGGAGGCACCGACACCGATCTTCTCGCCAATGGCGCTGTCGCTGTAACCCCTTGCCCGCAGCGCGCCGATTTCGCGCATGATGTCGATGGGGCGGGGAATGCGCCGGGCTATGTTCTCGACGAGACTCATAACAAGACATTCGCTTTCGCTGGCCTCAATGATCACCGCCGGAATTTCGGTCTGGCCCAGCATTTGAAATGCCTCCAGCCGTCCTTCACCGCAGACGAGGTCATATCTGGCACCAACGGGACCGTCGTGCCGGCTAACGGTGATCGGCCGCTTCAGGCCGACGGCTTCGATATTGTTCACGATCTCCCGGTGCTGGCGTTTGTTACGCGCGCGGGGATTGATGACCGTGATTCGTGAAATCGGGATCATCTCGACACGATTTGGGCGAGTGGCTGGCATCAGGCGGTCTCCGGAAGGGGGATGGGTGTAACGATGCTGTAGAGAAGGTCGAGGTCATCGAAGCGGTAGGCGTCGAGATCCAACGCGTTGTCCTCCGCCAGACGCAGCTTCTCGGAAAGATGGTCAATGCGCGGAAAGAGGTAGTAGTCGAGCGGCGTACTATTAGACCTGTCCATGCGTACGACGATGGTGATGTCGGGCATCAACGATGTGTCGAAGCGCGGTTTCCAGCGCAAAAGGCCGGTTGGCGTCTCGATACAGCGCGCGATCACGACAGACAGGCTCAATTCGTCATTGACGATCACCCGATCCGTCTGAAGATCCTGCCAGGCATCGCTGCCCCCGGCGCGCAGGCCTTCAAGCACCTCGCGCAGGATGGTCGGATGCAGTTTACGCAGTTCGCGGTTGGCCTCAATATAGCGATAGTCCCGTTCCGGCATGAAACCCACGAGGCTGTAGGCACGCAGCAGGCTGCCGAAACGTGTGCTGTAGGCGCTGCTTGAAGGCATTCCGTCGTATTCGTCGATGACGATGCCCGAAAGCAGGCCTTTCTGCTCGTAGAGCGCGCGCAACGCCGCGAGCATGTCCTCGTCGCTGATACGAAACGATCGGGCATGGATGATGGTCTTCGCCGCGTCGAAAAGTTCGCGCGCTACGATGCCTTCGAACACGCCCTCGGCGCGGACCCACGTATCGGGGGTGTTGTGAACCCGCTTTTCCTTCAGCTTGAAGGAACGCCGGTTCCAGACGTTGTCGCCGACGTATTTGTCGTTGATCAGGACCTGGTGGACCGTGCCTCTCGTCCAGGGGCGGCCGAGATCGGTTGTGTAGCCGCGTGCATTGAGATCGGCGGCGATCACGCTTTCGCTGTTTCCGCCGTGAACGAATGCCTGATAAATCTCCCGCACGATGCCGATCTCTTCGTCAGGTCCGGGTGTCAGGATCACACGGTCGGTCTGGATGCTCTTGTGCTGTCCCCGGTCCAGCACCCCTTTGACGGTGCCGTGCTCGTCGATGAGCGTGCGTCTGAGGCCGAAGCCTGCCGGTCCGCCCTGCCGATAGCCTTTCCCGATCAGCAACTTCTGTCCGGCGAACACTTTGGTGGAAAGTTCGCGGCTGTACTCGCCCGCCATCATGCGCTTGAGTCCCTTGATCACCGTGGAGACCGGGCTGCCGTCGTTCTCGAACTGTTCGGCGCAATAGTGGACCGCTATCCCCGCCTGTCGGCAGATGTATTCGTAATGGGCGCTTTCATCTGCATCCTGGAACCGCCCCCAGCGGGTGACATCGTAGACGAGCAGGGCCGTGAAATCGGCAGTGCCTGCCTGCACGTCCTCGATCAATTGTCGCAAGGCGTCCCGCCCTTGGATCCTGAGCCCGCTTTTGCCTTCGTCGGCGTAGGTTCGGACAATCTCGATCCCTCGCTCCTCGGCATAGAGCCGGATGGCGATGGACTGGTTCTCTGTCGAGTATTTCTGAAGTTCAGTCGACATGCGGACGTATTCGGCAGCCCGAACAGGATTTGCCGCCAACCGGGCCGGATGCTGTGACCTTTCCGTGTCGTGAGATGTTCGGTCTGTCAAAAGTGGTCCTTTCCCGAAACTGACCGCGGTGGCCCGCTGCCTCGGTGTTGGCAATGAAGCTCGATGCAACCATTCGCGCGCAGCGCCTGACCGGTGTCTGCCGCCACTCCGCATTGTTGGCACTCTAGCGGCGGAGGAAACGGAAGATGTTGCCGAAAAAGGGCAGGAAATTACCGGTATGGAATGGGGCTCTCGTTGGGCGAGACGCCTATGCCAGGACCATGGCGGACCTGCTGCGCAAGGAGCATGGAGAGAGCCATCGTGCGGTCAAGGCCCTGATGCGTCAGACCCATGCCAGCGAGCGGACGGTCAAGCACTGGCTTTCAGGACAGCATGGCCCGGATAGCCTGTATTTCCTGCGGCTGATGGTTTCGTCGCCGGTTATCCGGGCCTACGCGCAGGCTCTGATTGAGGGAGCGGTTGCGAAAAGGCTCAGCCATCCGGAGGATCGACATACCCTGGCTTCAGCGCGGGCCGCATATGCCGAAGGCGAGGCAACAGGAGCCGGTTCGCATGTGAGGGACGGCTCAGATGACCCTGAACATGACCCTGATCGTGACCCAATGAATGACCCTGAAACGCCCGAAATCAACGAGCGGCAGCACTGGTTTCTGGCCCGAGTCGCCGAAGGCGGCCGCTCCGGGGCGAACGAAATCGTGTCGACATGGCAGGTGAGCCTCAAGACAGCCCGCCGCGACATTGCCGCACTCAAGTTGACAGGTATGATCCAATACATTGGATCGCGCCGAAAAGGCCGATATCTCAGAGTGCGGCGCCCTGGCGATTCTTGATCCTGAAAGGCGTCACCGCGAAGCAGCACAGGCAGACACAACTGAGCGGGCGCAATGGAAAGCGACAATTGACGCTTGACCGCATCTTGTTGAGTATTCTATTTTTGTTCTGTGATGAAAATCGACCCATTGCATCCTGGTTTTCTGGTTCGCAAGGACTGCCTCGACGCCTATGATCTTGGTGTCGTTGATGGTGCGCGCATCCTCGGTGTTACTCGCCAGGCGTTAAGCAATGTGGTCAATGGTCGCGCGGCCATCTCTCCTGAAATGGCTGTGCGACTTGCCAAGGCTTTCGGAGGCAACGAAGAAAACTGGTTGCAGCTCCAACTTGCTTATGACCTCGCTCAGGTCAGGAAACGTGCGCATATGATCGTGGTCAGTCCTGTGGCCATGCTGGCGCGAAACCCCGTCCAGCCAAGGTTGCCATGATCCGTATGAATGAACTCGTCCCCGTGATTGCCCTCAACCAGCCGGCGCTGATCGGCCGATGCGCCGTCACCGACGCGGTCGAGGCACTTTCCAATGCCGGAATCGAAGAGCGGGGCGCGATCTTCACCCGCCGCGAAGTCGCAGAGTTCATCCTCGACCTCACCGGCTACACCGCCGACAGGCCGCTGCACACGATGCGCCTGCTCGAGCCGTCCTTTGGCGACGGCGATTTTCTCTTTCCCGCGATCGAGCGCTTGCTACTGGCCTGGAAAGGGGCGGGCCGACCCGATCCGGCTTCGACGCTCGCCAACGCTGTCACCGCCGTCGAACTGCACCGCGACACCTTCGTCTCCTCGCGGGACCGGCTGATTGCCCTGCTCAGGCAACACCGTATCGGTGCTGACACCGCACAGGGTCTGGCCGCTTCCTGGCTGGTCTATGGTGACTTTTTGCTGACCCCGATCGAGAATGGCTTCGACGCGGTGATCGGTAACCCGCCCTATGTGCGCCAGGAATTGATCGCCGATGCGCTCATGGCCGAGTATCGCGCGCGATACAGCACCATATACGATCGCGCCGACATCTACGTTCCCTTCATCGAGCGGTCTCTGACCTCTCTCAGATCCGGCGGCCAGCTGGGTTTCATCTGCGCAGACCGCTGGATGAAAAACCGTTACGGTGGCCCCCTTCGAAAGCTTGTCGCGCAGCATTTCCACCTGAAATGCTATGTGGACATGGTGGACACGCAGGCCTTTCATTCCGATGTGATCGCCTATCCTGCCATCACCGTCATCGCCCGCCAGCCCGCTGGCGCCACCCGAATCGCCCGTCGTCCGACGATCGAGGCAGAGGTGCTTTCGCGCCTTGCGGGCGAACTGACCGGCGACCGCGCTGCCGCTGGAGGCGTTCAGGAACTCGCTGACGTTGCCGTTGGCGATCAGCCCTGGATTCTCGACACGTCTCCCGACCTGGTGCTTGTGCGCCGCCTGGAAACTGCGCTGCCGACTCTGGAAGAGGTCGGCTGCAAGGTCGGCATCGGTGTCGCCACCGGAGCGGACAAGGCCTTTATCGGCAGGTTCGATGAGATGGATGTCGAGCCCGATCGTAAGCTTCCCCTAGTCATGACACGCGATATCAATGCGGGGAGCGTGGCGTGGCGCGGATACGGTGTCATCAATCCCTTCGCCGAGGACGGTCGGCTGGTCGACCTCGATCGCTATCCCCGCCTTCACGCCTATCTTGATGCGCGAAAGGACGAGATCGCCGGGCGCCATGTCGCCCAAAAGGCTCCAGCCAACTGGTATCGCACCATCGACCGCATCTATCCCGAGTTGGTCGCCCGACCCAAGCTGCTCATCCCCGATATCAAGGGCAGCGCCCACATCGTGTACGAGGAAGGTCGGCTCTATCCGCACCACAATCTCTACTTCATCATCGCCGACGAATGGGATCTGCACGCGCTGCAGGCGGTTCTGACTTCGGGTGTCGCCCGGCTGTTCGTCGCTGCCTATTCCACCAGGATGCGCGGCGGCTTCCTGCGATTCCAAGCGCAATATCTGCGGCGTATCCGCGTGCCACGCTGGAGCGATGTTTCGCCCGCAATGCGCGAAACCCTGATCCGCGCCGGCAGAGCTGGCGACAGGAGGATCTGCGACGATGCCGTTGCCAGTCTGTATGATCTCACCGAGGCTGAGCGTGCCGTTCTGGCGGGGGAGGGCGCATGAGCGACATGGCAGACTACGAAGAGAAGGCGCGTAATGCGATCAAGGCCTTCTGGGGCGTCAAAGATGCCGCCACCAAGGCGCAGATCGAGCGCGGCGTTCAGGATGTCGGCTCGCGCGGCGCAGTCACCGCCGGCAAACATCTTGATGCTTTCGTGCCGCTGTTCAAGGACGTGGCCAACGGCCACGGCCTCAAAGGTTTGGAATTCCACTTAGGTCGGCAGGTGCCTGTTCTGCCGGGATATTTCCGGCCGACCAAGGAATGGGATCTGATCATCACCCACCGCAAATTGCTGGTCGCGGTGTTCGAGTTGAAGAGCATCGGCAGTTCGTTCGGTAACAACATGAACAACCGCTCCGAGGAAGCGATCGGCGCGGCGCATGATTTCTGGACGGCGTTCCGCGAAGGCGCTTTTGGCAAGGACGTCCCGCCACCTTTCCTCGGCTGGCTGATGATTATGCGCGATTGCACCGGCTCCACGTCACCGGTTCGCGTCAAGGAGCAGCATTTTCCGGTTTTCCCCGAGTTCCAGGGCGCGTCATACGCGCAGCGCTGCGATATTCTCTGCCGCCGCCTCGTTCAGGAAAAGCTCTACACGGCGACCGCGCTGATGCTCACCCCGGATGAGGCTGGAAAAGAGACGGGCGAATTCCGGCAACTGAGCGATACCGGATCGTTCAGACGGTTCATCGCTACTTTCGCCGGCCACATGACGGGACTTGCGGCTGGCGCCAGGAGTTAATCATGGCGCTCAGCATGAAGGAGGCAAGCGCCGTCAGTGAAATCGCCGAGCTGATGTATGGGTTTCTGCCCGGCAGTGGGAACCCTAAAACGGCTTTTCCCCTCGCGGCTACCGAGGCCGGTGTCGGTGACTTCTGGCAGCCCGGCAGCAAGCTCCCCTCGCTCACACATCTTCTTGCCGCCACCCTCGAGCATCGGCGTAACCGTTTCTGTCCGCTTGTTCTCGCCGTCATCCGCCAGTCAATGACGTGGCGCAGGGGACGCAGTGAGCCACTCGCTCGTGAGGAAGTCGAACAGCTCAATGATCTGCTTCGCCGGGTATCGTTTCGTATTCCGGAACTGACTGACAATGATTTTCTCGCGAGCTTGCCACTCCGCGATCCACAACCGCCAGCGCCCGCTACTCCGGTCGGTCCCGACCCGGCGCTTCTCACCGGGTTGTCGCAGAGGCTCATAGAGGTCAGTCAACTCGATCCTCAGCCGCGTGGGTACGCTTTCGAGAAGTTCCTGCAAGACCTCTTTGGTGCCTATGATCTTTCTCCCCGGGCATCTTTCCGTCTGACCGGCGAACAAATTGATGGCAGCTTTGCCCATGAAGGGGAAACCTATCTCTTGGAAGCAAAATGGCAGAACGGAGGATGTAGCATCGCCGACCTTCACACCTTCGCTGGCAAGGTTTAGACTAAGGCCAGGTGGGCCAGAGGGATGCTCATCAGCAATACTGGCTTTACTCAAGACGGCCTCGCTGCCTTTGGCAAAGCACCTACGTCTATCATTTGCATGGATGGGCTCGATCTTTTCGATACTCTCACCCGGCAACTCTCCTTGACGGAAGTGATCAGCCGGAAAGCTCGCCGCGCTGTCGAAACCGGTGGACCGTTTGTGCGCGTGCGTGATCTTTTCCCAGGATGACCTTGGCGACGCGAGAAATATTTGTTTGTGTGATACGCCCCCGGTTTCTATACGATTGAATTGGTTATCAGACTGCGACTTGAATCGAGTGTCGGTCTCGTAGGTTGCGCGTCCCCGCAACCAGTTCTGTCATAAATCAATCGAAATCCAAGTGTGATCAGACGCTTAGGCCGCCACAAGGGGGCCTTTTCTGTTTTGGGATAGGTGGAATATCGGTCGTTCCGGGCCGAAGCCGCTCACATTGCGCTACGCGGGAGCGCGTGCGCCCGTAAGTATGAGCTTCTCGCACGCGTGATAGGCTGCACCGGCCCTGAGCAGTCGGTCGGCCTCGTTCAGTGTGTTTCGGCGTGCAAAATTGACCCCCTAATGCGGGGTATCGGCGTCCAATTTTGCCCCCCCCTTAGGTTCTGTCAGACCGTTCGTTGCGAGGCAGCGAACGGAGGGGGGATGAAGCGGGTGGATACGATCGCGCGAGAGCGGCGGGCCTTCTACGTTCAGGGCTGGTCGATGAAGAAGATCGTGCGAGAACTGCACGTGTCACGGAACACAGTGCGCAAGATCCTGCGGACGGATGAGACGGACTTCAGTTACGAGCGTGAGCGTCAGCCGATGCCGCGGATTGGTCCCTGGCAGGGGCAGCTCGAACAGTTTCTGTCGTCCAATGCGAACAAGCCCGCGCGGGAACGGCTGACGTTGATCCGCATCTTCGAGGAACTGCGTGGGTTCGGATACCAGGGTGGCTATGATGCCGTGCGCCGGTTCGCCAGGAACTGGTCGCAGAACCGGGGGGCGGTGACGGCAGAAGCCTATGTGCCGCTCTACTATGCACCGGGCGAGGCTTACCAGTTCGACTGGAGCCATGAGATCGTGGTGATCTCTGGCGTCACGGTGACGATCAAGGTGGCGCATGTCCGACTTTGCCACAGCCGGATGATGTTCGCCCGCGCCTACATGCGCGAGAGCCAAGAGATGGTGTTCGACGCGCATGACCGCGGGTTCGGCTTCTTCAGGGGCACCTGCGCCCGTGGCATCTATGACAACATGAAGACGGCTGTCGAAGCTGTCTTCACCGGCAAGGAGCGTCAATACAACCGCCGCTTCCTGCAGATGTGCAGCCACTACCTTGTCCAACCCGTCGCCTGCACCCCGGCTTCAGGCTGGGAGAAGGGTCAGGTCGAGAACCAGGTCGGGCTGGTGCGGGAGCGGTTCTTTACACCGCGGCTGCGGGTGAAGAGCCTCGACGAGCTGAACGCCTGGCTGCTGGACAAGTGCGTGGCCTATGCCAAGGCGCATCGCCATGTGGAAGATGCCGACAAGACGATCTGGGAGATGTTCGAGGCTGAGCGCCCCCACCTCGTTCCTTACGTTGGCCGCTTCGACGGCTTCCACAGCGTGCCTGCTTCCGTCTCGAAGACCTGCACGGTGCGGTTCGACAACAACAAATACTCGGTCCTGGCTACGGCCGTCGGACGTCCCGTCGAGGTGCATGCCTATGCCGAGCGGATTGTCATTCGGCAGGATGGCGTGGTGGTCGGAGAACATGCCCGCGCCTTTGGGTGGGGCCAGACGGTTTATGATCCATGGCACTATGTGCCTGTTCTGGCACGCAAACCTGGCGCATTGCGTAATGGGGCTCCTTTCAAGGACTGGGTGCTTCCACCCGCCATGGCCGCGATCCGGCGCAAGCTGAAGGGCAGCGATGATGGCGACCGGCAGATGGTCCAGATCCTGAGCTGCGTGCCCGATGACGGGCTGCAAGCCGTCGAAGCCGTGGATCAGGGTGTCCATTCCGCGCCTGTCGTCATCAACATTCTCGCCCGACGACGCGACCCGACCCCGCCGCCACTTCTACTGACTCACACCGCGCTGCGCCTGCCCTTCGCGCAATCAGGCGGGCAGCTGCTCTTTCACCTGATCAGCCGCCTTTATGAACGCACATCGATCATCGTCACCACCAACCTTGCCTTCGGTGAATGGCCAACTGTCTTCGGTGACGCCAAAATGACCACGGCACTCCTGGACCGTCTGACCCATCACTGCGAGATCATTGAGACCGGCAACGAGTCATGGCGCTTCAAAAACCGCACTTGACCCCGATCAGGGCCTGACCCGCCTCCACTCTGTGATCAGTTCCGTCGACTCAGGCCCTGATCTCGACGCAGCATAGGGGGGGCAAAATTGGACGCCGATAGGGGGTCAGTTTTGCGCGCCGATTGACACGCCAGACAAGCTCCAGATGGTCGACAGCACTGTGATCCGCGCTCATCATCATGCGGCGGGCGCAAAAGGGGGACTGCTGACAAGAGGCTCCTGGCCGTTCGAGAGCGTCCGGTGGGAAAACGATCCACTGGATCGTTTTCTGGACCACCTTCCACTTCTCGACCAAGATCCATCTCCGCGTCAACGGCGCAGGCCTCCCGATGAGGACCGAGATCACGCCGGGGCAGGATTCCGACTACACCGGCTATGATCTGGTGATGGCTGACAATCTGCCCCAACCGACAGTTCTGGTCGCCGACAGGGGCTATGACTCTGATAAAATTCGGGAAGACATCGAGAGCCGCAACGCCCTGCCCATGATACCGATGCGAAAGAACCGAAGGGTGCGCAAGGCTGTCGACATGACCATCTATACCCTGCGCAACATGGTCGAGCGCTGCTTCAACAAGCTGAAAAACAGCCGCCGCCTTGCAACCCGCTACGACAAAACCGCAGAAAGCTTCCTGGGCTTCGTCGACGTCGCCTGCATCAGGCTCTGGCTCCGCCATTTGTCAACATGACCTAGGGGTGTTTTAAAAAAAATTTCGTCTGCACCTGATTTCTTACACTGCCGGTTTCGCTCATGAATTTCATGAATATAATCTGCTTCTGAAATCGTTGACATTTCCGGGCCCGCAAAGGATTTTATCGATTGATTCAGGTGCCGGGGGAAGCCCCGGTTAAAAGGGAATCTGGTAAGGCCAATGCCAAATCCGGAGCTGCCCCCGCAACTGTGAGCGGCGAGCCCGTCCGAAATGCCACTGGCGCGCATTCTGCGCCGGGAAGGCCGGACAAGGTTACGACCCGCAAGTCAGGAAACCTGCCTGGATTGATCACCTGTTCCGGCCGCGGTGGGCGTGTCGGGAGCGGCCGTTCCGCAAAGGTGACTGCAAAGGCCCGTGTGACATCAGTCGCCCGGGGCCGGCTTCGCGACATCCGTCGCGGAGTGTCTGTGGTTTTCCGGCCTGTCTTTTCAGGCCGCTCAGAAGGCATGTCACAATGACAGAAGGTTTCACTTTCAGAGTTACGAAGATTGGCTTCGACGAGGATTACATTCCGGCCGATAATACGCGCATCACCACCAATTTTGCCAATCTCGCCAGAGGGGCACACCGCCGGGAGAATTTACGAAACACTCTGGCGATGATCACCAACAGATTCAATTCTCTGGCGGGATGGGACAACCCAAAAGGTGACCGGTATTCCGTTGGGGTCGAGATTATATCCGTCGATATGGCTATGGGGAGTGCAGAAACTGCGGGTGTGTTTCCGATTATTGAGATTCTGAAGACAAACATCCTTGATCACAAAAACCGTAAGATCATTGATGGATCTGCGGGGAATAATTTCTCGTCTTATGTGCGGGATTATGATTTCAGTATAGCGCTCCCGGAATATAACAAAGGGAAAGCCGGCTTTGCCGTGCCGGAGGATTTTGGCGACCTGCATGGAAATCTGTTCAGGAGTTTCGTGAAATCTGAGGTCTATCGCCGAAATTTCAGAAAGACACCGGTGATATGTCTCAGCGTATCAAGCAACAGAACCTATATCAGAACCGATATCACCCATCCTATTCTTGGTGCTGAATACAGGCAGGATGAAGCATCTCTGACTGACAGGTATTTCGCAAAAATGGGTATGACGGTTCGCTGTTTCATGCCGCCGGGCGCCGTTGCCCCCCTGGCATTTTATTTCATGGGGGATCTTCTTGATGATTATACAAATCTGGAAATGATCAGCGCCATCAGTACGATGGAGACATTCCAGAAGATCTATCGTCCGGAAATCTACAACGCCAATGCCGCCGCAGGCAGCTGCTATCGCCCAAGCCTGAAACATCAGGATTATTCTCTGACGCGGATTGTCTATGACCGCGAAGAGCGCAGCCGTCTGGCGCTGGAACAGGCCAAATTCGCGGAAGAGCATTTTATCAGGCCGCATCAGGCCAGGCTTTCGCAATGGTCAGCCAGTTTCGCGCTTTGACAGAATATAAAAGGTCCCCACTATGAATAAACTTCTCCCCACTGCCACTGCCGGCAGCCTTCCCAAACCGTCCTGGCTGGCCGAGCCCGAGAAACTCTGGTCGCCCTGGAAACTTGAGGGGGCAACGCTTGCCGAAGGCAGGCAGGATGCGTTGCGCCTCGCGCTGGACGATCAGCAGCAATCCGGCATCGACATTGTCAGCGACGGGGAACAGACCCGTCAGCATTTCGTCACGACTTTCATCGAACATCTTGAAGGCGTTGACTTTCAGAAACGAGAAACCGTCAGAATCCGGGATCGTTATGATGCCAGCGTGCCGACCGTCACCGGTGCCGTGGCGCGCCGTAGACCGGTCTTTGTCGAGGATGCAAAATTCCTGCGGCGGCAGACGAAACAGCCGATCAAATGGGCGCTGCCCGGCCCGATGACCATGATCGACACGCTCTATGATGCGCATTACAAAAGCCGGGAAAAGCTTGCCTGGGAGTTTGCTGCGATCCTGAATCAGGAGGCGCGTGAACTGGAAGCCGCAGGCGTCGATATCATCCAGTTTGACGAGCCCGCCTTCAATGTGTTTTTCGACGAGGTCAATGACTGGGGGATTGCCACACTGGAACGGGCGGTTGAGGACCTGAAATGCCAGACCGCCGTTCATATCTGCTATGGCTACGGCATCAAGGCCAATACGGACTGGAAAAAGACCCTCGGCACCGAATGGCGTCAATATGAAAAGATCTTCCCGAAGCTGCAGGCGTCAAGCATTGATATGATTTCGCTTGAATGCCATAATTCGCATGTGCCGATGGATCTGATTGAACTGATCCGGGGCAAGAAAGTGATGGTTGGGGCCATTGATGTGGCTTCTGAACGGGTTGAGACGCCGGAGGAAGTGGCGAATACGCTGCGCAAGGCGCTGCAATTTGTAGATGCCGAAAACCTTTGCCCCTGTACCAATTGCGGCATGGCACCGCTGCCGCGCCATATCGCAAGGGCAAAATTGCAGGCTCTGGGTGCCGGTGCCGAGATCATCCGCAAAGAGCTGACGGCATAATCATATCACATCACGATGCCGCCGGAGATATGCCGGCGGCATGTTACTCTTCGCCAAAGCGGTAGATCGCGAGGCTTCTTTCGCGTTCATTCACCGCAAGCGGCCGGTTGATCGGTGCATGCGCACGGGCGGCGCAGTCGCGGCGCTCGCAAAGATAGCAGTTCAGCCCGATTTCAACCGGTTTCGATCTGACAAGGTCGATTCCATCCGCATAGATCAGGCGCGGCGCATAGGCGGTGTCGCAGCCAAGCCCGATCGCAAGCCGCTGCGCCGGTTGCCCCTGCATACCGCCTGCGCGGGTCACGGTGCGCGCAACCGAAAAATAGCTCGCGCCTTCGGGCATGCGGATCAGCTGTGTCTGTACCTGATCGGGCGTCTCGAAAGCGCCGTGGATGTTCCAGAGCGGGCAGGTGCCACCAAAGCGTGAGAAGGGAAACCGCCCCGCCGAAAAGCGTTTCGAGATGTTCCCGGCGCGATCCACCCGCACGAAGAAGAACGGGATGCCCCGCGCACCCTCGCGTTGCAGCGTGGACATGCGATGTGCGGTCTGCTCGAAACTGGTGCCAAAGCGGTGGGACAGCAACTCGACATCGTAGCGCGTGGTTTCACAGGCGCCGAGGAAACGCGCATAGGGCATCACCAGGGCTGCGGCGAAGTAATTGGCAAGGCTGACGCGCATCAGGGTGAAAGCAGATGGCTCCGTCAGCCCGGCCTCATCAACGAGCCGCGCGATCAGCGGTTCCTGCTCAAGGCGCGCCAGCAGAACGCCGATCTGAAAGCGCCGGCTCGACTGGCGCAACAGCTCAGAGAGCATCAGCTCCTTACGATGCAGATCAAACCGCCTGAGATGCCCGCCCATCACATCAGCCGGCAGGATACGGGTTCGCACGCCATGCGCCGAAAGCCGGGCCGAGAGCGCCACATGCGGCTCGCTGCGATGAAGCTGCAATTCCGCCGCCAGCGTCTCGGCGGCGCGGTCGAGCGCGTCGACATGATTGCCGCGCGCGTAGAACCAGGCCCGCACCGCCTCGGCCGGGCGCGAACTTTCTGAGAGGACCTCGACCTTATCGCGATCGGTCAGCGGGTTGTCGTCCGCCATCGGGCGCAGGACGGCTTCACGGTGGCGGTCATGCAACTGGACGAAGGCGCGTGCGAGTCGGGGTGAGGCCTGGAGAATGGCCTCGATCTCGACCTTTGGGATCTGCCCGGCCCCAAGCAGCGGATCTTTCAGTGCCGCGTTGAAATCTGCGGCCAGCTGCGCGTCACTGGCCGGGGCGAGTTCCGAGATATTCAGATCGTAGATTGATGCGAGTTTCATCAGAAACTGCGCCGAGGCCGGACGCTGATCGGCCTCGATCAGGGTGATGTAGCTTGCGGAGACGCCAAGCTCGGTCGCCATCTGCGCTTGGGTCAGCCCCAGCGATTGCCGCAGCACCTTCAGACGCTGCCCGATGATCAGCTTTTCGCCCCGCTTGCCCTCGCCTGTCATGTCTTTCCTCGCATCCCGCTTGTGACAAACCTTACAGATCGCGCAAGGGTAATGTGACAAGACTTACATCATTACCCTTTTATTTCAGATAGATAATGCACATGCGGCATAACATTACCATAGTGACTTTACGCCAGAGCCACATCGGAGAATCGTTATGCCGCTCGACCGTCCGCCCCATAGCCTGCCGCCCGTGATCCTGCGCGAAGTTCCCGGCGCCGACCGGGTTCTGACGCCTGACGCGCTGGCATTCCTCGCCGGGCTGCACCGTGCATTTTCCGGCCAGATCGACGCGCTAATGGCCGCGCGCCGCGCGCGTCAGCACAGTTATGATCTGGGTATGTTGCCGGAATACCTGACCGAGACGAAAGACATTCGTCAGGGGATCTGGGAGGCGGCTCCGGTGCCCCGGGTGCTGATGGACCGCCGGGTCGAGATCACCGGTCCGGCGGATCGCGCGACGATGATCACCGCGCTGAATTCAGGCGCGAAGGTCTTCATGGCCGATCTGGAAGACGCAAGTGCGCCGCGCTTCGACACCATGATCCAGGGGCAGGTGAACCTGCTCGATTACCGCGATCATGCGCTCGGCTGCACCGATCCGAAAACCGGCGAGACCCGGCAGGTCAAAGACGATCCGGCGCTTTTGATCCTGCGGCCGCGTGGTCTGCATCTTATTGAGGCCAATCTGCTGATCGACGGGCGTCCCGTCCCGGCGGCGCTGTTTGATTTCGGGCTGCATATCTTCCATTCCGGCAAGACGCTCGCCGCAGACGGGCGTGGTCCGTTTTATTACCTGCCAAAGCTGGAGAACCACCGCGAGTCGCGGCTGTGGAATGCGATTTTCCTCCACGCGCAGGAGGCACTGGATCTGATGCCCGGCACCATCAAGGCGACCGTGCTGATCGAGACGCTGCGCGCCGCCTTCGAGATGGATGAAATCATCTGGGAGCTGCGCGACCATATCGCCGGTCTGAACTGTGGCCGTTGGGATTACATCTTCAGCTATATCAAGACATTGCGCGCACATCCCGGTTACGTTTTGCCCGATCGGGCCGAAGTGACGATGGACCGCGCCTTCCTTGCGACCTATGCGGCGCGGCTGGTCAAGATCTGCCATCGGCGCGGCATCCATGCGATGGGCGGCATGTCTGCCGTGGTGCCAGGGCAGGGTGACGGGCAGGTGACAGAGGCCGCCTTCGCCCGCGTCCGCGCCGACAAAGAGCGCGAGGTGGGCCTTGGGCATGACGGCACCTGGGTTGCGCATCCAGATCTCGTGCCGGTCGCGCTGGAGGTTTTTGACGCCGCGATGCCTGGCCCGAACCAGATCCGCCGCCCGCGGCAGGATTACCGGATCGACCCCGCGATGCTGTTGAAACCGCATGACGGACGGGTGAGCGAGGCCGGCCTGCGCGACAATATCGCGGTCGCGATCGAATATCTGGCGCAATGGCTGCAGGGCCGTGGCGCGGTGGCGATCAATGGGATGCTGGAAGATGCCGCCGCGGCCGAGATCGCGCGGATGCAGCTCTGGCAATGGCTGCGCCACGGGTCCGAGGTGACGCTGACCGATGGTGACCATACGAAACTGACCGCCGAATGGCTCGCCTCGCTGATCCAGGAAGAGATCGTCAAAATCCTTGGCCGCCTTGGGCCGACCGGCTTCCACCGGGGCCATTACGCCTCGGCCTCTCGGATCGTGCATGAGGCGATCCTTGCCACGACGCCTCCCGATTTCATCACATTGCCGGCCTATGACGTGCTGAACGCGCTCGACTGATGGACCGGCTGACCACGCTTTCCCCCTTTGGCGGGGCCTGTGCCTGCCAGCCTTCTCTTCTCCATGAAAGGATCTCCGATGCCCCGCAAGACCTATGCAGAACTGCGCCGCGAGGTTGCGCAGCGTTACCCGACCGGCCAGACGGCGGGTGGGGTCTCGGTCGATGATATCGTGCAGCTGCGGTTGCAAAACTCCTGGGAGAGCCATCTCGAAATCGCCCGCGAAATGTCGGTGGTGATGCGGGCCGATATGGCGGCCTATGACCAGGATGCGTCGAAATTCACGCAATCCCTGGGCTGCTGGTCAGGCTTTCATGCCCAGCAGATGATCAAAGCGGTCAAGCGGATGCGCGGCACTGCGAAAGGGACTTACGTCTATCTTTCCGGCTGGATGGTTGCCGGGCTGCGCAATCGCTGGGGCCATCTGCCCGACCAGTCGATGCACGAAAAAACCGCCGTCGCCGATCTGATCCAGGAAATTTACACCTCTCTGCGCCAGGCCGATGAGGTGGCGCTGAACGACCTGTTCCGCGCGCTGAAATCCGCGCAGACCGAAGAGGCGCGCGACGCCGCCATTGCCGCCATTGACGGGTTCGAGACTCATGTCGTGCCGATCATCGCCGATATTGATGCCGGTTTCGGCAATGAACATGCCACCTATCTGCTGGCGAAGGAGCTGATCAAGGCGGGGGCCTGCTGCCTCCAGATCGAAAACCAGGTGTCAGACGCCAAGCAATGCGGCCACCAGGACGGCAAGGTCACTGTCCCGCGCGAGGATTTCATCGAGAAACTCCGCGCCTGCCGCCTCGCATTCGAGGAACTCGGCGTCGATCAGGGGGTAATCGTTGCGCGCACCGACAGTCTTGGTGCGGGGCTGACGCAGAAAGTTCCGGTCTCCGCCCGCCCGGGCGATCTGGCCAGCCACTATAACAAATGGCTCAAGGTAGAGCCGATCTCTGACGCAAACCCGATCCGGGAAGGCGAGCTGGCGCTTTACCAGGGTGGCGAATTCGTGCGGCCGCTGCGCCTGCCAAACGGCCTCTTCCCCTTCAGGGAGGGCACCGGTCGCGCCCGGGTGATCGAGGATTGCGTCGCGAACCTGACCGAGGGCGGCGCCGACCTCCTCTGGATCGAGACCGACACCCCGAATGTCGATGAGATCGCCGGCATGGTCGCCGAGATCCGTAAGGCGGTGCCGAATGCGAAACTGACCTATAACAACTCACCGAGCTTCAACTGGACGCTGAATCTCAGGAAACAGGTACGTGAGGAATGGCTGGCAGCGGGCCGGATCAAAGCCAGCGATTACCCCGACGGCAATGAGCTGATGAAAGCCGATTTCGACGCGACCGATCTGGGCCGCGAGGCGGATCAGCGTCTGCAGCGTTTCCAGACCGATATCTCGGCCCGGGCGGGGGTGTTCCACAACCTGATCACGCTGCCGACCTTCCACCTCACCGCGAAATCCGTCGATGAATTGTCGCGCGGCTATTTCGGCGAGGAAAAGATGCTGGCATATGTCAAAACCGTGCAACGCGAGGAAATCCGTCGCGGTGTCTCGGCGGTCAGGCACCAGCATGAGGTCGGCTCGGATCTTGGTGATACTTTCAAGGAAATGGTCTCGGGCGAACGTGCGCTGAAAGCCGGCGGGCACGCCAATACCATGAACCAGTTCGCGGCCGAGTAATCCCGCGACCATTGCCGGTGCTCTCCCGGAAATTGGCGCCGCCCTGTCAAAGGGGCGGCGCCGCCTGTCAGGCCGCTGAAGCAGTCCTGGCCCGGCCCCGGTTTCGGATCATTATTTACCTTCCGCAGCGCAAAAGCGGCGGTGGAGCCGCGCGTATCCCGGCGCGGCTTCCGTGGCGCGAGATCCGGCAGGTGGTGAATGACGCGCGGGGGGCCTGGATGCGGGGGGCCTGGTGCTCTGCACTGGGTTCGGCCTCCCTTCGCCTGCGCCAGAGCGGCTGGTCTGCACCTGGCACATCGCGAGGTCGCCCCTCCCGCCAGAGCCGCCCGGTTCGGATGCGGCCTGGGCGGTTTGAGAAACGTGCACTCTAATCTCAGAGGTCAGCACGCACTTGCCTGCCAGCCTGGTCAGTCGCCGGCCGGAGCGCGCGTCCCCTGCAGCGCCAGCTGCTGCATCCAGCGGGCGAAATGCACCACCCTGCTGCGGGCCAGCCGCTCGGTCGGGATGTCGAGCCAATAGCCGTAAGGGCCGGTCACCACCACCGGGTCGATCTGGATCAGCGCGCCGGAAACCAGCTCGGATTCGATCATATTGCGGTCGATCACCGCAAGACCCGCCCCCGAGACAGCAGCCTGCGTCACCATGTCCAGCGTCGCGAATTCCATCGCATTTTCCGGCAGATCGCGGCGATCATGCTGGGCCGAGGCGAACCAGTTATCCCAGGTGGGCAGCCGGAGCGCGCGGTCCAGCACGTAAAGCAGGCAGCTTGCGCGCAGCCGTTCGGGATCGGCCCAGAGATCGGGGGCGCAGACCGCGATATGCTGCTCTACCATCAGGCGGGTTGATGACTGGCGGTCGCGGGGGTCGGTGCCGAACCGGATCACACAGTCGAACCGCACATTGTCATCAGGGCTCAGATGCAGCGAGAGATCGAGATCGGGGAAGCGTTGCCGGAACGAGACCAGCCGGCGCGAGAGCCAGCGCGCGGCAAAGGTTGGCGGCGCCAGCAAAGTCAGCTTCTGGCGCGGCACAGATTTGCGCGCCTCCTGCACGGCGTCGTCGATCAGATCAAAGGCCCCGGCAAGGCGCTCATGCAGCATCGTCCCGGCCTCGGTCAGCTCAACCGCATTGCCGATGCGGCGAAAGAGCGCGATGTCTAGGGTGCTTTCCAGCTGGCGGATCTGCCGGCTGACCGCGCTTTGCGTGACGCCGAGGCGATGCGCGCCTTCGGTGAAGCTGAGGCATTGGCCAACGGTCGCGAAGGCGCGCAGCGAAGTCAGAGAGGGGGCGGACGACATCGGAAGGGCAGGGCTCCCGGCACAGGAAACGGGGGCGCGCCGACCGGGCGCGCCCCGAACCTTCTGCTGCTGTCTGCCGCGCGTCAAGGCCCCGTCTGATGCAGGAATGCGGGGCATTCGCCCACTGGCCTCAGAATGCGTCGCGCCCGGGGGCGGCGGCGATCAGCTCACGCGTATAGGGATGCTGTGGCCGGGTCAGGACCTCGCTTGCCGGGCCGCGCTCGACCACATGACCTTGGCTCAGCACCACGATCTCGTCGCTGATCTGGGCGGCAACACGCAGGTCATGGGTGATGAACACCACCGCAAGCTGCAGCCGTTTTTGCAGATCGGCCAGCAGATCCAGCACCTGGGCCTGGACCGAGACATCCAAAGCCGAGACGCTTTCATCGGCGATCAGCACATCGGGTTGCATTGCCAGCGCGCGGGCAATGCCGATCCGCTGCCGCTGCCCGCCGGAAAAGGCGGCCGGTCTGCGGGTATAGGCGCTGCGTTCAAGGCCCACCAGCTCCAGCAGTTCTTTCGCGCGGGTGACGGCTTCGGCGCGGCTGGCGCCCGAGAGCACGGCGGCGCGGGCGATCATCGGCCCGACGCGTCGGCGCGGGTTCAAAGATCCGAACGGGTCCTGGAAGATCATCTGGATCCGCTTGCGCATCCCGCGCAGCCCTTCGCCGCTTGCGCCCAGAATATCCTCGCCCGCCACCACGATCCTGCCGGAGGTCGGGTCGATCAGCCGGATCAGGTTCTTTGCGATCGTGGATTTCCCGACCCGCTTTCGCCGACGATCGAGAGCACGCGGCCCGGTGCGACAGCGATGCTGATATCATGCAGCACCTGTTTCGCGCCGTAAGCATGGTTCAGCTGCGTGACCTCCAGCGCCGGTTTGGCGGCCTCGGGGGCAGGGCGGTCATGGGGCACAAGGCTTGGAACTGCCGCGATCAGGGTCTTGGTATAGTCATGTTGTGGGTCTTTCAGCACCTGTTCGGCGGTGCCGAGCTCCACCACCTCGCCCCGCGCATCACCGCGATACGGTCGGCGATATCGGCCACCACCCCAGATCATGAGTAATGAAGATGATCCCATGGCCATGCACGTCGCGCAGTTCCCGGATCAGTTTCAGCACCTGGGCCTGGGTGGTCACATCCAGCGCTGTGGTCGGCTCATCGGCGATCAGCAGTTTCGGGCTCATCGCCAGCGCCATCGCGATCACCACGCGCTGGCATTGCCCGCCGGAAAGCTGATGCGGGTAGCTTTTCAGGATGCGGTCGGGTTCGGGCAGATGCATTGCCTCGACCAGACGCCGCGCCTCGCGGGCGCGATCCGCCTTCGACATATCGGAATGGAGGATAAAGACCTCTTCGATCTGGCTCGCGACCGTGAGGGCGGGTTCAGCGAGGCCATCGGCTCCTGAAAGATCATGCCGATCTCTTTGCCGCGGATCTTCTGCCACTGCCGTTCCGAAAGCGTCAGCAGATCCTGGCCCGCCATCAGTGCCTCGCCACTGGCGACCGAAAGACCCTTTGGCGCGGCCCCCATCAGGGTTGCGGTCAGCACCGATTTTCCCGAACCGGATTCGCCAACGATGCAAAGGATCTCGCGCGGCTTCACGTCCAGCGTGACGCCCTGGACCGCGAAAGGCCGGTCGGCACCTTTCGGCAGCGCGACCGAGAGATTACGGATATCAAGCAATGCGTCGCTCATGCCTGGCGCTCCTTCGCATCATTCACTTCACGCAGCCCGTCGGCCAGCAGGCTGAGGCCCAGTGTAAGGGTCGAGATCGCGATACAGGGAAAGACCACCAGATGCGGGAAGGCGATGGCCATGGCGCGGCCCTCATTCACCATGCCGCCCCAGTCAGGGGTGGGCGGCGGCAAGCCGAGGCCGAGAAAGCCGAGCGTCCCGATGGTGATGGCCGTATAGCCAAGCCGCAGGCAGAAATCGACGGCGAGCGGCCCGGTGGTGTTTGGCAGAATGTCGATGAACAGGATACGCCAGGTGCTTTCGCCCTGCGTGATCGCGGCCTTGACGAAATCGCGGCTGGCCACGTCGATGGTGATGGCGCGCACGATGCGGAAGATCGCCGGGGCCGAGCTGAAGGTCACCGCAATCACGATATTCACCGGAGAGGCCCCGATCACCACGATAATTACGATGTAAAGGACCAGCACCGGGAAGCTGAGGATCACATTGGCGAGGAAACACAGCACCGCATCGGTGCGCCCGCCGGCATAGCCCGCGATCAGGCCAAAGCTCAGACCCAGAATATAGGCGGTCAGAGTGGCAAGCGTGGCATAGATCACCACGGTCTGCGCCCCCCAGATCAGCCGCGAAAGAATATCACGGCCGAGCATATCGGTTCCCAGCAGGAAATATTCGCCATTCGATCCGGTGGTCAGGGGTTTGACCAGAGGCTGCAGGGTTTGCAGCGGGTTATAGGGCGCAAGAACCGGCGCGAGGATCGCGACCAGCAGCCAGCCGAAGGCGAGGAACCCACCGATCAGAACCAGCGGCTTTTGCAGGTAGGGGGTCAGCGCCTTCATGCTTTTGCTCCCAGCTCGATACGGGGGTTCAGCCAGCCATAGAGCACATCCGAGAGGATCTGGCTCAGAACGACGACGAGGACCGAAATCATCGCGCAGGCTTCGATCAGATAGATGTCCTGGTTCAGCGCGGCGTCATAGAGGAGGGTGCCAAAGCCCTTATAGGCATAGAACACCTCGACCACGATCACGCCGGAGAGCAGCCAGGGCAGTTGCAGCATGATGACGGTCACGGGCGTGATCAGCGCGTTTCTCAGCGCATGGCGCAACACGATCCGCGACAGGCTCGCGCCTTTGAGCCGCGCGGTGCGGATGTAATGGGTGGACATCACATCGACCATCGAGGCGCGGGTGACGCGGGCCAGATAGCCCATCGAATAAAGCCCCAGCACCGAGACCGGCAGGATCAGCTCGCGGAAGGAAAACCCGGAAATCATCGTACTGGCCCCCGGCAGAAGTCCCAGCCAGAAGACAAAGATCCCGAGAGAAACACCGCCGAGGCGAAATCCGGGATCGAGGTGGTGATCACAGAAAACACCGAAATCACCCGGTCCAGCACGGTGCCGGGCCGCATCCCGGCAAGGATCCCAAGTCCAAGCCCGAAGATGATGATCACGAGGAGCGCGCCGCCCGCGAGGATTGCCGAGGCGCCAAGGCGCGGCAGCACCATATCCATCACCGGTGCGCGGTAATAGGTCGACTGCCCCCAGTCGCCGGTTACGAAATTCGCCAGCCAGCGGAGATAGCGGATCAGGAACGGGTCGTTATAGCCGTTTTGCAACAGCCAGGCCGCGCGCTGATCGGCGGTGGAATACTGCCCCAGCACCTTGACGGCGACTTCCTCGATATTCACCTCGAGTGCGAGAAAGATCAGGAACGAGACCGCCACCATTGTGGCGATCGCGATCGCGGTCTTTCGGATCAGAAATCTGCCCAGGGACACCAGACACCCTCCTTTTTCAGTTGAGCCGCGCCGAGGCGCGAAAGGGGGCCGGGCGCAAAGGCCCGACCCCTGTTTCGGGTGGCGATCAGGCCAGCCAGACGCCATCCATACGGAAGAAGTCCGACGGATGCAGCACAAAGCCGCGCACATTCTGCGCCGCGGCCGAGAAACGGTTCGGCCAATAGGGCTGCACCATCACCGCGTCATCGCGCAGAATGGTTTCGACGACAGCCATTGCCTCCCGGCGGGCGTCCGGGTCAACCAGTGACATCGCCTTGTTCAGCGCCTCGTCAAAGGCCGGGTTGGCGTAATGGCTTTCGTTCCAGGCACCGCCCGTGCGATAGGCCAGATCCAGCGTCATGGTGCCCAGCGGACGATGCGCCCAATAGGTGACGCCGAAGGGGACCTTGTCCCAGATCGGCCAGTATTGCGACGCGGGCAGTACGTTCAGCTTCAGCCTTATGCCGGCCTCGGCGAGGTTCTGTTGCAGGACCTGAGCGGTGTCCTGCTCCCATTTGCCCTGGGTATTGCCAAGGGTCAGCTCGATATCGATGCCATCCGGATAGCCGGCCTCGGCCAGCAGCGCCTTTGCAGCCGCCACATCGCGGGCAATCGGATCGACCGGCGCGTAATCGGCCTGAACCGGCGAGACATGGTAGTTCGCGCCCAGATCCCCTTCGCCACGATAGGCAATCGCCAGCATCTGGCCATTGTCAGCCGCCAGCTGCACCGCTTTGCGCACGCGGATATCGTCGAAGGGCTTCTGGTCCACCTGCATCCGGATCGCCAGGGTATGGGCCGCTTTGCCGGCCAGTATCTGGATATTCGGCAGCGACTGCATCAGGTCATATTCAGCAATCGTCGCGCGGTAGAGCACGTCGACCTGGCCGCTGGACAGCGCTGCCAGATGGGTGGTGATATCGGCGCCAAGGTCGATGTAATGCACTTCGTCCAGATAGGCCGGGGTGCCCCAGTAATCCTCGCGCTTCTTGAAGATCGCCTGACGGCCGACCTCATGGCTGACCAGCGAGAAGGGGCCGGTCCCGACCGGATCAGCCGGCCAGTTACCGGCAAAACCACGATGCGCGATGGCGCAGGTATGGGAGTAAAGCTGTTCGGGCAGCGAGGCGATGGCGCGCGAGAGCGTGATGCGCACCGAATGATCGCCGGTCTTTTCGATTTTCGTGATCGCCTCAAACGCGCTCTTGTTCGAGGATTGCGAGTCCGGTGCGATCCAGCGTTCGATGTTGAAGATCACATCTTCCGGGCCGAACTGATCGCCATTCGACCATTTGGCGCGCTCATCCAGCTCGAAATCCCAGACGGTCAGGTCGTCCGAGGCCGACCAGCTTTTCGCCAGATAGGGATGGGTGATATTGTCGGCATCGACAAAGGTCAGGAATTCAAGGCAGTTGCGCAACAGGTTCGAGGATTCGATCCAGGTTGCCATCATCGGATCGGTGATTTCCTGGATCTGGCAGGCAAAACGCAGCGTACCGCCGGCTTTCGGCGTCTCTTCGGCGCGCAGCATACCAGGGACTGCACCTGCAGCCCCCACGGCGACGCCAAGCCATGCCATGCCACGCAGGAAACCACGACGGTCAATCTGCCCTGCCGCAAAACGGCTTTGCATGGCGCGGGCTTCCGGGTGCAGCGGCTTGCCGTTCAGCGTTTTGAAGTCATCCATCCTTATTCTCCCTGTCGGATACTTTATTGAAATGTGACCGGAGCGGCGTTGCCGCCGCTCCGGTAAAGGCCTCAGGCCACGGCATCCAGCGCGAAACGGCCAGTAGCCGGGCGCGGCGCGCGCGGGATGCGCTTGCCAGCGGTGTAATCGTTGATCACGTCACAAGGCGTGTAATTGCGCTCGATCTCATACACCTCTTCGGCATCAAGCTCGGTGCTCAGTGCCGCCAGCGCTGAATCGAATTGCGCCCGCGTATCGGCACCAACCAGCATCGATGAGACTTCGGGCTTTCTGAGCACCCAGGCCTGAGCGATCTGCGCCGGGCTGAGGCCGCGCGCCTCGGCCACCCGCGCGACCGATATCGCGACATCGCGCGAGGCGGCATCATTATACATCTCGGCGGTGAAGAAGTCGGTCTTGTTGCGGACCGAATTCATATCGCTGGACAGGATGCCCCGCGCGAGCGGGCTGAAGACCGAGACGCCAATGCCCTGATCCATGCAGAAGGGCAGCATCTCGCGCTCTTCCTCGCGATAGGCGGCGTTCAGCTGCAGCTGCATATTGATCGGTTTTGCCCAGCCATGTTTCTCGCAGACCGCGAGGATTTTGGCGAATTGCCAGGTGAACATCGTCGAGACGCCGATATAGCGGGCTTTGCCGGCACGCACGATGTCGTTCATCGCTTCCATGGTTTCTTCGATCGGGGTCTCGGTATCGAAGTAATGCAACATATAGATGTCGACATAATCGGTCTTCATCCGGGTCAGCGAGCCATGCAGCGCATCGAACACATGTTTGCGGGAATGGCCGCCATTGTTCGCGCCGCCCCCGATCGGATAGCCAAGCTTGGTCGCGATCACCAGCTCATCGCGTTTCGCCAGTTTGCGCAGCACGTTGCAGACGACTTCCTCGCCCGCGCCCGCCGAGTAGAAATCGGCGAGGTCGATGAAGTTCACGCCATTGTCGAGCGCATGGCCGATGATCGGCTCGGACTCGGTCTCGTCGAAGATCCAGGGCTTCCAGGATTTCGAGCCCATATTCATCGTGCCGAGGCAGAGGCGCGACACTTTCAGGCCGGATTGGCCAAGACGGGTATATTGCATAGTCTTCAGTCTCTCGAAGAGGGTGTTGCTTGCAGGCGGGGTCAGCCGCCGAAATGGATCCAGGTGCCTTTGGTTTTCGTGTAGGAAGACAGCGAATGGATCGCCATTTCCTTGCCCCAGCCGCTTTCCTTGAAGCCGCCAAAGGGTGCTGACAGCCCATAGCAGCCGTAGCGGTTCACAAAGACCATACCGGCATCGAGGCGCTCGGCCATGCGGTGGGCGAGGTTTACATTGCCGGTATAGACGCCGGCGGCGAGGCCATAGCTGGTGCCATTGGCGATGCGAACGGCCTCATCCGCGGTCTCGAACGGGGTGCAGGACAGGACCGGGCCGAAGATCTCTTCCTGCGCGATGCGGGCAGTGTCGGGGACGTTGGAAAAAATTGTCGGGCGGACGAACAGGCCTTTGGCGTTACTGCCAGAGGTGTCTGCGATGCCTCCTGCGACGAGTTCGGCCTCTGTCTTGCCGATCTCGATATACTCCATGATGCGTTTGAACTGCGCCTCATTGCATTGCGCGCCCTGTTCGGTCAAAGCCAGCAGCGGGTCGCCGCAGGTCACTGCCTCCGCCTTCGCGATCAGCTTTTCCAGAACATAGTCATAGATGCCCTTCTGGATCAGGAAGCGCGTCGGCTCGGAACATTTCTCGCCCTTTTGCGAGAACATCACATAGAAGGCGCGATCAATCGCGGCATCCAGATTGAGCGTATCCTCAAAAAAGATGCAGGGCGATTTGCCGCCCAGTTCCAGCGTGACGCCTTTCAGGTTCGAGGCCCCCGAATTCGCCACGATGCGACGCCCGACGCCGGTCGACCCGGTAAAGGACACTTTATGGACATTGCGGCTCAGCGTCAGCTGGTTCGCGGCTGCGCCATCGCAAAGGACCAGGTTCAGGAGGCCTTTGGGAAGATCCAGTTCGCGGTCGATCAGCTCAAACAGATGCAGCGTCGCAAGCGGCGTATATTCCGAGGGCTTCATCACCACGGCATTGCCCATCGCCAGCGCCGGTGCGATCTTCAGGCTGGCCTGGTAGAGCGGGTAATTCCAGGGCGCGATCAGGGCGCAGACACCGACCGGCTCTTTGGTGGTGAAATTCAGGAAGCCATCTTCGACCGGCGAGACCTCGCCGTAGAATTTATCGGTCCAGCCGGCGTAATATTCAAAGATTTCGGCGCAGGTGTAGATGTCGTCGTTGACGGCCTCAACGTAGGTCTTGCCATTGGCAAGGCTTTCCAGCAGCGCCAGATGTTTCACATTCTCGCGGATCAGCCGCGCAATCGCGATAAGCTGATCGGCGCGCGCCTTGCGCGAGGTCTTGCGGCTCCAGGCTTCCGTCTGATGGCAGCGGTTCGCGGCCTCGGCGGCAGTCTCGATCTGACCGGCATCGGCCAGTGCGATCTGGCAGAGGGTTTCCCCGGTCGCCGGGTTCTTCACCCCCCAGGCGGCACCGTTTCCGGCAACCCATTCACCATTTATATATTGTTTCTTGCTCTCTTTGAGCCAGGATTTGGCCCAGTCAAGATCGGTATCGAGCAATTCATCTGTCATTGTCGTCTTCCACAGAGGAGGTCTGTTTGGGGAAACTGTAGGGTGTACGGCGCGCGCTCAGCGGGGTTCGGCTTCGGCCACCTTGCGGCGCACGAAATCGACGTCACCGGCGGCATCTTTGGCGACCTGGGCCGAGTAGCTGTAGCCTTTCAGCTGTTTCAGCCGGATCAGTGAGGGCAGCAGGCTGGTCGAGAGATCCTGGTTGCGGGCTGCATCGGGCCGCAGGCCCTGCACGCAGTTGCGCCGCAGCGTCGCGACACCGCTTTCCAGCACCCCGATCATTTCGAGAAGGCTCACGATCACCACCGCTTCCCAGGGGTTGTAATCCATCTCGCCATGATCCTGGGTCATCGCCATCGCCGCCGCATGACCGACCGCGATCATGCCGCATTGCACCATGAATTCCGGGATGGTCGGATTGACCTTGCCGGGGATTGCGGAGGATCCCGGCTGCATCGCTGGCAGCCGGATTTCGCCAAGACCGCCATGCGGGCCCGAGGCCATCAGCCGCAGGTCTTTCGCGAACCGGATCAGCGTCCGGGCCAACTGATCAAGCGAGGCGCCAAGCGCCAGCAGCCGGTCATGTGCCTGGCTTGCGGCGAAAAGATTGTCGGTGCGGGTGAGACCGGCGGGCAGGCTCGCTGCCTCAAGCGCGGCATTCAGGGCGGGCAGGATCGTGGCAAAAAAGGCCGGTTCGCAATCTTCGGACCGCCCGATGATATTGCCACCGATGGACACCTCGCGCAGCGTATCGGCATCGCGTGTGGCGCGCTCCAGGTTAAAGCGCAGCGAGGCGGAGACGCCGCCGAGGTAATCGGCAAAACCGATATCAACTGCATCCTGCAGGCAGGTCCGCGCCAGTTTGCGCAAGGGCGCCCAGTCGGCGCCCAGCCGGTCGAGATCAGCAGCCAGGCCTTCGACCTCAGCCGCCAGGCCCGCAAAAGCCACCCGTGCCGCGATGTGGCAGCCGGTGGACAGGCAGTCAGCGGTGGAATGGTTCAGGTTCGCATGATCGTTCGGGTGGATCGGGGTGTAAGACCCGTACTCCGCGCCAAATCCGGCTTTATTCGCCAGATTGGCCAGAACCTCGTTGAGGTTCATATTAAAGGAAATCCCGCCGCCGCCATGGAAGGCATGGACTGGAAACGCCTCGGGGCATGGGGTGGTCAACAGGTCCGAGGCCGCATCGATCAGCGCCTCACCCATGGCAGGCTCAATCGCGCCGGTGTCGATATTGACCTGTGCTGCGGCCTTTTTGACGATCAGCATCGCGTTCAGCAGGGCGGGGTAATCGGAAAAGCGCTTTTGCCCGGCCAGCGGGTAAAGCCGCTCAGCACGTTCGGTCTGGATGCCGAAAACGGCGTCCAGGCTGACATCAAGCATACCAATACTGTCACGCTCGACGCGTGTCTTCCGTCCGCTGACCATGAATCGGGTTCTCCCCCACGATGGCGATCAGGAAAGTCGATTTCGTGGCAGTGAACAAACGACTATTCCGCCGGGGTCATTCCAAAAAGTCATGACCTAGGGAGAAAGTGGTATTTCAGATCAGAGGATATGCGAGGAAAGCTGGCGCGCTGCCTGGACGACGTTTTTCGAATAGACCCGCGCGCTTTGCAGGCTCAGCGCCTCGCCGGTGAAACAGGCGCTGATGGCGGCGACTGGCTCACCGCGCCCGTTGACGACCGGGGCGGCGACGCAACCGACATCAAGCTGGATCTCGTTAAGGCTGACCGCATAGCCAAGCCGCGCCGAACGTTGCAGGTCCTGGGCCAGAGCCGGCAGATCGGCCGCCATGCCGGGCGCGGCAAGGCCCTCATCGCGCAGATAGGTGAGCTGATCTTCCAGCGGGCGGGCGGCAAGGATCGCCTTGCCGGAGGCCGAAAGATGCATCGGCATGGTACGCCCGACATAGGCGTTGAACGCCGTGCTGGCCGGCGCATCCAGCCGCGCAAGGATCACCACCTGATTGCCGATTGGCAGGCTGAGAAAGATCGAGCGGTGGATCTCGTTCTTCAGGATCTCGGCGATGGGGTAGAAATGCGGCACAAAGGGCTGGCGGGCGAATACCGCTGAGGCAAGCTGGAACAGCCGCGAGCCGGGGATATAGGTTTTGCGCCGCCCAGGAGCGAGCGCGATCAGCCGGTGGCTGAGCATCGCCTGGATGATCCTGTGCGCCGTGGCCTGGGCGATGCCGGTCTTCTCGCAGATTTCAGAGAGTTGCAGCGGCCAGGGCGAGGCCGAAAGCACGTCAAGGACAGCCACTGTGCCGTCAATGGCGGGGGCGGCGGTTTTCACGAAGTCGCGTTTCGCGGCATCAGGCTTTCCGGAATCTGTCATGTTCAACACGCTCATCGGCAAGGGGCGGCATATTTCTTCCATATATGGAATATTTATTCCTGATATGGAAATTTATTGACAGGCTGATGCGTCTGCCCTCTGGTCCTGGCCGAAATCGGACCGGAGGACGCCATGCGGATCGACCGCAACTTCGTCAATAATGACTTCCTGACATCGGATGGCGAAGAGCTGATCGCAGTGCTGAACCCGGCCACTGGTCAGCAGATCGCGCATGTCACCGCCGCCACCGCCGCCGAGGCGCGGGCTGGCGTAGAGGCGGCGGCCCATGCACAGCGCGGCTGGCGGCGTCTGACCTCGGTCGAGCGGGCCGGGCATCTGCGGGCGCTGGCCGATATGCTGGTGGCACGCAAGGACCGGATCGGCGCGGTGCTGGCGCTTGAATCCGGGAAAAGCCTTGAGGATGCGACGGGTGAGGTCTTTTACGCGGCCGAGCTGACGCGCTACCATGCCGAATGGGCGCGACGGATCGAGGGGGAAATTATCCCCTCGGACAGCCCTGATGAGAACCTTCTGTTGCAGCGCGAACCGATTGGCGTCGTCGCGGCGCTGATCCCGTTCAACTACCCGATCTATACGCTGATGCGCAAAATCGCCCCGGCGCTGATTGCGGGCAATACCGTGGTGGCGCGGCCTTCGAACAACACGCCGTCTTCGGCGCTGGAAGTGGCGCGGGCGGTGAAAGATTGCGGCTTTCCGGCGGGTGCGATCAATATCCTCGCGATGACGCATCAGGTGGCGCAGACCGTCTGCACCCATCCGAAGGTTGGCATGATCACGCTGACCGGCAGCGTCGGTGCGGGCCGCAAGGTGCTGGAATACAGTCAGGTCAATATCGCGAAATCCTCGCTGGAACTGGGCGGCAAGACGCCCGCGATCATCGAGGCGGATGCCGATCTGGAAAAGGCAGCCGCGGCGGTGGTCGCGTCGCGCACCACCCATTGCGGCCAGCTCTGCACTGCGATCGAGCGGGTCTATGTGCAGGACAGCGTGCATGATCAGTTTGTCGATCTGCTGCGCGGCCATATGGCGGCGCGTAAATTCGGCGACCGGATGCGCGAGCCTTCGGTGATGGGGCCGCTGATCAACCAGAATTCCCGGGTGAACATCCATCAGATGGTCAGCCGCGCCATTGATGACGGGGCGCAGCTGGAATGCGGCGGCTTCATCCCTGAGGGCCCAGGCTGGTTCTACCCGCCGACGCTGCTGACGAATTGCCGCCAGGAGATGGAGATCGTGCAGGAAGAGGTATTCGGCCCTGTCCTGCCGGTGCTGCGCTATCAGACGACCGAAGACGCGCTCGCGATGGCCAATGATCACCAGTTCGGTCTGTCCTCGGTCATTTATACTGAGAATTACCGCAAGGCGATGATGGTTGCGAACAATATCGAAGCGGGCGAGGTCTATATCAACCGCACCCCCGCCGACCCCTATCAGGGCTATCATTCAGGCTGGAAACGCTCGGGCCTTGGCGGGGATGACGGCAAACACGGGATGCTGGATTTCACCCAGACCCGCCTTGTGATCCAGAGCTGGTGAGGAGCGGCTTATGAAACTCGTATCCGTTAAAACCGATATCGTCGCCGTACCGCCGCCCCATATCGGCGGTATGTACTGGATCTTCGTCACCCTGCGCACCGATGACGGGATCGAGGGCGTCGGCGAGGTCTATGCCGCGACCTTCCACCCCAAGGTCATGGTCCCCGCGATCCAGGATGTGTTTGACCGGCTGCTCGATGGCGAAGACCCGCATCATGTGGAGAAATTCTTCCGCCGTGCCTATTCCAGCGGGTTCACGCAGCGCCCGGATCTGACGATGATGGGCATTGTCTCGGGGCTGGAAATGGCCTGCTGGGATATTATCGGCAAGGCGGCGGGCAAGCCGGTCTATGAGCTGATCGGCGGTCGGGTGCATGAAAAGCTGCGCTCTTACAGCTATCTCTACCCGAAGAATGCCAAAGGCGATCACGATTACAGCAATATCGAACTCAGCGTCGATTGCGCACTGGAATATATGGAACAGGGCTTCACGGCGCTGAAATTCGACCCCGCCGGGCCTTACACGGTGATGGGCGGGCATCAGCTGTCTCTGGAAGACATGGACCGTTCGGAAACCTTTTGCCGCCGTATCCGCGAGGCGGTGGGGAACCGCTGTGATCTCCTGTTCGGCACCCATGGCCAGATGACGGTTTCCGGTGCGATCCGGCTGGCGCGGCGGCTGGAGCAATATGATCCTTTGTGGTTCGAAGAACCCGTGCCGCCCGGGCAGAGCGAGGCCATGGGCCGCGTCGCCGGTCAGACCACGATCCCGATTGCCGCCGGTGAGCGGCTAACCACGAAATACGAATTCCACGATCTTTTGCGCAACAATGGTGCGTCGATTCTGCAGATGAATCTGGGTCGTGTCGGCGGCATTCTGGAAGGCAAGAAGGTCGCGGCACTGGCCGAGGTCCATTACGCCCAGATCGCACCGCATCTCTATAACGGCCCGGTCGGCGCCGCGGCCTCTGTGCAGCTTGCCACCGCCACACCGAATTTCCTGGTGCAGGAAAGCATCCGCCGCTGGGATGGCTTCCATGCCGAGGTGCTGGAGGAAGGGCTCACCTGGTCTGACGGCTGGATCATCCCGTCGGAGAAGCCCGGCCTTGGTATCACCCTGAACCGAGAGGTGATCGAGGCGCATTCGCCCTATACCGACAAGCGCCTGCACCTTTCCATGTGGGAAACCCCGCATGATTTCAAAGCGCAATCCGACACGTCCTGGAAAGAACCGCCCGCAAAGGCCTGAAGCTCATGTCCTACGATTACATCATCATTGGTGCCGGTTCGGCGGGGTCCATCCTCGCCGCGCGGCTGAGCGAAGACCCGGCCACCCGCGTCTTGCTGCTGGAAGCGGGCGGCTCGGACCGGTCCTTCTGGTTCGACATGCCGGCGGGATATGCGCGCAATTACTTCAATCCCGAAACCAACTGGATGTATTCGACCGAACCCGAACCAGGCATGGCGGGGCGTAAGATCTATACGCCGCGCGGAAAGGTCCAGGGCGGATCCGGCTCGATCAATGCGATGATCTGGGTGCGCGGACAAAGGCGTGATTTCGACGACTGGCGCGATGCGGGCAACCCCGGCTGGGGCTATGATGATGTGCTGCCCTGGTTCAGAAAGCTGGAAAACCATCCGCTGGGCGATACCGAATGGCATTCCTCCCGGGGGAAGGTCGGCATCACGCCGATGAAGGGGCAGACCCATCCGATCTGCGACCGATTCATCGAAGCTGCGCGGGAACTGCAGCTGCCGGTCAGCGACGATTTCAATGGCGCAGAGTTTGAAGGCGCCGGGATCTATGAGACGAATATCGGCAAAGGCAGGCGGCAATCCAGCTCGAAAACCTATCTGAAACCGGCTCTGAAACGGCCCAATCTGACGCTGCGGCTGAAGGTGGATGTCACCCGCATCGTGATCGATGACAGCGGGCGCGCGACCGGGGTCGAGATCCGCGCGAATGGCGTGACCGAAACCCTGAGCGCTGCCCGCGAGGTGATCCTCTCGGCCGGTGCGGTCGGGTCTCCGAAACTCCTGATGCTGTCGGGGATCGGCGATCCGGCAGAGCTGGCGCAGCACGGAATCCAGGTCAAAGCGGCACTGCCGGCGGTGGGCGGCGGTCTCCAGGACCATCTCTGCGCAAGTTATTATTACCGCGCGAATGTGCCGACCCTGAATGACGAGCTGCGGCCCTGGTGGGGCAAGCTCCGGGCGGGGATGCGCTATGTGCTGAGCCGCAAAGGCCCGCTCGCGCTCAGTGTCAATCAGGCGGGAGGGTTCTTTCGCACCGCGTCTGCGGGCGATGCGCCGAATATCCAGCTTTACTTCAACCCGATGTCCTACCGCATTCCGGCCAGCACGAAGGCAAAGCTGGAGCCGGAGCCCTATCCGGGTTTTCTGCTCGCATTCAACTCCTGTCGCCCCGACAGCCGGGGGCGCATCTCGCTGGCCTCGGCCGATCCGCTGGCCGCGCCCCTGATCCGGCCGAATTACCTGTCAACCGGGCGCGATTGCCAGGAGGTGATCGAGGCCAGCCGGCTGATCCGTCAGTTCATGCAGGCCCCGGCGCTGCGGGCGATCACGGCAGAAGAGGTGACGCCCGGCCCCGGATGCGACAGTGACGAGGCGATGCTGAGCCACCTGCGCCAGGAGGGGGGATCCATCTACCATCTTTGCGGCAGTTGCGCGATGGGGCCGGATCCGGCGACATCGGTGGTCGATGCAGACCTCCGGGTGCATGGCATTCGCGGGCTTCGGGTTGTCGATGCCTCTGTCTTCCCCAATATCACCTCCGGCAATATCAATGCGCCGGTGATGATGGTGGCCGAAAAAGCCGCTGCGATGATCACAGGGCGGTAAGGCATTCAGGCAGACGGGGCCAGGGCGCGCTCCTGGTTCGGGCAACCATCGCGGTCCGGCGCCGAAAGACCCCTGCGGTGAAGCGACCTCTGCGATGGCAGGGGCCGGGGCCCTGGAGATCGACGCATGAAAGCTCAAAAGGCTCAGCCGCCTCGCGTTCTGTAGTGTATCTGCAAGATCCGGACCGCAGATCGGGATCGATTCATCCTGCACCCGATCCGCCAGATGCGGGGGCTTAACAGCTTGTAAGGCACCTTCTTTGTAAGGCGCAGGTCCAGGTTCGCCTTGCCGGGTGACACGGATGGCGAAAGGATCTGTCAAAAGACGCCGGATGCTCCGCTTGCGCTTGTCTGGTGGGGCTGGTTGCCTATGCCGCGATAAGGATCGTGGTCGGTCGCGAGTTCAGTCTGCTCCGGCGATGCCCGCGCAAAGCTCTCAGCAATGGCCAGGACGGCGGCATGGATCGGGCCGGCGGTCAGGGCAGGCAGCACCGAGGCATCGACCACCGCAAGATTATCGGTGCCGATCAGCCTCAGATCGGGCGTGGTCACCGCCCGCGCGTCGCGCCCCATGCGGCAGGTGCCGGATGGATGGTGGTGGGTGATCGCGGCCTGCGCGATGAAGGCGTCCAGATCCGCATCCGTATATACCGGGCCCGGCAGGATCTCGTGATCGCGCCAGGCGTCGAGTTCGGGCCTGGCACCGATCTCGCGGGCGGCTTTCAGCGCCGCGCGGAAGAGGCGACGGTCATTGCCGGTTGAAAGATAGCGCGGCTCGATCACCAGCGGATCGCCGGGCGAGGGGCCGCTGACGCGGATCTCGCCCCGGCTGGTCGGATGGGTGACCCCGAACAGCAGGCTGTAGGCGGTGCCTGGGGCAGGCGCGTCGAACATTTCGGAAGTGATCGGCGCCACGCCGCAGCCAACCACGATTTCCGGCTGGCCGGTGGCGGTGAAACCCTCTGCCCGCATATAGGCCATGCTTTCGGAGTGCTGGAGCCTTGAGGGCGCCACAGGGCGTTTTGCCGCATAGAGATTGCCAGCACCAAGCAGGTGGTCCATCAGGTTCCGCCCCAGCTCCGGCACCGCCAGCTGGCAGGGGATCCCGGCAGCTGCAAGCACCGCTTCCGGACCGATGCCGGAACGCATCAGAAGGGCCGGGCTTTCGAGCGCGCCTGCAGAGAGGAGGATCTGATCGGCCTCGATCCGGCCCGCAGAGGTTTCCAGTGCGGTGATACGCGATCCGGCTATGGTAAGGCGGGTCACCAATGTCCTGGTGAGCAGTCTCAGGTTCGTGCGCGCCCGAACGGCAGGTGTCAGCCAGGCCTCGGCTGTGGTAACGCGTTTCCCGTTGCGGATCATCAGCGAATTGGGCGTGACCCCGATCATCTCGCCGGTGTTATGCCCTTTCAGGCGTTTCAGCCCCAGTCCGGCCCCGGCCTCGATAAAGGCGCGGGCAAGGGGGGAGACCTCGTCGCCGGGCAGCCAGACCGGCATCGGGCCGCCTTTGCCATGGATACCATCCCCGCCATAGCTATGATCCTCGATGGCGAGAAACGCAGGCATAAGACCCTCCCAGGACCAGCGGGGATCGCCGGTCGCCTCCTCCCAGATGGCGAAATCCTCGCGGCAGCCCCGGAAATGGCCAAGCGCATGCAGCATCGACGAGCCGCCAAGCCCCCGCCCGCGTGCCCAGGAAAGAGCGCGCCCGGCAAGCCCTGGCTGTGGCGTGGTGCGGTAATCCCAGTCATAGTCGCGATGCTGGATCGCGGGCCACATCTGCGGGTTGAGGATGTCGGGGTCGGTGGGTTCGCCCCCGGCCTCGATCAGCACCACCTGCCGCGTGGGGTCTTCCGACAACCGTGCCGCCAGCAGGGCGCCGGCAGAGCCGCCACCGACAATCGCGAGGTCAAAGCGCATGGGTTACTTCTGGTCCGGTGGCTGCACCACGCCATCAATCGTCATCGCCTCACCATCCAGCGAAACCGAGCAGTTCCGGAGCGGAATATCGAGGTGGCAGGGCGTGTCGCGGTCGCCGCCGGCCTCGGTATTCGGGCCGGAAGACCAGAGGAAGTTACCTGCGAAAGACCGCGCATCCATGCCGAGCTGCGATTGCGGGTTGTAAAGGCCCAGCACCGTCCAATGCGCGCGGTTTTCCAGCCCCCAGCCGACATGTGCCATGGCATAGGCACGCGGATCATTGAAGCTTTCCATGAACTTGCGCATGAATTCGGCCTCGGTACGGCCTTTGATATCGACGATCATGCCCTTTTCAATGGTCACGAAAACCTGTTCGCGGGCGTAATGTTTGAAGGGCAGGATGATGTCACCCTCATCGATCACGATGGTGCCCTCGGCGCTGCCCTCATCGGGCCAGCGCGCCGAAAAGCAGGACGGCCAGTGATCCCAGCGGCCCGGCTCATCGGCGAGCCCATATTGCGTCAGCACCGGATATTGCCCCAGCCTGCAGCGGAAATCGGTGCCTGCGGCGGATGTCACGTGCATTTCTTTCGCCTGCCCGATCTTCTTTGCCGCCGCCAGCACGCGCAGCTTATCTTCCGGGCGCGGGATCTGGCGCATCATGATCTCGGGTGGCTCGACCGCGAGCAACATGCGGGTGCCGCCTTTCAGCACCTCTTCCTGTTCTTTGGAAAACAAGAGTTGCAACGTGTCGATCACCAGGTCGGACGCCTTCAGGCAGGCGAGGGCGGCCGAGTTCAGCTCCAGCGCGGTTTTGCCGACATAGCCGGATTTATCAGGCGACAGAGCCTTCTCGCCATTCATCACCGGCAGGTTCAGCTCGGTCACCACCGTGCCAAGATCCGAGGCCGCGAGTTTGGCAATATAGGCAATCTGGCGGTTGCTGTCGTCGCCGGTAAGAACCGTCACCTGCTCGCCGGGTTTCAGCTTGCACGCGGTCAGCACCTCTTTCCAGCCCCTGAGGAACTGCGCGTCGCTGATGGCCATGGGGGGATCCTTCCTGATGGGGCGCTGTCAGAGCGCGGTCGTATGGGCGAGGGTGAAGAAGCTGCGGTTGAAATGCAGCAAAGGCGACGGCGCGGCGCCAAAGCGGATGGCCCGGACCTCGCCGATAAAGATCGAATGGCTGCCTGTTTCGGTCGCGCCTGCGATCTGGCAGTCGAGATTGACCAGCGCGCCGTCGAGGGCCGGTGCGCCGGTGGCGAGATGCGTCCAGCCATGCGGGGCGAACCTGTCCTCGCCCTGGTCACCGGTCTGGCCGGCAAAGCGCTGTGCCACCTCGCGCTGGTCATCGGCGAGGATATTGACGCAGAAACTGCCCGCGTCTGAAATGGCGCGATGTGCCGCGCCGCTCCGGTTGACGCAGACCAGCATCGAAGGCGGCGTGACCGACATCGAACAGACGGCGGTGGCGGTGAGGCCGCGCCGGGCGGGGCCTTCGCCTGCGGTGATTATGGTGACCGTGGCCGCCAGCAGCCGCATCGCGGCGCGGAAATCGTCTGGCAGCGGATCTGTTCCATGGGTCGGGTCTGGGCATTGGGTCATGGAAGCGCCTTTTGCATCTGTTCCAGCCAGAGCGCCGCAGAGGCCAGCCGGTGATCGGCACCGCGCGCGCCCACAAGCTGCACGCCGATCGGCAGGCCCCTGGGCCCGGTCGCGCCGGGAAGGTTGATCAGCGGCACCTGCAAGACGCTCCAGAGCCGGTTGAAGATCGGATCACCCGTGGCGGTGCCTTCCGGCGCCTCGCCCGGGGCTGCGAGGGTGAGCACGGCGTCGAACCGCGCCAGCAGATCGTCCATCCGGGTGCGAAGGGCGGGGAGCTGTACCTGCGCGGCGCGATAGCGCGGCTCCGTCACCCGGGCCTGGTCTTCCAGCATGGCGCGGGTGACGGGGGTGAGGCCCTGCCAGTGATCTCGGATCTCGGGGGCGAGGGAATGCGTCACCTCCCAGCCCATCACGGCTTCATGCAGGTCGAAAATACCGTCATACCAGGCGGGCGGGTCGAGAAAGGTGACCTCGGCACCGGCCTGTTCTGCCCGGGCCTTGAGGCGTAAAACCGTCTCTGTGCTTGCCGGATCTGCCTTTTCAAGCCGCGTGCCAGCCAGGACCGCGAGGCGCGGGCGGGCAGGGGGGGTAAGGGTTGCGAGGGCCTTATACCCCGAAAGCACCGAGGCCGCATGCGCGGCGTCTTCAATGCCGCGTGCGAGGATCCCCAGCGTGTCGAGGCTGTGGCAGAGCACCTTGATCCCCACCGTATTGATCAGCCCGAATGAGGGTTTCAGCGCAGTGACGCCGCAATAGCTCGCCGGCCGGATCACCGAGCCGGAGGTCTGGGTGCCAAAAGCCAGCGGCACATGGCCGGCGGCGACAGCGGCACAGGATCCCGAGGAGGATCCGCCCGGCGTATGGGCCGGATTATGCGGGTTTCGGGTCTTGTTCGGGCTCGCCATGGCGAGTTCGGTCGAGACGGTCTTGCCAAGGACCAGCCCGTCCGCGGATCGGGTCAGCGCGACCGCTGCCGCATCCCAGGGCGGCCGGAAACCATCATAGATCTTCGTGCCGTAACCCGTGGGCATATCTGCGGTGTCTATTACATCCTTGACGCCGACCGGCACGCCGGCGAGCGCGCCTTTCGCGCCACGCCTGTCCAGCGCATCGGCGCTTGCGCGGGCCTGATCCGGGTCGAGATGCTGCCAGGCCATGACAGGGCCGTCAGTGGCGGCGATATGGTCGAGATGCGCCTCGGTCACCTGGCGGGCGGTGAGATCACCCGAGGCGACGCGCAAAGCGATTTCGCGGGCGGAAAGGGCAAGGATGGTCTCTGACTTCATCTCACTCACCCGAAGATCGCCGGGCGGCGCCTGGCCCAGGGCATGGCGCATTCGATCTCATGGGCGAGTTGCAGCAGCATGACGTCCTCGCCAAATCCGGCGCCGATATGAATGCCGATGGGCAGACCGCTTTTGCTCATGCCGAAGGGCACCGACATGGCGGGGCAGCCGGCGGCATTGAAGACGGCGGTAAAGGGGGAATGCGACCAGAACTGGTCATAAAAGGCGTCGAGGCTCTGACCGCTGCCGGCAAGCTTTCCGATGGGCGGTGCCGGTTCAGCGGCGGCGGGGGTCAGAACAGCGTCATATTGTGCGAAGAAGCGGCCAAGCGCGCGGGCCGCGCCGTGCAGGGTCTGCACCGCCGCAAGATAGGTGGTCGCGGGCAGCGACAGCGCCTCGCGCACCCATTCGCGGTTGACCTCTTCCAGCTGCGCGAGGCGGGGCGAAGTCGGGTCGCCCCCGGTGACGCCAAGCGCCACGTTCGTGCCGACGACCTGGCGCCAGGCGGTCTTCAGCGCGAGCGCATCATAGCCCATATCGGGGACCGGGATAATGGTATGGTTGCAGTCTTTCAGGAAGCGCGCGGCCTCATTGGTGACACGGATCATCTCGGGGTCGATGGTCTCGCCAAGGGGCGCTTTGGTCACGTGGGCGATCTTCAGATGCCCGGTTGGTTTTGTAAGCGCGGCAAGATAGCCCGGGCGCGCAGGCGAGGCCCAGGGGTCGCCGATATCCGGGCCGCCGCTGATATCAAGCATCGCCGCGCTGTCGCGGACCGACCAGGTCACGGCATGCGGCGTCGACATGCCGCCAATGGCCTCGGCGGCCATGGGGCCCACCGGGTTCACAAGGCGCGAGGGTTTGAACCCGAAAAGCCCGCAATGGCTTGCGGGGAGGCGGGTTGATCCGGCGCCGTCTGACGCATTCGCGAGCGGCACCATGCCGGAGGCAACGGCAGCGGCGGACCCGCCTGATGATCCGCCCGCCGTGCGGGACAGATCCCAGGGGTTGCGGGTCGGGCCGAAGGCCTCGGGTTCCGAGGTGAAGGAGAGCGCAAATTCCGGCGTGTTGGATTTGCCGAGGATCACCATTCCGGCGGCCTTGTAACGCGCGGTGATGGTCGAATCGCGCTGGCTGACCACGCCCCGCAACAGCTCCGAGCCAGAGGAAAGCAGCATTCCTTCCGCTTCGAACCCGGTGTTTTTCAACAGCATCGGTACCCCGGCCAGCCGGCTGAAGGGCAGGAAGCCTTTGGCGGAAGCATATGCCGCGACCTGCCTGCGGGCGAGGTCGAAATGCTCATGCACGACCGCATTCAGCTTTGGGTTCAGCCGCTCGATCCGTTCAATCGCAGCCTCCAGTACCTCGGAGGGGGTGACCTCGAAATCATCGATCAGCTTTGCGGTGGCGATGCCGTCAAGTGTGGCGAGGTCCTGCATTGCCTCAGCCCATCTGTGCTTTGAAGAGGTCGAGGTCCCAAAGGTCTTTGGTGACCCGCAAGACCCCATCCCGGATTTCAAACAGATGCAGCCCGTCCAGCGCAATGGGGCGGGGACGGCCATCCTTGCCGGTGAAGGTGCCGGTCATATGATAGGGCACCGCGACGTGATCCCCCGCGCGGATATAGCCCTGGCGGGACCAGGCGACATCCGGCAACATGCGCCAGAAGCCTTCCAGCCCCTGGGCCAGCGCCTCATGGCCCTGCCGCGATTTGTCCATGGCGACTTCGTCATGGCGGCCATCAGCCGCATAAAGCGCGGCAGCCCCCTGCGCGTCGCGCGCGGCATAGGCGGCGTAAAAGCGGTTGATCAGGTCTACGTATTGCATGGCAGCACCCGGGCCAGAATCCGGAATGGCCCCGCCCGTGGCTGAAACGGGCGGGGAAATCAGGGATCATTCGATCCCGGCGATTTTCTTCACCTGGGCGACGTAAGTGTCGCGCTTCACCTCATTATAGAGACGGGCGCGGAGGGCCGGCGCAGGCGTCGCGTTGACGTTTTCGAACAAAGCCACCCGACCGGCGAGCGAACCCGAGGTCATATCCCAGATGAAGTTCATCAGCTGTTCCTTGACCATGGCAGAAACGCCATGGCCGGGCAGCAGCTCATGCAGGAAATGGCCAACTTCGGGGTTGTCGAAAGCGCTCTTGCCGAAGCGCATCACCAGACCCTGGCCGCACATCTCTTGCAGGATATGGATGATCTTCGGATAGTTTTCGATGGAATAGAGCCGCCCTGCCGTCAGCATGCCGACATCGGGGCGCACCACGCCGCCTTCGAGTTCGACCGCCAGCGCTTCGGCGGCGGTGACAAAGGCGCGCAGCGTCTGCGCATATTCCACCAGCTGGCCCAGCATCATCTGCACTGCCGGGATCTTGCCGGTGCCGAGATAGTCGAGCACCATCTGCCCCGCGCCAACGAACAACTCTGCCTTGACGGCGAGGCGGGTCAGCACATGCCAATGGGCATAGACGCAGACCGGGCCATACCAGGACATGCCGGTCGGATCCCCCAGGTTGAAGAGCCGCTCTTTCGGGACGAAGACATTGTCGAAAACGATAAACTGGTCGGCTTCCTCGCCCAGGGATGACACCGGATGGTCGAATTTCGACGCCTCCGGCTGCGAGACCATCTCGCGCGAGATCATCTTGATGCCGTCGGTGTCAATCGGCACCGAGCCCCAGATACAGGCCTCGGGCGGCGTCTCCATCAGCCCGCCGAGATTGGTGAAGAAGATGTCATTGGCCTGGGCGGCGATCGAGCCCACTGTCTTGGCGCCGTAAATATAAACGCCGTCCTTCGTGACCTTTTTCACCTTGAGCATCGAAGCCTCAGACGCTTTCGGCGAGGAGCGGTCGGCCTGTGGCCCGGCAAGGCTTTCCGAGGCGGTCAGGTTGTTGTTCTGACCGAATTCCATATAGGCTTCGATATTGGCGCCGAAATCGGGATCGATCCCGTCGATCATCGACTTCTTCTGCCGGAAGGTCGGCAGATAGGCGTAAAGGCCGGCCACAATGGCGGGCGAAAGATCCGGCGGGCGGCCAAAGGTGCCGGCGGTTTTCAGCGAGGTATATTCGATCATCCGGCGCCGCGCGGCCAGGTCTTCTTTCGAGCGCGGCACCTGCCAGGCGCGCGAGATCACGGCGCCGACCTTGTCATCATAATAGGTGGTCGCGTCCTGGTGTTCCGGATCGAACTGATCGTCGAACATAGAGGCCAGCGTGTCGATGCCTTTCGCAAGCGCCGGCTCGTCATAGACAGAGGCCAGCTTGCGACCGCCGACCCAGATCTGCCGGTTATCCTTCAGCGAGTCCTTGTATTCCGCGCCGGTCTTCAGCCGATGTGGCCTGCCGTTGATCGTGTCTGGTTTTCCCTGTGTCACGGGGGTGTTCTCCTGTTGGGATGACATGCCGCGCCCCTCGTGCCGGGGGCTGCGGCGAAAGCAGGTCAGGCCTTTTCGGCGGCGGATTTCTCATCGCGCATCTGGCGGATCACCTCGGTCGCCGACCGCATCGCATCCAGCGCCGCCGGAACACCGCAATAGATCGCGGCCTGCAAGATCACTTCGATGATCTCGGCTTCCGTCACGCCATTGTTCAGCGCGCCGCGGACATGCAGCTTTACCTCATGCGGGCGGTTCAGCGCGATCAGCATTCCAAGGTTCAGAAAGGATCGGGTCTTGCGTTCCAGCCCCGGCCGGGTCCAGATTTCGCCCCAGCACCATTCGGTCACGAGTTTCTGCAAGGGCGCGGTCAGTTCGTCAGCATTGGCAAGGGAGGGCGCGACATAGGCGTCTCCCAGAACCTCGCGCCGGACCTGCAGCCCTTTTTGAAACTGCTCACCCTCGAATTCGGGACGGGTCATGTCATTCTCCGCTGGGGATAGGGGCGCGGGCCGGGAACGGTCGGGTTGGACGGGCCTGCTGAACTGCTCTCAGGTTAGGCATGGTGCGCTTGACCTGTCAACAGATTGTATGACAGGATTACGGTCATACTGATAGACAAAACACCGCTGCCCGCAAATGAGGCAGCCGCAAAAGGGGAGGCTAGGCCGCGATGCAGGATCAGCACTTACCTCCGGCAGAGGCGGCGGTTTTCGAGCTTTTTGCATTGCGTTATGCCGAGCATTCGGGCCGCCAGCCGGGTGAGAACTTCCTCGATGCCACCGCTGTTCCCGCTGATCCGCATGAGGCGGGATCGAACCTGGATTACTTCATCTGGCTGGCGCGGCGCGGGCATGAAGTCGTCGTAATCGATACCGGATTCGGGCCGGACGCCGCAATCCGGCGGGGGCGGCACCTGTACCGGACCGCGCGCGAGGCGCTGGCGTTGATGGGCATCGATTCGCATCAGGTGAAGACTGTGATCCTGACGCATCTGCATTACGATCACGCGGGCGGCTTTGGCGATTTCCCGGCGGCGACCTTCCATCTGCAAGAGGCCGAAGCGGCCTATGCCACCGGCCCCTGCATCTGTGACCCGGCCGCGCGGGGTGTGTTCGATGTGGAAAACATCGTCGATTACATCCGCAGCCTTTACGCCGGGCGCATCCGGTTTCATCGCGGGGATCACGATCTGGGCAATGGCCTCCTCCTGCATGAAATTCCCGGCCACAGCGCCGGGCTTCAGGCGGTGTCGGTCCCGACCGCGCGGGGGCGGGTGCTGATCGCCTCGGATGCGACGCATCTCTATGCCAATCTCGCGCGGCGCAATCCGTTCCCGATCCTCTGGGATGAGGTGCAGCTGCGCCGGGGGTTTGAGCGGCTGACGTCACACGCGCCCTCGATGGATCACATCATACCGGGCCATGATCCGCTGGTGATGCGGGCCTATCCACCCGTGTCGGAAACGCTTGACGGGATCGTGGTGCGCCTTGATGTGGCGCCGCTGATCGCCTTCGCCGGGCTTTGCGCATGAGCCGGGGCGTGCTGATCACCGGGGCGGCGCTTGGCCTTGGGCTGGATCTGGCGAAGGCCTTTGCCGCTGCGGGCGACCGGGTGTTTCTGTCCGATATTTCCCCTGCCGTCACTGATGCGGCAGCGGGCCTCGGTTCGGCCAGTTTCATCACCGATCTGGCGGTTTCCGGGGCAGCGGCGGACCTTGCCGCGCGGGCGGCGGATCACCTTGGCGGCGTCGATATCCTGATCAACAATGCGGTGATCCGGCGGATGGCCGGCGTCGGGGATCTGCCCGATGCAGACTGGGACCTCGCGCTCGAGGTCAATCTTTCGGCGCCCTTCCGGCTGATCAAAGCCTGCCTGCCGGGGATGAAGGCTAAGGGCTGGGGGCGGATCGTCAATATGGGCTCGGTCTATAGTCTGATCGCCGCTCCGGGCCGCGCCGATTACGTCACCACGAAACATGCGATCACCGGGCTGACGCGGACGGTGGCGCTGGAACTCGCCGATACCGCGATCACCTGCAACGCGATCTGCCCCGGGCTGATGGCGACAGAGTCGGCGCTGGCACGGATCAGCGCGCTGGCGGAGGCGCGCGGGATCAGTCAGGCCGAGGCCGGGCGCGTTTTTCTCTCGACCCGGCAGCCGGGCGGCAAATTCATCCCGATGGAAACGGTGACGGCGCTGGCGGTGTTCCTTTGCGGGACCGCGAGCGCAGGGATCAACGGGGCAGCGATCCCGGTGGATAATGGCTGGTCCTTTGCCTGAGAGGCGGGGCCGCAACAGGAGAGCGAGATGGCTGAGACGGGTTTTGCGGGCATCGGATTTGTAGGCCTGGGCAATATGGGGCGGCCGATGGCCGCGAATATCATCGCCACCGGTGCATCGCTGCTGGTGAATGACCGCGATGCAGGCGCGGTGGCTGCGCTGGTTGCGCAGGGGGCAGAGGATGCCGGTTCCCTCAAGGCACTTTGCGCCCGCGCAGAGACGGTCTTCCTCTCACTCCCGACGCCGGAAGTGGTGCTGGCGGTCGGCCGTGAGATCGCCTCGCATCCCGGCGTGGTCGCGCGGGTGGTTGATCTTTCTACCACTGGTCCCAAGGCCGAGATGGATCTGGCCGAAGTGCTGGCGGCCTCCGGCATCGCGCTGATCGACAGCCCGGTTTCGGGCGGCGTGGCGGGGGCGAAGAAAGGAGCGCTCGCGCTGATGGCCGCCGGGCCGTCGCCGCATTTCGAACGGGTCGAACCGCTTTTGCTGGCTTTGGGCAAGGTCATTCGCGTGGCCAATGAGCCGGGCAAGGCCCAGGTGATGAAGCTGATCAATAATATCTGCTCGGCCGCCTCGCTCGCGATCACATCCGAGGCGATGGTGATGGGCGCGAAGGCGGGGCTGGATGCTGATGTGATGATCGAGGTGCTGAATGCGGGATCCGGGCGGACCTCGGCCAGCACCGACAAGATCCCGCGTTTCGTGCTGCCGCGCGGGTTCGATTTCGGGTTTGCCATCGCGCTCTCGCTGAAAGACATCCGGCTCGCACTGGAGGAGGCCGAGCGTCTTGGCTGTCAGATGCTGGTGGGAAATGCGGTCAGGACGCTGTTTTCCATCACCAAAGCCCAGCTTGGCCCCGATGCCGATATGACCGAGATCATCCGCCCGCTGGAGGCATGGGCCGGCACCGAACTGCGCGGCAAGGCCGCTGGCTGATGTCCCTCAGCCGCCGGATCGCTGCCTTTGCCACCGATCCCGGCCCGCTGCCAGAGGCAGTGCGGGCGGCGGGGCGGCGGGCGTTCCTGAACATGACCGGCTGTGCGATCGGCGGCGCGCGCGAGGGCGCGATCGACCGGCTGGCCACGTTGCTGCCGGCATTTTCCGGCCCCGCCACCGCCAGTCTGATCGGGCGGAAAGAGCGCGCCGATATGCTCTGGGCCGCGTATATCAACGCGGCGGCGGCGAGTATTTTCGATTATGACGACACCCATATCCCGACCGTGATCCATCCTGCCGCGCCGGTCGGGCCGGCGGTGCTGGCGCTGGCGGAAACCCTGGCGGGGCAGGGGGGCCCGGTTTCGGGTCAGGCGCTGATCCGGGCCTTTGTGACGGGGATGGAGGTGACCTGCCGCCTTGGCCTCGCGCTGCATCCTGTGCATTACGCGCGCGGCTGGCATATCACCTCGACCTGCGGGACGTTCGGGGCGGCGCTGGCTGCGGGGCAGATCCTTGGGCTGACCGGGGCGCAGATGGTCGATGCGATGGGGCACGCGCTGGCGCAGAATGCCGGCTCGGTGGAAACACTGGGGACCATGTCGAAAAGCCTCTCGGTCGGGCAGGCGGCGCGGGCGGGGCTGATGGGGGCGCTGCTGGCGCAGCAGGGGTTTACCGGCCCGGAGGTACCGCTGGAGGGCAGGCAAGGGTTTTTGGCGCTGCATTCGGATGCCCCCGATCTGACCGTTTTTGAAGATCTGGGCCAGCGGTGGGAGGTTTTGCACAATACGTTCAAACCCTATCCCTGTGGTGTGGTGCTGAACCCGGTGATCGAGGCCTGTCTGGCGCTGCATCACGACCTGAACGCGGGGCAGATCACCCGTGTCACCCTGACCGGACATCCGCTGCTCAGAGCGCGCACCGACCGGCCCGGCGTGACCACGGGGCGGCTCGCCCAGGTCTCGGCGCAGCATGCGGTGGCGGTGAGCCTGATCCGGGGCGAGGCCGGGCTTGCGGCGTTTTCCGATGCGGCGGTGGCTGACCCGGTCTTGCGCGATTTTGGGGCCAGGCTGGTCTTTTGCGATGATCCCGGCTTTTCGCTGGAGGCGGCAGAGGTCAGGCTGGACCTGGCCTATGGCCGCCGCCTGACCCGCCGCGTCGAGGCCGCGAAGGGCGGGCTTGCATATCCGTTGTCCGACGAAGACCTTGCCGCGAAACTCGCCGGTCAGATCCGCCATAACGGCGCCGCGCTGGATGCTGGCGCGCTGGTCGCTGCGCTGACCGCCATCGAAGAGGCTGAAAATGCCGCCGCCTTCCTCGCCATGACCCGCCCGCCAAAAGGAGCCTGAAATGACCAGAAAACCGATTGCCCCGCCGGTTATGACCCTGACCACCGGTCCGGTCGATGCCTATCCCGAGGTGCTGCGCGCCCTCTCGCGCCCGGTGCTTTATGATTACGACCCGGCGTTTCTGGACTTCTATGAAAGCGTCAATGCGAAGGTCCAGCGCGCCTTCCATACCGGGACGCCGCCGGTGATCCTGCAGGGCGAGCCGGTGCTGGGGCTGGAGGCCGCCGCCGCCTCGGTCATTGCCAAAGGCGACGTGGTGCTGAACCTCGTCTCGGGGTCTATGGCAAGGGTTTTGGCTATTGGGCGGCGCGCTATGCCGGTGAGGTAATCGAGCTGGAGGTGCCTTATAACGAGGCGCTGACGGCGGGGGCCGTGGTGGATGCCCTGGCGGCCCGGCCCGATGTGGCGGTGGTGTCCCTGTGCCATCACGACACGCCTTCGGGCACGCTGAACCCGGTTGATGAGATCGGCGCGGTGGTCCGGGCGGCGGGGAAGATCTTCATTGTCGATTCGGTCTCGGCCTTCGGCGGCGTTAAGGTGCTGCCCGAAGATTGCGGGGCGGATATTTTCATCACCGGGCCGAATAAATGCCTCGGCTGCCCGCCGGGTCTGTCGCTTTTGCATGTGTCAGATCGCGGCTGGGCGAAGATCGCCGCCAATCCCGATGCACCGAAAGACTCGATCCTCTCGATTGCCGACTGGCGGCAGGCGCATCTGGCGGGGCAGGGCTTTCCCTTCACCCCGTCCGTCTCCGAGATCAACGCGCTGGATGCCGCGCTGGATGTCTATCTGACCGAGGGCGAAGAGGCCGTCTGGGCCCGGCACGCGCTGACCGCAAAAGCCTGCCGCGCCGGGATTATCGCCGCCGGTATGCGGCTCTGGCCGGCGCGCGAAGAGATCGCCTCGCCGACCTGCACCGCCGTGGCCACGCCCGAGGGTGTTGATGAAGCGGCGCTGCGCGCCCTGATCCGGGCGCGTTACGGGGTGATGCTGTCTTCGGGGCGTGGCGAGACGCTGGGCCGGCTGACCCGGATCGGCCATATGGGGCCGACCGCGAAACCGACCTATGCGCTGGTCGCAGTGGCGGCCATGGCGGGGGGGATGCGCGCGATGGGGGTCAAGGGCATCGACCCCGGCGCCGGAGTTGCGGCGGCACTTTCGGTGATCGACGCCGCCGGAGAGACGGTCCTTTCACCAGGAGCGATTGTCGTATAGTAACATTGTCATATGGCCGGCGGCGCGACACCGTGCTGCAGCCCCGATCATGATGGTATGGAATGAACGGCAAAGCCCTTCCGCTGGAGTTTCGTGTGACCAAGGCCGCCGCCCCGGTGCGCCATTCGGTGACCGAGAGCATCCGCAATTCGATCGCGCTTGGCTATTTCACCGCCGGGCAGCGCATCACCGAACGTGACCTTTGCGAGATGACCGGCGTGTCGCGCACTGCCGTGCGCGAAGCCCTGCGCCAGCTGGAAAGCGAAGGCCTCGTTCAGGTCGTGCCGCATCGCGGGCCGATCGTGGCGGTGCTGACGCCGGAACAGGCCGAGGGCATTTACCAGGTCCGGATCGAGCTGGAGGGCCTCGCCTGTGAGCTGTTCACCCGCAATGCGACCGATGCAGATATCGCCGCGCTGAAAGCCTCATTCGAGGTGCTCAAGGGCATCGGCAATATGACCGACCCGCTGGAGCGGCTGACCGCGAAAAACGCTTTCTACGAGAGCCTGATCTTCGGCGCCCATAATGAGGCGCTTGGCCATACTTTGTCTTCGCTGAATGCGCGGGTCATGGTGTTGCGCGCGACCTCGCTGGCGGCTCCTGGCCGCACCGCCGAAAGCCTGCTGGAACTGGCAGAGCTGGTCGACCATCTCGCGGCGCGGCGCGGGAAAGAGGCGCGCAAACTCGCGGCGCGCCATGTGATGAATGCCGGCAAGGTGGCGATCGGGATCCTTAAGAAGCGCCTTGCCGAGGAAGCGGCTGAAGGCTGACGGCGCGTCACCCCGCCCGGTCAGATTCCGGGCGTCGCCCCGCCATCGACATTTATAACCGTGCCGTGGACATAACTTGCGGCAGGGCTGCACAGGAAGCGCAGCACATTGGTGACCTCGTCCGGCTGGCCGTAAGCGGCAATGCCATGTTCTACCCGCATTTCCTCCTGGGCTTCAGTGAAACTGATGCCGCGTTCCACCGCCCGGGTCCCGATCCGGCGGGCGAGGCGGTCGGTGACGATATGGCCGGGGCAGAGCGTGTTGATGCGGATGCCTGCACCCTGTGCCCGTTTCGAGAGCGCCTTGGTGAAATTGATCAGCGCCGAATTGACCGAGCCGCCGATGGTGAAATCGGGTTCGGGCGTATGAGCGCCGACGCCCGAGATATTGACGATCACGCCTTTTGACGCCTCCAGCGCCTCCCATGCCGCGCGGCAGAACCGGACGGTTGCGTGATATTTTAGCGCGAAGCCTTCGAGGAAATCCTCATCCGTCAGTGCGAGGAAATCGCCGCGTTTGGTGGCGCCCGCATTGTTGACCAATGCGTCGATCCGGCCGAGCTGAGCAAGCGTCGCCGTCACGACCTCGCCTGCCGCGCCGGGCTCAGAGAGATCGGTCGCGGTGATGATCACCTCCGGCGCCCCGGCGGCCCGTGCCTCGCGCGCGGTTTCCTCCAGCGCAGCCGCGTCGCGCGCTGCGAGCGACAGCGCGAATCCGTCCCGGGCAAGGCCGATGGCAAAGGCTTTTCCGAGGCCCCGGCTTGCTCCGGTGACGATGGCGCTGCGCATGGCATTCTCCCGTTTCCTCCGGCGTGACCGGATAAATTTGCGGCACCCGCTCCGGGAATATGATGAAATTTCAGTCTCGTGACGGAAATTTCAGCCAGGCCTGCAGGTGTAGGATTTTTTCACATTGTATTACGGTATGATAATGTTATCGTATTCTTGTGCTGTCAATCGGGGACCTGGTTTCTTGTGCTGCCGTGGGGAGAATTCCCTCGATTGAGGCAGCCGGCCGATGGGTTCCCCTGAACGATGCCTGCCACGATGTCCCTCAAGCGGAAGGGGTCTGATGAACAGCTTTGCGGCGAGAGATGCGGGTGCGCGCGGTCATTCAGCCGCTTTGGCCGTACAGCGGGTCGTGCCCTCCACCGCCGCGCAGTCCAGCGCGACCGGGGCAGGGGCCTCGCCTGCCCGCCGCTCCAGCGGGATCTCGGCGCGGGTGGGCCAGGCATTGCCCGCAAGCCCGCACCAGACCCGTTGCACCGCCATTTCATCGCCAGCTTCGTTCAGCCGAAACACCGTGCCGGTTGCAAGGTCATATCCAAAGCTGAATTCCAGCGTCTCGCCTGGCGCAATACGACCCAGGTCCTCGGAAAACCAATGCGCAATCGCGGCGCCGCAGTCGAGGCCCGCATCTCCGGTATTGGTTATTGCGATTTCCACACTATGCTGCGCGGCAAATGCCGGTGCAGTCATCGCTCCGGCCAGACTGGTGACAAACGCCAGAGCAGGGGTCGTAACAGAGCGAATGCGGGGCAACTGCATCATAAGCCGTGTGTTCGGGTTTCAACTGACCGGATGGCATCCGGGCGGCGGCTGACTGTCAACTGTAAAACGACAACAAGGAATGATGAGATGAAAAAGACGATTACCGGCACTGTCAGCCGCGCAGTTCTTACACTCGCCCTTGTGGGCTGGGGGGCTGTTGCTTCGGCGGATGAGATTGATTCCATCGCAATTCTGGCGCCCGAGATGGGCACCGATATGGGCTGGAACCAGCAAGGGGTCGATGCGGCCAAAGCCGCGGCTGCGGCGGCAGGGATCGAGGTCATCGTGGCCGAGAACCTCGGCTATGGCGATGTGCGCCCCACTTTGCGTGAACTGGCCGAAGACGGCGCCGATCTTCTGATCGGGCACGCTTCGGGCTATAACACCTCTGCGCCCGAGATCGGCGAAGAGCTGGGCGTGCCGGTGGCCATTGTCGATATGCCCGACAAGCTCTCGAAGGGCAAAGTTGCCGATTACACCGCGACCGGCTCGGATGGCGCCTATCTTGCCGGCCGTCTGGCCGCCAAGATGACCCGCACCGGCGTGGTCGGTATCGTGGTGTCAGGCGAACCGCCGTCCTGGAACAATATGTCCATCGCCTTCGCCGAAGGCGTCAAGGCCGAGAAGCCTGCGGTCGAAGTGCGCTATGCGGTGATCGGGCCTGCAGCCTACGCCGATGCGGCGGGTGGCAAGCGCGTGACGGAAACCGTGATCGCCTCTGGCGCTGATATCATCTTCGGCCAGGGTAACGGATCTTCGTTCGGGATGCTCCAGGCGGTGGAAACCACCCCTGCGACCGATGGCGGCAAGGCCTATTTCATCGACGTGATCGGCGACAAAACCTCGATCGACAAAGGGCATCTCCTGTCTTCCGTGGTCTGGGATCTGACCCCGGTCTATTCCGCGATGATCGCCGATCTGAAGGCGGGCACCTATGGCGAAAAGAACTACGACATCAAGCTCTCGGATGACAGTCTGCGGCTGTTGAAGACCGCGAATATCCCCGATGATGTCTGGGCCGAAATCGAGGCGCTGAAAGCCGAGGTCATTTCCGGCGCGATCAAGGTCGAGGCCAAATATGATGCCGAAAGCGTACATGCCCTGGTGAAAACCGTCGAGTAAGCTGCGACTGCAGGGACGGGGCCGGTCAGGCCCTGTCCACCAGCGACATGCCCCGCGAGGCCAGATCGGGGCTGCGGGTTTTTCATGAAGGATCACTCCATGCAGGCATCTGTAGGGGCGATGGCGGATGCGTCATCTGCAACCCCCGGCCCGGTTGTTGCGCTGAAAGGCGTGACGAAAAGATATCCGGGCGTGATCGCCAATAACAATGTCAGCGCCAGTATTTACGCAGGCGAGGTCCATGTTCTTCTTGGCGAAAACGGAGCGGGGAAATCGACCCTGGTCGGCATGCTGTCCGGGCTGCAACAGCCCGATGAGGGGCATATCGAGATCGCGGCGAAGCGCGTTACCGTAACCTCGCCGCGCCATGCATTGTCATTGGGCATCGGCACGGTGTTTCAGCATTCGATGCTGGTGCCGTCGCTGTCGGTTGTCGATAATTTCACCCTTGGCGGTGCCTGGTGGAAGCGCCCCGACCGCGAGGGCCAGGCGGCGCGCATCCTTGAGACCGCCGCGCGGCTTGGCCTGCGGGTCGATCCTTTCGCTCTGGTCGCGACTTTGTCGCTTGGCGAACGCCAGCAGGTCGAGATCCTGCGCGCATTGATGCGGGGTTCGCGCTGTCTGATCCTTGATGAGGCGACTGCGATGCTGACGCCGCAGGAGGCGGTGTCGCTGGGGGAACTCATGCGCCGTCTGGTGGCAGAGGGGCTGGCGATCATCTTCATCACCCATAAGCTGAATGAGGCGCTGGCTTATGGTGACCGGATTTCAGTGCTGCGGTTGGGGAAAAATGCGGGCGAGATCGGGCCGGAGGAATTGCGCGCGCATACGGATGCTGAAAACACGGCCCGGATCATCGCGCTGATGTTCGGCAGCGGCGCGGAGCAGGGCGAGGCGGCGATGCGCGCGCTGCGCACGCCTGGGCCGGTCGTGCTGGAGGTCGCAGGCCTGACCGCCGGATCTGGCCGTATCCCATTGCAAAATATGACATTCGCGGTGCATCAGGGCGAGATTTTCGGCATCGCGGGGATTGACGGCAATGGGCAAAAAGAACTGGCGGAGGCGTTGTCAGGCCAGGTGCCCTCGCGCGGGTCGGTGCGGCTGAACGGGCGCGAGATCGGCGCGCTGACCGTCGGCGGCCGCCGCGCGGCGGGGCTGCGCTATGTGACCGATGACCGGCTGGGCGAGGGCACCGTCGCCACTTTCCCGGTCGCGGTGAATTTCCTTCTGAAAGAGATAGGGTCTTCGCCCTTCTGGAAGAAAGGGGTCGAGAAACCGCAGGCGATCCGCGCCCAGGCCGAAGACCATGTGAAGAAATTCGACATCCGCACCCCGGGCGTTCAGACCCCGGTGGGCAAGCTCTCGGGCGGCAATATCCAGAAAGTGCTTCTGGCGCGCGAGCTGACGGGTGCTGCCGAGGCGGTGATTTTCGCCAAGCCAACCTATGGTCTTGATGTGCAGAATATCCGCGCGACCCGCGCCCGCATCCGTGACGCGGCCGAGGCGGGGAAGGCCGTCCTGCTGATCTCGACCGATCTCGATGAACTGCTGGAGCTGGCCGACCGTATCGCGGTGATCGACCGGGGCCGCATCTGCGGCATTGTGGAAAACGGACCCGGCGCGCGCGACGCCATTGGCCGGCTGATGAGCGCGGGAGACAGCGCATGAGCGACACAAGCCTGACCACGCCGGCGCGCGCGGGCCGCGACTGGCTCTGGATGTTGGGCCTTTTGATCGGGCCTTTGCTGGCGGCACTGGCGCTTGGCGCGCTGATCCTGATTACGATGGGGGTCAACCCGCTGGATTACTACGCTTTTGTGGTAGAACGCTCGATTTTCAGACCCTCGGGGCTGGAAGCGACACTGACCCGGATGGGGCCGCTGCTTCTGATTGCAGCGAGCCTGATCGTTGCCTTCCGGGCCGGGATCTGGAATCTCGGCGGCGACGGGCAGTTTCTGTTGGCCGCCGTGCTGGTCGCCGCGCTGACGCCGCTGATGTTTGCCGCCGGTATGCCGGTCTGGCTGGTTCTGGCCACGGGCCTTGTCATCGGGGCGGTGATTGGCGCCGCCTGGTCGGTGCTGCCGGCGATCCTCAAGGCCTGTCAGGGCATCAATGAAATCATCACCACGCTGATGATGAGCTTTCTGGGCGTCTCTTTCGCCAATGTGCTGGTGAAGCTTGCGTTTCTCGACCCCGCCACCACCACGCCGCAGACAAGGACGCTGCCGGTCGAGGCGCGGCTGCCGCGTCTTTTCGACACGACGGTTTCTTCGGGGCTGATCATCGGGCTGGTCGTGGTGATCCTCGTGCATCTGATGATGACGCGGACGGCCTTCGGGATGCGCTTGCGGATCGTGGGGGCGAACCCGCGCGCGGCGATCCATGCCGGGCTGTCGGTTCCGAAACTGACCATCGCGGTCTTTGCGATTTCCGCCGCGCTTGCGGGCCTGTCGGGCGCGGTCGATATTCTTGGAACGCAAGGCAATGTGCGCGCCGACTGGAACCCGGCCTATAGCCTGACCGTGGTGCCGCTGGTCTTCCTGGCGCGGCTGAACGGGTTCGGATCCATCGCCTATGTCTTCCTCTTTTCCGCCCTGACCATCGGCGGAGAAAGTGCTGCGCGCCGCCTCGGTGTCCCGAGCTTCTTCTCGCTCGTCATCGTGGCGCTGTTGCTGATCACCCTCGGCCTTGCCGAATATGCCGACAAGCGCCGCCGCGCGCGTGCCAGAGACTGAGGACCTGATGTTCACGGAAACCTTCCTCATCACGCTTTTCCTTGGCGCCGTCATGGCGGGGATCCCGCTATTGCTTGCGGGCCTCGGTGAGCAGCTTTCGGAAAAAGCGGGGGTGCTGAATATCGGCCTTGAGGGCATGATCCTCGCCGGGGCCTATGCCGGGTTCCTCACCGCCTGGGCCAGCGGAAGTTCCGCCCTTGGTTTTGCCGGCGGCGCGGGGGCGGGGGCGCTGGTGGCAAGCCTGATGGTGGTGTTTTGCGTCATCCTGGGGCTGAACCAGATCGTGATTGGCATCGCGCTGACCTTGCTGGTGCAGGGGCTCACCGCTTTGTTGCATTTCGTGCAATTCTCGCGATCCTATCCCAGGCTTGACGGGATGCAGAGCTGGCGCATCCCCGGCCTCGCCGATATCCCGGTCCTCGGGCCGATGTTCTTCAGCCATAATCCGGTGGTCTATCTTGCGGTCATCCTGGTCGCGGTTTTCGCCTGGATCTACCGCATGACCCATCTCGGATCGGCTTTGCAGGCGGCGGGCGACAAACCTGCGGCGCTGGATGCGGCTGGCGTCGATGTGATCCGCACCCGCGCGCTGGCGGTGCTGACCACCGGAGCACTGGCCGGCCTTGGCGGGGCCTTCATGTCAGTTGCAGTGGCGGGCGTCTTCATTCCCTTCATGAGCCATGGCAATGGCTTCATCGCCATCGTGCTTGCGATGCTGGCGCGGGGACGCCCGCTCTGGGTGCTGGGCGGCGCGCTCTTGTTTGGCGCAAGCCTTTCGATGACAACCGCGCTTCAGGTCGCGGGCGTCAATGTGCCGGTCGATGTGATCCAGATGCTGCCCTTCGCCATGGTCATGCTGGTGCTGCTGGTCGCCGGCCGCAAGGCGAGCCTGCCCGCAGCCCTTGGCGAAAGCTTTGAGCGCGGTGCCAGATAGGGCAGGGGTTAAAGCGCCGCCATATCGACCGAAAGACCGAACTCGCGCGTCTCACCCTGGGCCAGGGTAAGGCTGAAGGGCCGCGCTGCCAGCTCTGGCCCGGCGCCAATCTGGCCGGGCAGGCCCTGCCAGGGCTCAACACAGAGAAACCCGGCCTGCTGCGGGCGCCAGAGGACCAGATTCTCCAGGCCCTGCCAGCGGATCACCAGCCCCCGGTCGCCCGAGCCGTAAAACAGCCCCTCGCCTGCACCCCGGGCGAGGATGATCGAGGAGGACGGGAAGAAGGTCTCGTCCCGGATCTCCAGCCGCCCGGCTTCAAATGGTGTGGCAATCTGACCGCCGGTCAGGAAATTCTCGCGCTGTTCCGCAGGCGCGGGCGCGGCACCGTTCAGGAGCCGCACCTCATGAGCGCCAGCCACACCCGGCAAGGGCAGGGCAAAGCCGGGGTGATAGCCAAAGCTGAAGGGCATCGGCCGGGTGCCGGTGTTTTCAACCCGTGTCCGGCAGTCAAGCCGGTCGGCTTCCAGCCGGTAGCTCTGCTCCAGCCGGAACGCGAAAGGATAGAGACGGCGGCTGGTTTCATCGGCCACGAGGGCGAAAGTGCAGCTGTCGGGAGTGCTTTCAACCAGCGTGAACCGGCTTTCCATCGCGAAGCCATGGATGGTCATCGGATAATCGACCCCGTCAACGCTGACGCGATTGTCGATCGCCCGGCCACAGATCGGGAAGAGCAGCGGGCTCGACTGGCCCCAGAATGCCGGGTCGGCCTGCCACAATACCTCGCGCGGGCCGTGTTTCAACGATCGCAGCTCGGCCCCCATAACAGCGATTTCCGCCGTCACAGAGCCATTCTCAAGGCTGATCCTCTCAGTCATTCTGTCCTCTCCCGTTCGCGGCCATGACCGCTTCTGCCGCCCGCATTGGCGCATGTTCCGGCCGCCCTCTGTCACTTCGGCCAGCACCGCCGTCGTAATGCCACAGAGATGCATCGTCACCTTGCAGCCAATATCGGCCGCGCGGCGCGCATCGTCGTGACGGTCCCGGCACCAGCACATAATCAGAAAGGCAGCGCCATGACACTGCGCCTCGCAAAAGGACCTAAAGCCACAGCGACGGATGATACCCTCCGCCCCGGTCCGCGCCAATACCGTGCCCGTTCGGTGGCTCAGCCGGGTATCCGGGGCGCCGGGAGTTACGAAGCTCAAAGAAACCAGCAGGCCATGCTGGTCAGGAAAGATGGGCGGTTCACAGCGAGTCGGGCCGCGCCCGCGACCATCGCGCAAGGTGAACAGCTGCCTCAGTCCGCGCTGTCACCGAACGGCGTTGTAACAGTCGCGCGCCGGTCTGGTGACGACCCGGGCCCCGGTGACAAAAGCTGCCCGCCCGCTTAGACCCACCGCAACCCTCCCCGAAAGCGGCCTCAGCGATCCCGGTCACGGCACAAGAAACCACGGGCACGGGGCGCGGCAATCGTCCTCATCACTTGAGTGGAATTCCCTCCACAGCAAAGAACCCGCAGCCCAAGGTGTTTGATCCGGTGAAGGCCGCCGACCAACCCCATTTCCATAACATCGCGCCAGATGCGACGCGCGCCACAGGGCTGGTCTCTGGCCTTGAAGCTCGCCTCGATCGCCGTGACGAGTTTGGCGTCATAGCACTCGCGAGGGCTGGTCGGGCGGGTCAGCCAGGCATGGAAACCGGACCGCGAGACCTCCAGCCCCTCGCAGAGCCAGCTGACTGGCCGGATATGACGATGCCTGGCAATGAAGGCGAACCTCATATCGTCTCTCACGCGAAAAAAGCTGCCGCTTTCTTCGAGGCATGTCACGCTCCGTGCGAGGATGTGCGACCTCTTTCTTCAAGGCTGAAAACCCGGCCCGATCGGCCCGTTCCCGAGAAGCGCCGTGGCCGGTGTCGCGGTCAGTTCCGGCATCCACCGCCGAAGAATACTTCGGGCAATATCAAGGTCACGCGCGGCCTTAGCAACCGCCACACCACGATCCGTCACCAGCCTGACGGCCTCGATCTTAAACTCACCGCTGAACTTCCGTCTCGTCATATCCATTCTCCAGTTCCCTGGTCACGATCATCCTATATTCGTGTCCACGAAACCGGCAGAAGTTCAGATGCCGAGACCAATGCCGAAGCAGCGCTACGCCCCAATCCGCGCGGGGTTTCAGAGAAGACCCGGGATCAGTTCGACCAGCAGGTGCTGCACCGGGCTCGCGCGCGGCTCGTCTCGCGCCGCACAGCGCCGATCAACCAGATCCTCTGCTTCCTGATCGAGCAGGGTACATGTGAGTGGCTTCCGAAGTCGTGCTGAACTATCGATTGTGAACAAGAGCCGGCAGATACATATGGGCAGACCCCAGCCGAGTTTGCCCAAACCTTCGCACTGCAACTGGCCCGATGGCGCAGCTATCGGCACGGCAATACCCTGGCGGAGGAAATTTTCTGTCGGTATCTTTACAGCGGACAGCAAGATAACTAGCATGCGCGGCGAGCGAGGCGGAATCCTGATTCTGCTGCGACAACTGCGTTGCACCGTTCAGTATCGAGCCAGGATCAGGACAAACGGGTCCGCAGATCTGGCTTCAAAATCAAAACTACCACACTGATCAGGACGTCTGGCACCATTTGCGTTGCTGTCTGTTGCTTGCGCAGCACCTGGCCTGTTGCCGGCCCTTCCCCCAACACCGGAGCTTCCATGTCCATGAACCGCCGTCAGGCGTTGGGCGCCTTTGGCGCTGCAACTGCCCTCAGCCTCACCTCGGCCCATGCCTTTGCGCAGGAGGGGCCGATCACGGTATCCGCCCTTTACGACCAGTCGGGGGGGCTCGAATCCTACGGCCAGCCCATCGTTGACGCGCTGCGCTTTGCCGTAGATGAGCAAAATGCAAAGGGCGGGCTGCTGGGGCGTGAGGTGAAACTCAGCATCTATGATCCGCAGTCGAATATGCAGCTTTACGCGCAGTTCGCCCGTCAGGCAGCGCTGTCTGATAAACCGGCGGTGGTCTTTGCCGGTATCACCTCGGCCTCGCGCGAAGTGGTCCGCCCGATCATGCGGCAGTTCAACACGCTTTACTTTTACGCCAACCAGTATGAGGGCGGCGTCTGCGACCGCAACATGTTCGCAACCGGCGTGACCCCGGGTCAGACCGTTGAAAAGCTGGTCGACTATTCGGTCAAGAACAATGGCGGCAAGGTCTACATCGTCGCCGCCGATTACAACTATGGCCAGATCATCGCCGATTGGGTCAAGAAATACACCGCCGATCACGGTGGCGAGGTGCTGGGCGTCGAGTTCTTCCCGATGGATGTGACCGATTTCAAGACCTCGATCTCGAAGATCCAGGCGGCAAAACCCGATTATGTCTGGTCGGCACTGGTCGGCGGCGCGCATATCTCCTTCTATCGCCAGTGGAAGGCGGCGGGGATGCTGGGCAAGATCCCGATGTCCTCGACCACCTTCGCGGGCGGCAATGAGCATGTGATCCTGACGCCTGCGGAATCCGATGGTATCATGGTCTGCCAGAACTATCTGCAGGAGCTGGACAATCCGCTGAACCAGCAGTTCGTCGCTGATTTCCACGCGAAATTCGGCGCGGATTACCCCTATATCACCGAGCTGGGCATGGGCGCCTATCAGGGCTTCCGTCTCTGGGCGGCGGGCGTTGAAAAGGCGGGAACCACCGACCGGCTTTCGGTGATCGAGGCGCTGGAGACTGGCATTTCGCTGGATGCCCCCAGCGGGCGCGTCACCATCGATCCGAAAACCCATCACACCACGATGGATGTGCATATCGCGCGGGTCGAAAACGGCGGCCTGATTCCGGTCGAGACGTTTGAGCAGCAGCCTCCGGCTGACACCGCCCTGGTCTGCGACCTGATCGCAAACCCGGATGACAACCAGCAATACGTCATCGATTTCTAAGGAAAAAGCATGGATTTCGCGTCCGTCCTCGTGATCGAAATCCTGGGGTCCATTGCCATTCTGGTGCTGATCAGCATCGGTCTGGCGGTGGTTTTCGGGATGATGAAGGTCATCAACATGGCCCATGGCGAGTTTCTTATGCTCGGCGGCTATGTGGCAATCTATGGCACCAACTATGCCGGTCTGAACTTCTGGATCAGCGCGCTGATCCTGGCCCCCTTGTGGTGGGAATGGTCGGCCTGGCGCTGGAATGGCTGGTCATCCGTCACCTTTACGGGCGGATGATTGATACCATGCTGGCAACCTGGGGGATCAGCCTTGCACTGATCGGTGGCATGACCATGCTGGTGGGCAATACGACCACGGGGATTCCGACGCCGCTTCCAAGCGTCAGCATCGGCGACTACTCCGTCAGCGGCTATGTGATCTTTCTGATCGCGCTGGCGCTGGCGGTGTTCGCCGGGCTGTTTTGCCTGTTCAAACTGACAACCTTTGGCCTGCAGGCGCGGGCTACTACGCAAAATGCCGAAATGGTTGCAGCCCTTGGCGGCAAGCCGCGCCGGATCTATGCGCTGACCTTCGGCCTGGGGGCCGCGCTTGCGGGACTTGGCGGGGCCGCCCTTGCGCCGCTGACCGGGGTGATACCGACCATCGGTGCCTCTTACATCGCAAAGTCGTTCATCACGGTGATTTCGGGCGGGGCGGCGGTGATCGCCGGCAACCTCTCGGCCTCGGTCCTCTTTGGGTCGGTGGGGCAGATCTTCACCTATGTCTTCACCCCGGTGATCGGTGAGGTCGCGCTTTTGCTTACTGCCATCGTGCTGATCCGCATCCTGCCGCAGGGCATCACCGGCCGCTTCTTCAGGAGGTCGATCTGATGACCCGCATCCTGCAACCCACGTTGCTTTTCGCAGCTCTGGTGCTGGGACTACTGGCCCCGGGCTGGCTGGAGCTCTTCACCATCTATGAATTCACCGCCTATCTCATCATGGCGGTGCTGGCACTGAGCCTTGCCTTTGTCTGGGGCAAAGGCGGGATCATGTGCCTCGGCCAGGCCGCCTTTTTCGGCCTGGGCGCCTATGCCTGGGCAGTGGGGGCGATTAATTTCGGCCCAGGCATAGCTGCGCTGGCCATTGCCGTGGCAGTGCCCGCAGCTTTCGCGGCGGTGCTTGGCTATTTCATGTTCTATGGCCGCATCAATGACATCTACATCGGGGTCATCACACTGGCGGTGACGCTGATCCTCTTCAACCTGATCAACTCTACCTCGGGGCCGCAATACCGCATCGGATCGGCGCTGCTCGGAGGCTTCAACGGCATGACCGGCATACCGACGCTGGCCTGGCCGGGTGGGATACCGCTGGATCCGGCCGAGATCTTCCGCCTGACGGTCATCGTGATCGTCGCGGCGATCGTCGCCATCGCGCTCTACCTGAAGACAACGCCCGGCAAGACCGCGATCGCCGTGCGCGAGAACGAGGTCCGGGCCGAGCTGCTGGGCTATAATGTGGCGCAATCGAAGCTGATCACCTTTACCCTCGGCGGGGCGCTGGCGGGGCTTGGCGGCTGTCTCTTCGCCAATTGGGGCGCTTTTGTCAGCCCGACCATCTTCAGCCTCGTGCAATCGGCGCAGATCATCATCTGGGTGATCGTGGGCGGGCGCGGCACGCTGATCGGGCCGATCCTGGGTTGTATCGCGCTGCAATGGGCCACGACGAAACTGGGCACCCAGCAGGTTGTGCAGGTCAATCTGGTGCTGGGCCTTGTGCTGACCTTCTTCGTCCTCCTGGTGCCGCAGGGGATCGTGCCGCTGATCACGGGCCTGTTCCGCCGCAAGCCCAAAGCCGAAACGGAGCAGAGCGCATGAGCGGCGAGATCATTCTTCAGGCCCGGGGCCTTGGCATCAGCTTTGGCGGTGTCGACGCGGTCAAGGCGGTGGATTTCGAGCTGCGCCAGGGCGAGCTGCGCTGCCTGATCGGGCCGAATGGTGCGGGCAAGACCACCTTCTTCCGGCTGCTCTCGGGCCAGTATGCGCCGACACGCGGCGCGGTGACGTTCAGGGAGAAGCCGCTGGCGGGGCTGAAACCCTGGCAGATCGCCCGGCTCGGGATCGGCATCAAAACCCAGGTGCCCAGCCTTTTCGAGGGGCTGAGCGTTCAGGAAAACATCGACATGGCGGCGCGTCGGCGGGTGCGGGGCAAGGCGGTTGCCGGGGTTGTGACCGATGTACTGGACCATATCGGCCTTGGCGATCTGCGCCATCGCGCCTGTGCTGAACTGGCGCATGGTCAGCGCCAATGGGTCGAACTGGGCCAGATGCTGGCGATGAAACCCGCCGTCGCGCTGCTTGATGAACCGGCGGCGGGCATGACCCATAGCGAGAGCCTGAAAACCGTCGAAATCATCCGCGACATCACACAGCACAGCGCAGTGATCGTGGTCGAACATGACATGGATTTCATCCGCCTGATCGGCGAGCGCGTCACCGTATTCGAGCGCGGCGCAGTGATCGCCGAGGGCAGTTTCACTGAGATCTCAAAGGATCCGCAGGTGCGGGCCGCCTATCTTGGCCGCAAGGAGAATGCAGATGCTTGAGGTAAGCGGTCTGAAATCGGGCTATGGCCGTGTGCCGGTGCTGCGGGGGGTCGATCTGACGCTCGCCCGTGGTGAATGTATCGGGCTTCTGGGTCGCAACGGCATGGGCAAAACCACGCTTTTGCGTGCCATTATGGGCGAATTGCCGAACTGGGCGGGCGAGATCCGCAAGGGGGGGCATAGGCTCACGGGCAAGCCGGTGCAGACGCGTGCCCGCGCCGGGATCGGCTATGTGCCGCAGGGAAAACAACTTTTCAAGCTGCTCAGCGTTGAGGAAAACCTGCGCATGGGCTGTGTGAAGAAATTCCGCGCCGCCCGCGAGAGGATCGCCGAAGTGCTTGACCTGCTGCCGCGCCTCGTGCCGCTGCTGGAACGCCCTGCGGGCATGCTTTCGGGCGGCGAGCAGCAGCTTCTGGCGCTTGGCCGCTGCCTTTGCGGCGAGCCGGATCTGATCCTGCTGGATGAGCCGACCGAGGGCATCCAGCCCAATATCTGCGACGAGATCATCGATGTGCTGATCCGTCTGCGCAAAGAAAAGGACCTGTCGATCATTCTGGTCGAACAGGACATCGATTTCCTCTGGTCGATCTGTGACCGCGTTCTGGCGGTCGACAAGGGCAGCGTGTCGAAGACCATCGACCCGAAAGCCGCCGGATCGGAAGAGGAAGCCAGGGCATTTATCGGGATCGAGGGCTGAGACGTGACCATCCGCAAACCCAATTTCGACGATATGCTGGCCGCAGATCAGGATCTGGGCCTCGGGCTGAGCGAAGACGAGCTGACCACCTTCACCACCCTGATGGAGGCCGTGGCCGAAGATTACGCGATCGTCGATGCGCTGACCCCGGAACTGCCCGAACTGCGTTATCCGCGAACCCCCGGCCATTACCCCACGCCGGAAGAGAACCCCTATAACGCCTGGTATGTGAAAACCCGGGTCGAGGGGCGGCAGGGCGGCCCGCTTTCGGGGCTGCGCATGGCGCTGAAAGACAATGTCATGCTGGCGGGCGTGCCGATGATGAATGGCGCCTCGACCCTGCGCGGCTATGTGCCGGATGTGGACGCGACGCTTGTCACCCGGCTGCTGGATGCCGGCGCGGTGATCGAGGGCAAGGCGCAATGTGAATATTTCTGCGTCTCGGGCAGCAGCCATACCGGCGCGCAGGGCCCGGTGCGCAACCCCCATGACGAGACGCGCTCGGCGGGCGGGTCTTCCTCGGGCTGTTCGGCGCTGGTGGCTGCGGGCCTGGTCGATGCCGCTATCGGCACCGATCAGGGCGGATCCGTGCGGATCCCGGCGGCCTATGCCGGTTTTGTCGGCATGAAACCGACGCATGGGCTGGTGCCCTATACAGGGGTGATGCCGGTCGAGATGACGCTGGACCATGCCGGGGTAATGTCGGGCAATGTCGCGACCAATGCGCGGGTTCTGACCGCGATTGCCGGGGCGGACGGGCTTGATCCGCGCCAGCAGGCACTGCCTGCCGCCACGGATTACAGCGAAGGGCTTGCGGCGGGGGCCAAAGGCCTGCGTGTCGCAGTTATCCCCGAGGGCTTTGGCTGGCCGAATTCCGAACCCGATATCGACAGGACGGTCAGGGCGGGGGCAGAACGCCTTGCCAAGCTGGGCGCCACCGTCGACGAAGTCTCAATCCCGCTGCACCGCAAGGGCCATGCGATCTGGACACCGATTGCCACCGAAGGCACGGTCGCCCAGATGGAAGGGCTGAATTACGGCTCCAACTGGAAGGGGCTTTACGTCACCAGCCTGATGCGGGCGCAAAGCGACTGGCGCGATCATGCGGCGGATTTTCCCGATGATGTGAAATCGGTTCTGCTTGCGGCGCATTACTTCCGGGGTCAGTATCGGGGGCAGACCTATGGCAAGGCACAGAACCTGGTCCGCCGTCTCAAGGCGGCCTATCTGGCGGTGCTTGCGGATTACGACATGCTTTTGATGCCGACCGTTCCCCTCAAGGCCCCGAAACTGCCCGAACCGGGATGCGGTCCGGCGGAATGGGTCGGACGCGCGCTGGAGATGAACGCAAATACCGCCCCGTTCAATGCCACCGGCCTGCCCGCGATCAGTCTGCCCTGCGGTCGGGCCGAAGGCCTGCCGGTCGGAATGATGCTGGTCGGGCGCGATCACGCCGAGGCGCTGCTTTACCGCGCGGCGGCGGCCTGGGAAGCGGCCTTCGACTGGAAGACGCTGTGATGCAACTTCTCAATACGCGGCGGGAAAGCTGGCCCGTCGGACTGCTCTTCTCAGAGACGAGCCAGACTTCGGCGGTCGAACACAGCCAGGCCTGTGCGACCTTGCTGGCGATTGACGAGGTGAATGCGGCGGGCGGCATCAACGGCCTGCCGCTGGAGCCCTGCCGGCTGCCGGTCGGGCCGCATCCGGATGATTATTGTCTCGCGGCGGAAAAGCTGGCCGATGACCATGGCGTGCGGGTGCTGTTCGGCACCCATATGTCCCATTCACGCAAGGCCGTGCTGCCTGTCGTTGAAAGCCGCGAGGCGCTGCTGTTCTACCCGACGCTTTATGAAGGGTTCGAATTCTCGCGGAATTGCATCTATACCGGTGCCGCACCTAACCAGAACTCGGTCCCGCTGGCGCGGCATCTGCTGCGCCATCATGGCAGGCGGGTGTTCTTCATTGGCAATAACTACGTCTTTGCCCATGAATCCAACCGCATCATGCGCGATCTCTTTGAGCAGGCCGAGGGCCAGGTGGTGGGCGAGGTTTACCTGCCCTTTGGCGCTCCGGATGACGACCTGTCGGATGTGATCGCAAAGATTGAGGCCCTGCGCCCCGATGTGATCTACTCGACCGTGGTCGGCAGCGACACGATCCGGCTGCACCGGGCTTTTGCCGGAACCCGCAGCCGGGCAGGGGGGGCAGTGATCGCCAGCCTCGCGACCAACGAAGCGGATCTTGCACAGATGGACGCAGAGCTGTCCGAAGGCTTCCTTGCTGCGGCGCCCTGGTTTTCCACTTTGCAAAACCCGGAAAGCCAGGTCTTCCGCGCCGGGATGCAGGCCCGTTTTGGCGGGGATATTGCGCTGACCTCCGGGGCAGAAGCCGCGTATTTCCAGGTTCACCTCTTCGCACAGGCGGCGCGGCAGGCGGAGCTGCCTGCGCTGGATGCGGTGCTGGCCCGGCTGGCAGATGTGCGTTTTTCTGCACCCGAAGGCGAGGTGCGGATCGATGCTGCGACCCATCACTGCTGGCTCTGGCCGCGGATTGGCAGAGTTAATGACCAGAATGCCTTTGAGGTGATCGAAGATGCCACGGCCCCGGTAAAGCCCGAACCCTATATGGTCGAGCACAGCTTCGGGGGTGATCTGATCAGCCATGCCTAAGCCCAGCGGCCAGCCAAAGATCAGCGATCTGAAAGGCACCAGGGTTCTGGTGCTGCTGCCGCCCGGACGCGAGGCCGAGGCGCTGATGACCCACCTGATCCGCATTGGCTGCCTGCCGCGTCTTGACTGGCCGATCCCTGCGCGGCTGTCCGACGATATTGACGTGGCAATCGTCACTGTCGATTCCGATGCGCGCGCCGATGTCCGGGTTCTGATCACCAGCCTGACCGATCTGAGCCCGCCGATCATTGTGCTTGTCGGCTATGAGGATCCCTCGACGCTGCAACTGGTGCTGGAATTGCGGGCGGCTGCGGTGATCGAGCGCCCGGTAAAACCCTTTGGCCTTCTGACCAATCTGATGATCAGCCGTGACATCTGGAAACGCCGCCGGAAGAACCTGGAACGGATCGCTGCCGCCGAACAGCGCCAGGCCGCGCTTTCCGTTGTCGATATCGCCAAGACCCTGCTTTGCAGGGTCCGCAATATCGAAATGGCCCAGACCCACCGCTATCTGCAAAAGGCCGCGATGGATGGCCGCATCTCTATCGAAGCTGCGGCAGAGCGTGTCATTGCCGGGATCACCGCAGAGACACATGGCCAGGGCCCGCCGCACGATCCGCCGGACTGACCTCAGCCGGCTTACCACCCGATCCTGACCACTTTCGCAACGGGCTAATGGCTGCCCGTTGCTGCCGCCCTGTTTGCCCGAAGGACGCAAAATGCCAGTTCTGCAAGACCCCAGCCTGTTGAAATCCGCCTGTCTGATCAATGGGGAATGGGTCGGTGCGGCCTCTGCCGCGATGACTGTGGTGACCAACCCTGCCGATGGCAGCGAGGTCGGTCACGTGCCGCAGATGGACCCGGCCGAAATCCCCGCGGTGATCGCCGCCGCCGAAGCCGCGCAGAAGCTCTGGGCGGCCCGCCCGGCGGCCGAGCGCAGCAGGATCCTGCGCCGCTGGTTCGAGCTGATGATGCAGCACCAGGACGATCTGGGCCGCATCATGACCGCCGAACAGGGTAAACCGCTGTCCGAAGCCAAAGGCGAGATCGCCTATGCCGCCAGTTTTGTCGAATGGTTCGCTGAAGAGGCGAAGCGCGTCTATGGTGATACGATCCCGGCGCCGAAGGCAAATCAGCGCATCACCGTGCTGCGCCAGCCCATCGGTGTGACGGCGGCCATCACGCCCTGGAACTTCCCGGCGGCAATGATCACCCGCAAGGCGGCTCCCGCCCTGGCGGCGGGCTGCGCGATGATCCTGCGCCCTGCCGATCTGACACCGCTTTCGGCGCTGGCGCTTGGTGAGCTGGCACAGCGCGCCGGGGTGCCTGCGGGTGTGTTTCAGATCGTCACCGGCTCGGCCTCGAAAATCGGCAAAGTGCTGACCGACAGCGATGTCGTGCGCAAACTTTCCTTCACCGGCTCGACCGAGGTGGGGCGGCTTTTGATGGCGCAATGCGCGCCCACAATTAAGAAACTGAGCCTGGAGCTGGGCGGCAATGCGCCTTTCATCGTGTTCGATGACGCCGATCTGGACGCGGCGGTGGAAGGGGCGATGGTGTCCAAGTTCCGCAATGCCGGTCAGACCTGCGTTTGTGCGAACCGTCTTCTCGTGCAGCGCGGCATCCATGATGCCTTTGTCGCGCGGCTGTCCGAACGGATTGCGGGCCTGAAGGTGGGCGACGGGATGCTGCCAGACACCGATGTCGGCCCGATGATCGAGGCAAAAGCCATCGATAAGGTCGAAAGCCATATCCGCGACGCGGTGGAAAAGGGCGCGGAACTCGTCACCGGCGGCCAGCGCCTCGGCGGGCTTTATCTGCAACCGGCGCTGCTGACCGGCGTGACCCCGGACATGGCGGTCGCCCGCGAAGAGACGTTCGGCCCGATGGCCCCGGTTTTTGTCTTCGACACTGAAGAAGACGCCATCGCCATGGCCAATGACACCATCTTCGGCCTTGCCGCTTATTTTTTCACCCGAGACCATGGCCGGGTCATCCGCGTCTCCGAAGCGCTGGAATATGGCATGGTCGGCCATAATACCGGCCTGATCTCAAACGAGGTCGCGCCCTTTGGCGGGGTCAAGCAATCCGGCCTTGGCCGCGAGGGCTCGAAATACGGGATCGAGGACTATCTCGAACTGAAATATCTCTGCAGCGCGTTCTGAGCTGACTGCCCCGGGGGCCAGATGCCCCCTTCTGCTTTCCTCAAGGGAAGGAACGAAAGATGACGGATCTGATCAAAGCCTTTTCATTTGATACCCCCGGCTCGACGCTGGTGGAATGGGGTGGTGCGGCCCGAATGGGTGAATTGCTGCAGGACTGGTTCCCGGCGCGCAAACTGCTGATCGTAACGGATAAATTCCTGCATGATGGCGGGCTGCTTGATGCGGCGAAGGCCTCGCTTTTGTCGCATGGCTTCACGGTTTCAGTGTTCGACGATGTGGTCGCCGATCCGCCCGAGGCGGTGCTGATGGCCTGTGTCGCGCAGGGACGGGCTGCGGGCGCGGATATCGTGATGGGGTTGGGCGGCGGCTCTTCGATGGATATCGCAAAGCTGGTGGCGGTTATGCTGGTCAGCGAACAGCCCCTGTCCGAGCTTTACGGTATCGGGAAAGTGACCGGCCAGCGCCTGCCGCTGGTGCAGGTGCCCACCACCGCCGGGACCGGGTCGGAAGTGACCAATATCACCATCCTCACCACCGGCGAGACGACCAAAATGGGCATCGTCTCGCAACAGCTTTATGCCGACCGGGTGCTGCTGGATGCCGCGCTGACCACGGGCCTGCCGCCGGTGCAGACCGCCGCGACCGGCATCGACGCGATGGTCCATGCGATTGAGGCCTATACCAGCCGACACAGGAAGAACCTTCTCTCTGACATCTTCGCGCGCGAAGCGCTGCGGCTTCTGGCCACTCATCTGGTCAATGCCTGCCAGAATGGCGATGACCGCGCCGCGCGCGAGGGGATGCTGATCGGCGCGAATTTCGCCGGCCAGGCCTTTTCCAACAGCCCCGTGGGCGCGGTCCATGCCCTGGCCTATCCGCTGGGCGGTCACTTCCACCTGCCGCATGGCCTGACCAATGCGCTGATGCTGGGACCAGTGCTGCGCTACAACATGGCCGCCGCCGCGCCGCTTTATGCCGAGCTGGCGGATGTGGTGACAGGCCCGTCCGGGGAGGGCGTGCAGGCCCGTGCCGCCGCCTTTGTCGACTTTATGGAGGATCTGATGGACCGCTCCGGCGCACCGCGCCGCCTGCGCGATGTCAGTGTGCCGGAAGACAGCCTGCCAATGCTCGCCAGGGACGCGATGCTGCAGACACGTTTGCTGCAGAATAATCCGGTCACCGTGGACGAGGAGGCCGCGCTGGCCCTTTACCGTCAGGCCTATTGAGCGCTGCTCTGGCGCGGCACCACAGCCCCTGTATTTCCCGGTAATGGGAATCTGGCGGATCGGGTAAAAGGAAAAACCGTCGGGGCAGGAGCGAGGCGGACCTAATCCTGGTCGCTACCCTGCCGGGGCTTCTGTTCAGACCTGATCCGCGCAGCTTGCGCGGGTCATCCGGCGTTGTTGCAGAGTCCCCAACGAGCAGGATTCGCACGGCGAATCCATGGGTTTGGGAGGCTGGGATGACCAGGCCTGAACCCGCCCGCTGTCGCACGACGAACTGGAAGTCATAAAACGCTGCATTGAAGCGACGTGGCTCTCCGCTGATCTGGCTGGACAAGTATATGATCGGGCGCGCGCTCCAGGCCGGTCGCGCTGGCTGACTTTTGCAACAGTGCCCGATGAAGCCGCTATACTTGGAACGCCACTTGTAGAAGCTTGCCGTGCTGATCCCATGCTCACGGCAAAGTTCAGGCACGGCCACACCGCTCTCGGCCTGGCGAAGTACAGCCATGATCTGCGGTTCCGTGAAACGGCTCTTTCTCATTCGAATCTCCTCAGCTCACGGCTCACGGCTCACGGCTCACGAGAAAACTCTACTGCCGCATCCCATTAACCAAGGGGAGGATTACCAGGGCACTGGAATACGCGGCACCGCTGTAGCCGTCGATCCCGTCGTAATCCAGCTGACCCACACGTTCGCGCCCCGGGAAAGCTTTGTAATCCAGCACCCCATGGCAGATCTCGGCCAAGAGCAGCGCCGGATGGTGTCAGACCGCCGTGAAATCCAGATCATCGGGGGCAAGCTGCGCCGGATCAGGGGCCAGCAACCGCCCCCCGGGCGCCCGGATCCCGCCAGGCACAGGTGGCAAATCGCGGTTGCGACGGACAAGCCGGGCCGGGGCCGCAAGGCCAGCGACAAGCAAGCCGGGCCGGATGTCCGCCCATGCCGCGTCACTCGCCGCCCGGGCCTCGGGCCAGTCATACATGCCGAAAGAGACCACAAGGCTCATGGCGCGTCCCCTTCCCCGTCCCGGTTTCGACGCCAGCGCGGATGCGGAACCGGCTCTTTCACTTTCCAGGCGAAGCGCTGCAGGATGCTGAAATAGCTGGGAAACACATAGCCTCCATTCAGCCGCGCCCAGTCGCCGCGCGCTGCGCGATATGTGGCGGGCAGCCGATACCAGGGCACACGCGGCAACTTGTGATGCACAAAATGCAGGTTGTTATAAAGAAACAGCGGCGCCAGAATGGAGCGCTCGACGATGATCGTGCGGCCATTCGGATCTTCGGCCCATTGATGTTCGCAATAGGTGCGGATTGCCAGAAGGCCCAGCCCGATCCAGCCCGAGACCAGCACATAAAGCCAGACCGGGATCCCCATGCCGAACTGGATGAAGGCCAGCACCGGCACGAGGCCTGCAAGATGATGCGCCCAGGCGTTACGGGTCTTGGAATCCCCTGCCGCGACACGGTGCATTTCGGCCAGGGTAAAGCCGGTCACCGCAAACCAGGGGCCGATCACCACCCGCCCGATCAGCGTATTATTCGCGATCCGCGCCGCCCGAAGGATGCGCGGCATCCCGAGCCAGTCGAACAGCGCGATGTAATAGCTTTCGGGATCATCATGCGGGTCGGTCAGGCGCTCGTCATTATGATGCTGCAGATGGGTCAGCTTATAACTGCGATAGGGGTAGAAGATGCCGATCGGCAGCCAGACCAGCGCTTCGTTGAGCCGCGCATTTCTGGTCGGATGGCCATGCAGCACCTCATGCTGCAAAGAGGAATGCAGCGCGACAGTGACCCCGATGACAATCAGCGCCAGCCCGGGGGACAGCGGATAAAGCCAGAACCCGGCCCAGAGCCAAAGCCCATAGCACAAAGCCAGCAAGCCCCATGTTGGCCATTCGATCCGCGGCGGCACCAGGCCTTCGCGCGGCAAATCAGGCAATGTGGTCATGAGGCCTCTCAGTCATCGAATGCGCCAAGCCCTTCGGCGATGAGGTTGGTGGAGATCACCAGCGACACAATCGCGAGGGCGGGGAAGGTCGCCACCCACCAGATGCCTGCCGTCAACAGCCCATAGGATTCGGCCACCGCAAGCCCCCAGTCGGTTGAGGGGGTTGCAGGCCGAGGCCCAGAAAGCTCAGCGTCGAAATGGTGAAAAACGCATAACCAAGACGCGTCATCGCCTCGATCAGCACGACCTGACGGATATTGGGCAAGATCTCGCGAAACATCACGCCAAAGGCGGATTCGCCGCAGATCCGAGCGGAGATCGCATAGTCTTTGGCCGCCTCGACGCGGACCGCGGCTCGAATGGTGCGCGCGACAAGTGGCGTGTAGATCACGATGATCACCAGCGTCACCGTCAGCGGCGAGCCGCCCAGCGTGGTCAGAACCAGCATGGCGGTCACGATCAGCGGCATCGCGAGCAATGTATCAAGGATCCGGCTGAACACCACATCGGCCCAGCCCCCGAGATAACCAAGGACCAGCCCGAGGATCACCCCGAGCGCCACTCCGGCCAGAGTTGCGGGCGGCGCGGTGGTCAGGATCGGGCGCGCGCCGGTCAACACGCGCGAGAACACATCGCGGCCCAGCATATCGGTGCCGAACCAGAACTCGGCCGAGGGGGGCTCCATCGTGCGCAGGATATTGTCGGCATAGGCATCCTGCGGCGCGATCACGCCGGCAAAGAACGCGCAAAACAGCCAGAACGCGAGGATCACGAGGCCGATGATCAAAGGGGCGCGCGAGGCGCGGGAGTTTGTCATCCGCCGGGCCTTTCGCGCTGACGCGGATCAAGGATCAGTTGCAGCAGATCCCCAAGCAATGTGACCACGCCATAAATCACGACCATGGTCAGCACGCCCGCCTGCAAAGTCGGATAATCGCGGCCCTTAGCCGCCTGTGCCACCAATGCGCCCAGCCCCTGGATGTTGAAAAGCGCCTCGATCACCACGATCCCGCCAAGCAGGTTCGAGATCTGCGTTGCCAGAACTGCAACCGTCGGCGCCAGTGCATTGGGCAGGATATGGCACAAAAGCACGATGCGGAATGGCAGGCCCTTCAGGATCGCGGTTCGGGTGAAATCGGCCTCGCTGGCACGGATCACGCCGGCGCGAACGATGCGGGCGATATAGCCGAAGAGGTTGATCACCAGGGGCAGCGCGGGCAGGATCAGATGGCGCAGCGTCTCGGCCGCGCCCGCGCCATCGGGCGGGCCGGAGACCGGCAGCCAGCCAAGCCAGAGGCTGAACAGGATCACCAGAAGCAATGCGGTGACGAAATCCGGCACTGTTGCAAGCGAGATGCCGGTCAGAAGGATCACCCGGTCAACCAGCTTTCCTTTGCGCAGCCCCGCCCAGATACCGGCAGCCATGGCCAGCGGCACCAGCAGCCCGACCACCACCAGCGCCAGTTGCGCCGATTGCGCCATCGCCGCCCAAAGCTTCGGCGCCACCGGCTGGCCATGCGAAAGCGAGACGCCGAGCGACCCGTTGAACACCCCGCCGAGCCAGCGCAGATACTGCAGATGCGCCGGCTGATCGGTGCCCAGCTTTGCATTCAGCGCCGCCACAGCCTCGGGCGCGGCGAAAGGCCCCAGCACTGCCCGACCGATATCGCCAGGCAAAAGCTGGCAGGCCGCAAAAACCAGCAGGCTTGCGAGGAACAGGGTCACAAGGGTCGTGGTCAGCCTGCGCAGCAGGAACGTCCGAAGCAGCATTTACCGAAAACACCAGCGGTGGGGGCCGGAGCCCCCGTTCCGTCAGGCCACCCAGGCGCGCGCGAGCAGCAGATGCGAGATTGCCGTAAAGCGCACCCCCTCTACACGGCGGCTGGAGAAGCGGATGAACTTATTGAAATAGGTGATGATTGTCGGAGTTTCCTCCAGCAGGAGCCGCTGGATCTTACCCGCCGCCTCGCGCTGTGCCGCAAGATCGCGCGCTTTTGCGTAATCGACCAGAAGCGCGTCATATTCGGCGCTTTTGAACTGTGCCGAATTCCACGCCCCGTCACTGCGCAGAGTTGCGTTCAGGATGAGATCCGGCGTGCCGCGATGGCCATAATCGGTGATGCCGAGCGTCGAATCCAGCCAGGGCGATTCCCCGAATACCGCCTTGCCATAATAGGCATCCTGCGGGATCAGGTTCAGCTCGATCTCGATCCCCGCCTCTTTCAGCTGATTTTGCAGCAGGACGGAATATTCCGGGATCGAATAGGCGCGTTCCGTGGTCAGCGTCACCTTGAATCCATTGGGCACACCCGCCTCACCCAAAAGCCGCCTTGCCTCGGCCAGATCGCGGTTCCTTTGCGGCACGCCGGGGTCGCTGGAGGCATAGATCGGCGCGAAGATGGAATCGTTTCCCTTGAGCGCGCGGCCTTTGTAAAGCCCATCCACCACCGCATCACGGTCGATGGCCAGGGCAAAGGCCCGGCGGATGCGGGCATCTTTGAATTCAGCACTGTCGGTGCGCAGGTGGATCGTATCATTGCGGGTGCTGTCAACCGCAAGCACCCTGAGCGCCGGATCCTGCTCGACGGTCGAGGTCAGGCTGTTGACCTCGGGGATAACATCAACCTCGCCCGATTTCAGCGCGAGGAACTGCGCCTGCTGGTCATCGTAAAAGCGGATTTCGACCCGGTCAGGCAGCGCTTTCTCGCCCCAGTACTCTTCATTGCGGACAAAGCTGATGCCCCGCTGCGGCTGATAGCTGTCAAAGCGGAACGGGCCGGTGCCGATGAAGCTTTGCTCGTAATCGCCGGCGTGATCGGCGGGCAGGATGATGGTCGCCACCACGCTGGAAGAAACGTAATAGGGGAAATTTGCATTGGGCACGTCGGGGCGGAACACTACCGTCAGCGGATCTTTCGCCGAAGTAGCCCCTTTGGACAGGAGCCCCCGGAAGGCCGAGAGTGCCGAAGAGCCGCTTTCCGGGTCCGCCAGCCGCTCGAACGTCGCGACGACATCGGCCGAGGTCACATCGCGCCCGTCATGGAATTTCACGCCCGGGCGCAAATTGAACACCCATTCGGAAAGATCGTCATTGGCCTCCCAGGATAAAGCGAGCTGCGGTACGAGGCCGTTTTCCGCGTCATCCAGGATCAGATATTCGCCGACCTGGCTCAGCACCCCGATCGAGGAACTGTCGGTCAGCAAGACCGGGTTGAACGCCGCCGTCGGCTGGCCAAGGCCCACGCGAATGGTACCACCGGGCTTGCCCTCGGCCCGTGCCGGGACAGTGCTGCCGAGCAGGCCAGTCACGCCAAGGGCCGACCCTATCCCGAGCGCGCCCGCGTATTTCAGCAGGTTGCGGCGGTCGAGATAACCCTTTGCATGTTCGTCCAGCGCGACGTTCCAAAGATCGGCGCGGGTATCGCGACCGAATGCGTCACGCAGGCGCGTGAGCAGCGGGGCAGGGAGGCGGGTATTGCGGGTCATTGTGGCTACCTTTGTGAAGAGGGTCAGCGCGCAGTTGCGCGAAAACGGTTTTCGGCATGGGCGAGACCAAGGCGGTCGCGGAAGGTGCCCGGCCCATATTCAGTTTGAAACAGGCCACGGCGTTGCAGTTCGGGAACCACGAGCCGGGTGAAATCGGTCCAGTCACCGGGCAGATGCGGGAACATCAGATTGAACCCGTCTACCGCGCCCGAGGAAAACCAGGCCTCAATCTCATCGGCAATCTGGACGGGAGTGCCGCCAACAAAGTGCATCTCGCCACCAGCGGACATCAGCCGTGCGATCTCGATCACGCTCAGGCCTTTCTGCGCATGGTGGCGCACCCGCTCCAGTGTGGTCTGGACGCCTTTATAGCCGTCGGCGGCGGGCAGGTCGGGCAATGGGCCATGGGGATCGACACCACTCAGATCCAGCCCCGACCAGGTGGACAGAAGATCAATCGACAACCTGTCGGGCTGAAGCGCCTGCAGCGCTGCGAATTTCTCACGCGCCTCTTCCTGGCTGGCGGCAACCACCGGCTGGATACCGTGCAGGATCTTCAGGCTTTCCGGCGCGCGGCCCCGCGCAGCCAGCCTTGCGTTGATATCGGCACGATATGCCAGTCCCTCTTCGATGGTGCGCAGCGAGACGAATTGCACATCCACATGTTGCGCTACGAAATTCTTGCCATCCTCAGAGGATCCGGCCTGAAACACCGGCAAATGGCCCTGCGGCGGGCGCGGCACGTTCAGCGGCCCGCGCACCCGGAAGAATTCGCCCTCGTGGCGCAACTCATGCACCTTTGCGGGATCGGCTATCTCGCCCCTTTCGCGATCGAATAACTGGGCGTCATCTTCCCAGCTGTCCCACAGATCACGCAGAACGCGCACGAATTCTTCGGCGCGACGATAGCGGTCTGCGTGGCGAAACACATCCGCGTGGCCGTAATTCTGGGCCTCGCTCACCATGGCCGAGGTCACGATATTGATCGCCGCCCGCCCGCCGCTGATATGATCCCAGGACGCGAACTGCCGCGCAAGATTATAGGGTTCGGAATAGGAGGAAGAAGCGGTCGAGACGAGGCCGATCTCTTTAGTCAGCGCCGACAGCGCAGTCAGAAGCGTGATCGGCTCCAGCCGGGTATTGGCGTAATGGTGGAGCGAGGATTTCGCCTCGGTCCAGACCGCGAGGTGATCGGCCACGAAGATGAAATCCAGCTTCGCCGCCTCGGCCTCACGCGCGAGACCGGCGTAATATTCCAGCCCGTAGACCTCGGCTGATGGCGCATCGGCATGGCGCCAGGAAATCCGGTGATTGCCCTGCGGATTGTAGAAAAAGCCAGCAAGGAGAAGTCTTCGGGACAAGATCAAAGCTTTCGATTGAGTATTTTCTCAGTCTGGGTTTTAATCACGACTGAACTTGTAGTCTATTCTCTGTCTGGGCAGGAAAAGGGAAAGCGATGCGTGTGTCCGTGCTGGAAAGGGAAATTTCTTCTGCTTCGGTGGAATCATTTGCCGCCCGGGGCCGGACCGCGCCGGGCCCGGAGACGGGGCCAGTGTTGGAGGTGTGCGGGCTTTCGGTCAGCTATCCGACTGTGTCCGGCTTTGTCGCTGCGCTGAAAGACATTTCGTTCAGCCTCGCCGCCGGAGAGACGCTGGCGCTGGTCGGGGAATCAGGCAGTGGCAAAAGCACGACGGCTCTGGCGGTGCTGGACTATCTGCCCCCCGGTGCGCGGCGCGAGGCGCGGGGCCTGCACCTGATGGGGCAGGATCTGATGGCGCTGCGCCCATCCGCGCTCAGGGCGTTGCGGGGCAGGCGGATCACGGCGGTCAGCCAGCATCCCGGCACGTCCCTGAACCCCGCAATGACCATTGGCGCGCAGCTGACTGAGGTTTCGCGCCATGTGCTGGGTCTCTCCCGCGCCGCCTCGCATGCGCGCGCTCTGGCACTGCTGGGAGAGGTGCAGATCCGCAACCCCGGCCAGGTGGCAGGGCTTTACCCGCATCAGCTTTCGGGGGGCATGCAGCAGCGGGTTGCCATCGCTATCGCGCTGGCGCCAGAGCCTGACCTGATCGTGCTCGACGAGCCTACCACCGCGCTGGATGCCACGGTGCAGCGCGAGATCCTTGAGCTGCTGGCCGATCTGCAACAGCGGCGCGGCACCGCCTATCTGCTGATCAGCCACGATCTTCGCCTCGTCAGCGGCTTTGCCGACCGGATCGCGGTGATGCGCGGGGGCGAGATCCTCGAAACCGGCAGCGTCCTGCACCTGACCGAAACCCCTGCGCATGACTATACCCGCCATCTTCTGGCCAGTGCGCTGGTTCCGGCTTCAGGCAGGCAGACGGCCGCGGTTGCCACCCCCCCGCTTTTGCGCGTCAGCGGCCTTGGGCACAGCTTCCGCAACGCGAGCACATCCGTGTTGCAAGAGATCAGCTTTGACATCGCACCGGGGCGCTGTCTGGGGCTGATCGGCGAATCCGGCTCTGGGAAGTCGACGATCGGCAAGCTGATCTGCGGCATACATGATCTGCAAGACGGCCGGATCGAGATGGCGGGAAGCGATCTTCCCGCAGCGGGGGACGCCCGCAGCCTCGCACAGCGCAACCTTGTGCGCATGGTCTTCCAGTCCCCCGATGCGACGCTGAACCCGGCGCATCGGGTCGGGGATATCCTGAAACGGGCAGCGCATCTGGCCGGTTCTCCCGATCCCGGGGGGCGGATGCGAGAGCTGTTTGATCTCGTCAGGTTGCCGCCCGAGCTGGCATCGCGCTTTCCGGCGGGGCTTTCGGGCGGACAAAAGCAGCGTGTGGCGATTGCCCGCGCCTTCGCCTCCTCGCCAAAGCTCGTCGTACTTGACGAACCGACCTCCGCGCTGGATGCCACGGTGCAAAAAGAAGTGCTGAGCCTTTTACAAGAGTTGCAGCACCGGGAACAGGTGGCCTTTCTGCTGATCACTCATGATCTGAGCATCCTGCCCGGGATGGCCGATGACCTGGTCGTTCTCAAAGACGGCAGGATCGTCGAAAAGGGGCCACAGGACCAGGTGCTGAACGCGCCGCGCCATGCCTATACGCGCGCGCTGATCGAAGCAGGCAATTCGATTTTCTGAGATGACACACCATTTTCGTCAAAACCATCGACACAGCCCGCCACTGCGGTCAGTATAAATGCAGCAGATATAGTCTTTAGTTTCATCTGGCGTCAGTTTCATCTGGCGTCCTTTTGATGTGATTTTCATTTCCACCAGAGCCAGTCGAAGAAGGGATTGTCGCCGCCCATGGATGCTGCCGACGAGCTTATTCCCCTGATCTATGCCTCTCTGTTGCGAGAGACCCGTTGGGAGGAATTCATCGGTCGTCTTGCGGTACTGGCGGATGTGGAATGCGCCACGCTTTTCTTTCATGACAGCCAGAGCGGCAGGGGCGCCGTCACCCTTCAGTCGGGCATCCCGGATGTCGCGCAACGCGATTATCTCAGCCATTACGGGGCCCTGAATCCCTGGATGTGGCAGGTCGGGCGCACCCCTGTCGGCACAGCGATCGTCGGCGAGCAGCTGGTCGCGCGCGACAGGTTTCACCGTACCGAATATTACAACGATTTCCTGCGCCGCTTTGACCAGGAAACCGGGGTCGGCGTGACCATCGAGCGCACCGAAGGCCGTTTCCTGCTGCTGTCCACCCTCAGCGGCGACGTCGATGAGGAACGCAATGCCGCGCGGGCCAGGCTTCTGAGCCGCCTTGCCCCGCATCTGCGCCGCGCGTCGGAGTTTTACCGGCGCAACCATCACTCCGGCATCGGCGCTGAACTGACCGGCTGGCTGAGCGAAGCGGGCGGTGTCGGCTTTGTGCTGGTCGATCCGGTGGGCCGGGCAAGCCATGTCAGCCCCGCCGCCGAAAAATACCTGGCAGATGGCCGCGCGGCGAGCCTTGGGCCAAATGCGACGCTGCGGTTTCGCAATCCCGATATCCAGAGCGCGCTGCAACAGATGCTGCGTGGCCCGCGGGCCGTGCTGCCCGTCACCCTGCAGGATGGCGGTTTCGGGATCACCCTGATGCCGGTTGGCCAGAACGAAGGGGGCATTGCCTTCAGCGGCCAGACCGTGGCTGCCGTATTCACTCCGGTTCTGGCGCGGACCGCTGCACCGGCGCTTGAATTTGCCCGGCGCTATGGGCTGACGCCTGCCGAGACGAGGGTTCTCACCGCCATCCTTGACGGACAGCGGCCGGCTGAAATCGCGACGGCAGCCTCGCTTTCGGTCGAGACGGTGCGCAGCCAGCTGAAATCTGTCTTCTCGAAGACCGGCGCGAATGGCCAGCCCCAGCTTATCCGCATGGCCATCGGTCTGACGGACCCCGATCCCGACTGACATCACGCCTGTCCCCCCATCAGGTCTTCACCGGGTCTTGCCCTGTGCAGCCCGGCATCACCTCGCCCGTAAGGGGGGGCGAACCGCGCGCCATGTCAGTTTCCGAGGCTGTCGGGCGGGGTCTTCACCCATATGGGGGCAGCCCGCCGCATCCGCCCGATGCTAGGCCCGTCCTGATCACATGGTTCAGGACGGGCAGTTCAGGGACGCAGTCTTCCTGCCCGGTCTGATGAAAACGGGAGTAATACCTTGAAAATTCTGAAGCTCAGCCTGACCCTCGCCGCAGTTCTTGTGCTTGCAGGCTGCTATGAAAGCGGCAGCTCTGACAGCAACAGCAGCGGCGGCTCCGGCAGCACTGGCGGTACCGGTGGTGGCAGTGTCACTGTTCGCCCGCCCGCCTATACCTGCCCATCGAATTGCCAGAATGTGCAGACCCGCACCAGCTGCCAGGCCGCAGAATCCTATTACCAGGTCTATGTCGAAAACGCGCGGGCCGGCACAGCCGCATCGACGCTGGAACAGCTTTACGACAACCATGCCCGGTCCGCCGGGTTGGCGCGCAGCATGGTGCAGCAGATCGGCTGCGCCCCCTGACGCTGCCTGACGTGCTGCGTTTTTACATAACCGCAGGTCTTGCTGCGATGGCCCTGACCGGTGCCGTCGCAGCAGGACTTGGCCATGGCCCCGCCAGTGTCGCACCGGAGGTCCGGGCGGCAGTGGCTTTGACGGCTACGTCTCCATCGGGGGCTGCGGTTGAACCTGCGACATTCAGGACCTGCTTTCTGGACTGGGCCGAAGAGACGCCACTGATTGCTCTGCGCGATGGATTTGCGTCAACCGGGCTTTCGGTTTCAGACTTGGTCCAGCCGGACAACGTTCTACTGACCTTCCGCGCTGAAAATGAACGCGCTCAGCTGGAAATGCTGGATCTGCGCGCCCTTGGACTTGAGGACCGGCAGCGCCTTGCAACAGCCGCCCATGCCTCCGCCCTCGCCCGTCACGCGACCGAGGCCCGCGCCGTTGATCGCAAACGCATGCGCGCGCGCGAGGCGGCGGCGCTTGCCGCCACCCGCCATCGCGAAGGCAGGCTCGACCGCCTCTCGCTGGAACTTGCCGAGGATCAGCTTGCCGAAATTGACGATCTTGCCGCGCAGACCGCCCCTGCGCTTACCCTGCTGGAGGCAGAACATGCCCTCAGACTGATTGAGTTGCAGCAGGAAAGCGCGGCCCTCGCCAATGAAAGAAAGGCGCTTCAGGACCATATCGGGACACTTTCTCTGCGCAGCGAAACCGCTGGTGTGATCAGCTTTGTGGCGCCCGCGCTGACGACGGGTGCCCTTGTCGCGGTGCGGCGCGGCGAACATGTGATCAGCCTTGCCCGCCCTGGCATGTTCCGCGCGAAAGTTCCGGTGCATCTGCGCGACCTGTCGCTTTTCACCGATCGCCGCGTCACCGCCCGCCTAGCGCTGGAGGCGGGGATCCTGACGGGTCAGGTCACGCGCATCTCGGCCCTTCGCAGCCCTCTGCCCGATGGCAGCACGCATGAGGTTGAAATTCGCTTCGATCCGACAGGTCTCGCGAGCGAACCGCAATCGGCAAGCTGCCTGTTCGAAACCATCACAGAGGCCGCGCCATGACCCTGCGTTCCCGCCTGCTCTGGCTTGCGGTGGCCTTTGGCGCGGGATGTGCTGCGCCCGATTTTGACCGGGCGGAAGCGCTGATCGACCAGGTTACCCTGGATCTCGCGCAGGATGCGCCCGCCAAAGGTCTTGCCTTTGGCGATCACGTCCGCCGTTATGGCCCGGCCTTTCACACCGCCCGACTGCGCGAGGCAGAGCTTTTGCTGGATCTGGATCAACTGCGCCGGGGCGCATTGCCGCGCCTGAGCGTCATGGTTCAGGGCAGGTCCCAATGGCATGAAAGCGGCGGCTTCTCGGTCAGGGGTCGCAATCATGCCTTTGTTATCGAATGGGATTTCATCCGGGCGATCTATGTCCTGTTCCGGAATACGCCCGAGATCTTCGCCATTCTGGTTGCACAGGAAAGCGCGCTTGCCCGGCAAGGCGCCGAAAAGCAACTGCTAGACCAGCTGGCAGATACCCTAGACGCTGGGCTGGCGCTTGAAGAGGCCGGCCTGACCCTTGATGCCGAGAGCTGCCGCATAAAGGACATGCAGGGTGAGCTGGCGCTTGGTACCCTGCCGCGCAACGAGGTTGCGGCCGGGCAGACCGCGCTGCAAAGCCGCAAATCCGCCCATGCCGCGCGCCGGACCATGTATGAGGCCAGCCGCGCCAGTCTTGCCCATGGCACAGGCGGCGCCCCCTTCGGTCCGGATCTGCGGATCGCGGCTTTGCACCCGGGGCCCTTGCGTGCCCGGACGGCAGAGCAATGCTATGAAGGTTCCGCGCTGGAAGCGCGCAACGCGGTTTTGCACCGGATTGCCAAAGACGGGCTGGACGCCGCCCGCATTGATCGCTGGATCGCGCTGTCTGGCATCGTGCCCAATCAGCTTGGGCCGGACAGCCCGGCCCAGCTGGAACTTTTGCTCAATCTGATGGTGCCGCTGATTGATCAGGGCAAGGGTGACCGGCAGGTGCAGCGGGCACGGATCGCGGTCGCCAATGCGCTGATCGCGGCCCGTGAAAGCAAAGCGGCCTTCATGCTGGCCCATGCCGAGCTGACCCTGGCCCTGGCCGAGGCCCATGTGCTGCAGGCCGGGTTGACGCCTCCGGCCAGGGCAGAGACCGGATGCGCCGCCGATCTTTCCGCCAGGCTTTACGATCTGGAAAAACGCCGCGCCAGGCTGGTGCAGGAGCATCTGGAAGCCGGGCTTGCCCTTTTGTGTATGCCTGCTGCGCGGAAGCCAGGCGGGCCTGACGGAGCGGCGGCCAATGAGTGAGGCCGCGCTGCCGCTGCATCTTGAGCGGGTTGTGGTGCATCATGGCGGCCAGGACCGCCGGGTGGTGCTGGACCATGTCGATCTGACGGTCGCGCCCGGCGAGCGGCTTTGCATCCTTGGCGAAAGCGGTTCGGGAAAGACCACGCTTCTGGAGGTGATCAGCGGTTTCCGGAGCCCGGATGCCGGGCGGGTGCGCCTTTTCGACATTGATCCGGCGGGGGCCGCAGACCGGGTTCGTGCCAGGCTGCGCCGTCAGCAGCTGGGGTTCATCTTCCAGGATTATGCTCTGATCGAAGGGCTGACGGCGCTTGCCAATATCGCCATGCCCCTGCGGCTTGACGGCGTCCGGGCTGAGGCTGCTCATCAGCGTGCGGCGGAACGGCTGGCAGCCCTTGGCCTCACGCATCTTGCTGCGGTGCCCGCCAGCGCGCTTTCGGGGGGCGAAAAGCAACGCGTGGCCTTTGCCCGCGCCACAATCCATGCGCCCCGCCTGATCCTGGCGGATGAGCCGACCGGCAGCCTCGACCCCCAGACAGGCCAGGAAATACTGGAGATGATCCTTGGGCGAGGGCAGGACAGCCCGCACAGCCTCGTGATGGTGACACATAACCACGCGTACAGCCGCCATTTCGACCGCGTTCTCGTGCTGCGGGACGGTCGGCTGCATGAGGTCGCCTGATGAAGGTGCGACGCCCCTTTCGTCGCGTGATCCTGCGCAGACTGCTGATCTATTGCCTCGTCTCGGCCTGTTTCGCGGTCATTCTTGCCAATCGCATCATCACATCTGCCGCGACCGAAGGCTTCGATGCCCGCATTCGTGCCAGCCTCTATCATGAGGCGGTGCTGACTTTTCCGATGCTCTCGGCACAGAAGGTCAGCCGGGGCCACACCGATGCGGACCATCTCGCCCCCTGGACGGAGGAGGCGCTGAAAGCCGCCTTTGCCGGGGCGGGGATCTCCGTCTCGCCCTATGCGCGGCAATTTAGCCCGATTGCCGAACTGCCTGCCGCCGGCATGGTGGAAATCCTGACAAGCGATCCGCATTTCCCTTTGGCCTACCGGCTGAGCCTCAGCCCCGATCGCAAGCCGGAGCCGGGAAGCTGCCTGATGGGTCGCCGCCTTGCCGATCAGCTAAAGGGGCCGCTGCCCGAATGGCTGCATTTCGGCACCATGCGCTGCAGGCTTGCCGGGGTCTTTGACGGTGAGATCCGCCCGCCTTTCTGGACGATCGACCGGGCGGTGCTGCGGCTGGCCGCGCGTGACCGGGTCATGGCGGAGGAGACCATTCTCTGGAGCAGCTATCTGCAGGCGGATACCGCCGTTTTGAACGAGGCGGATCTGCGCGCGGGCCTGGCCCCCTGGCTGGAGGCCGGGGCGGTGGAAATCTGGTCCAGCCAGCATCACGCCGAACGCGCGGCGGGTATCCTTGCAATCTACAATTTCGTCGCAGCCGCAATCAGTGGTGTCGCATTGGGCCTTTGTGCTTTCGCGATTGCCACAACCTTCATGTTCTCGGTGTCGGAGCAACGCCGGGAAATCGCCATTCGCCGCGCGATAGGGGCGACGCAATGGCAGATCATCGGCCATGTTCAGACCGAGATCGCAGCCCTGGTTCTTGGTGGTCTGCTGACAGGTATGATCGGCGGCAAATACCTCGGCCTTTATCTTCTGGCGCAGATGCAGGGGGCCGGATTGCTGGACCCGGCGGCACATGCGGTTCTGTCTCCTGTCGGCCTTATCCAGCTTGCAGCCATGTTTCTGGCGGCAGGCGTAACGGCGGGTCTGATCCCTGCCATTATCGCCGCCAGAATTGACCCTGCCATCGTACTGCGCGGCGGCTGATCCCGCTGTCGCTCTCCATGCCGCCGTCCCTGATCGGCATCACAAAGCGAAGGCCCGGCAAATGCAGCCAGGGAAAAGAACAAGGAAAACACCCCTCTGACCCAAACAGGACCGGAAATCCATCGTCAGACGTGGCTCAGTTCCGCGTAAGATGCGGCGATCCGAAATTCCCGGCCTCGGGTCGCCGGACTTGGCCGGCTTTTGTAGAGAGCATTTAGCTCACTTCCCCTGCCCATCACTCGAATGCGATGGGGCAGTGGTCGCCAAACGATGAATGTCTCCGACGGGATTTTGGAGCTCGCAGATGTCTCTCGCGACGGCGCTGTCGGCCTGTTGGCGGGATGGCCATGCGACCGGCCAGGTCAGTTCCGACTTGATGGTTTTGTAGAAGGTCTCGACCATCGCGTTGTTGATCCTCCCCCGGTGAAGTGGTCCGCCGTTACGTTTAGGAAACGGAGGACCGAAAATGGCAAACAAGCGACCTAACGCGGAAGAGATTGTCTCGAAGTTGCGGTAGGTTGAGGTTCTGATGGGGCAAGGTTTGCCCTGTCTGGACGGGATCAGGCGTATCGGCGTTGTCGAACAGACGTATTACCGCTGGCGCAAGCGATATGGCGGAATAGGCGTAGACCAGCTGAAAGAACTGAAGCACCTTCAGCAGGAGAATGACCGGCTCAGGCGTGGTGTTTCGGATCTGACGCTGGACAAGCTGATCCTGACGGAAGCCGCGCGGGGACCCGTTCTGCACCGTAAGGGATCGCCTCATCCGGATCTGTCCTCGCCTGGTCAGGCCTGGGAAATAATCACATCCCGGATCGAGCTGTCGGCATCCAGCCCGGAAACCGACATGTCGCAGCCATTGGCTTTCAAAGCCCTATATCAGGATGATGTTTGAGAGCTGATCAGAAAGACCCGATTTGTTTACTGCTCCGCTGGCGCAAGGTTGGCGCGCTTTTGCTGTTGCAGGCGAGATCTTTGATGGCCCGCAATTCCTGAATGATCTCTCCGGTGACCTGAGCAGCAATGAGTGACAGCGGATTATCCGGATTATGGCCGGTGGAGGGGGCCGATGGCAGGAGGGTCAGCGGCAGGGGGTACATCCGCTGGCGAGAATAGTTGACTTTTTTACTGCAGTATCATCCAAGAGACGGGTCTCGCGAAAAGGATCAAGACTTGTACAGCTCCGGTTTCAGACGAACCCTCCTCGCCACGCTTTGCATCGCCACATTCAGTGCACCATCGCTGGTCCTTGCTGATGCGGGCTTTCCGACCCCCTTAGACTTCAAAGGCCGCATCCGGGCGGAAAGTGCTGTTCCCGGCATTCCGGTTCATGCCGGCGGCGAAGTCCGTATCTCGGCCACGGGTCTCGCGCCGGGGCAGAAACTTGTTTTGCAGCGTGGCACAGAGGTTCTGTCCGATATGGTGCTGGTAGCAGATGAAAAGGGGAATGCCAGCCTGACCTTCACGCTGCCCTCCGATGCGGCCACTGGCCTGCATCCCCTGGTGGCGCTGCTGGAAGATCCGTCGATGACGACGACGGTCGACCTCAAGATTTCAAAGCCACTGGACTATCTGAACGAGAAGGACTGGACAGTCACGGCCGTGCAACCGGCGAAGGGACTGTATCAGTCCACCTACAGCGCCCGCAGCGATGCGCTCTTTGTGACCGCGGCGGATTTCAATGCGGCGACCTCTGAACTATTGCGCGTCGACCCGGAAACTCTTGAGGTTCTGGCCCGCGTCACTCCGGCGGATTTCCCCGAAGATCAGAAGCCGCCGGAAAAGGAGGGCGCTCCGAAGGGGCCGTTCAAACTGGCGCCTGCGGGTGTGTTCGGGCTTGGCCTTGACGAGGCTGCAGGCCGGATCTGGGTGACCAATACGCCGGACAATACGATTGCGGTCTACGCGCAGGACGATCTGTCGCTGGTGCATCAGTTCGCCCCCGGCACTGTTTACCATTCGCGCGATGTCATCATCGACCCCGTGCGCAAACGCGCCTTTGTCTCGTCTTCGGCCACCAGCAATGTCTATGTCTTTGACAGCGAAAGCTTTGCGCCGCTGGGCGTCATCGACATCCGTTCGGCTGAGCGCGGCGGTGACTTCTATGTCATGAGCCTTGCCATCGATCCGGCGAAAGGCGAGGTCTATGTTGTCAGCCGCGTCAGCAATGAACTGGCGGTCATTGATGCTGCCAGCCTTGAGGTGAAGAAGGTCTTCGCGCTTCCGGGGGCGAAGAATGCAACCGGGCTTGATGTCGACCCTGCGACCGGTCGTCTGTTCGTGGCCGCGCAGGACAGCAATAATCTGTTGGTGCTGAACCGCGAGACCGGCGACGTGCTTCATGATATTACTGTCGGCGCAGGCGCATTGAATGTTGTCTATGATGCGACCAGCGGGCTTGCCTGGGTTTCCTCGCGTGAGGCGGGCAGCGTGACTGCGGTGAACAATGAGGGTGAGGTGGTCGCGCATCTCGAGGGCGGCAGCTATGCCAACCATGTCGCGATTGATGGCAAAGGCGCGGTCTTTGCGGTCAACAAATCGCTTGGCGCCGAGGATGAGAAGGCGGATTTCCTGCGCCGGATCACCCGCGCGAACTGATCCTTACCTGACCAGACAAAAAAGCCCCGGATGCGATTGCATCCGGGGCTTTTTCTTTCGGCTGGGCCTGGATCAGAAGGTTTTCGAGAGATTCAGGCGGAAGTTGCGGCCGTTCTCGTTCACCCATGGCTCACCGGGGCGGGGGCCGGTCGCGCCTTGCAGAGGCGTCATTGCATAGTGGTAAGAGCGGTCGAAGACGTTCTCGACGCCGAAATCGACCACCAGGCCTTCAAGATTGCCCTGCGGCACGGTGTAGCTGACCTTGAGGTCATGTACGCCAAACCCGCCGTGATGATCAGTGCCGGTGTTGCTCGCATTACTGACGATAATGCCCTTCTGGGCCTCCATGCGCCAGGATACATCAAGCCCGGACGCAAATTTATGGCCAACCGTCAGCGCGAGGGTGTCGCTGGGGCTGTAGTTGTCCGACGTCCATACGCCGCCTGCGACGAGGCGCTCGTTCTTGGTCAGGTTCACGGTGCCGTTCAGATAGGTGCCGCTTGCCATGTTGTAATGCGCCGCGATCTCGACACCTTCACGCGTCAGCTGCCGGCCGGGAACGGAAAGGGCATACATCGTGTTCCAGATTTCGCTGCGGTAAAGCGTGATCGAGCCGCTGAGCGTATCGCCCGCCGCCAGGAGATCGCTGCCCTCATAGCGAACGCCGCCTTCCCAGTTGCGCGACTGCTGCAGATTGTCGTCATAGGTGGCCAGCACGTCATAGGTCGGCAGCGCTTCGGTATAGGTGAACGAGCCAAAGACCTTCAGACCGTTGCCAAAGCCCTTTTCCAACCCGAGGCCAAGCGTGCGGGCCAGATTGTCATAGGGCCCACGCGGGGCGGTCGTGGCGCTGATCTTCTGATCTTCGAGACGCAGACCGATGGTCGCAAGCAGCTCATTGCCGAAATCCATCGTGTCGATGGCGAAGAGGCTGAGACGACGATCCTTGCCACTCGCGGGCGAGGTTCTCAGGCGGGTGCGGTCTTCGTTGGACCAGGAGAGACCCGCGCGCAGGCTGTGGCCGATGACACCGGTGTCAAACCGCGCGGTATTGGTCAGCGTGACCCGGTCGGTTTTGGTGTTGAACAGGCCGGCCTGGGTCTGGGCAAAGCCGGGCGTCAGCGCCTCGATATTGTGATCCTGATCCGAATGCGAGTAGGTCAGTTCAAGATCAAGCAGATCATTGTCGGCAGGATTGTAGTTCCAGGTCAGCGCGGCCACATTCCCCTTGCGGTCGATATTCGCAAGGCCAAGCCCCCCGAAATCATTCAGCAGGTTCGAGAGGTTGACGTTGCTTTCCGAGCTTTCATAGCGGGTATAGCTGAGGGTGATGCTATTGGCGTCGTCCAGCCGGAACCGCGACTTGAACAGCATCGACGGCACGTTGAAACCGCGCGCGGTCTCATTGCCATCGGGATCTTCCTGGGCACCCTGTCCGCGCCGGGTATAGTTCAGCAGGAAGTCGACCGAGCTGTTCATCTGCCAGGCCAGCGTGGATGAGGTCACCCAGCCATCGCCATTGCTGTTGGCGCCGAGCATCTGGCGGATACGGAACCCGTCCTGGTCGCCGGTCAGGTCTGATCCGTTGATGGTGCGCGCGGTGACCGCACCGCCGGTAATCCCCGATCCATATTCCAGCGAGGCCAGCGGCCCGGTGGTCACATCGATCGAGCGCAACAAAGCGGGGTCTGAGATCGCGCCCGAGGAGCCCTGATAAAAGCGGCCCGGATTGTCAGCCACACCATCAACCACAATCTTTGTCGCCGGGTCGCCGGGATAATGGTGGTTGCCACCGAAACCGCGGATCGAAATGCCACCGGTCAGCAGATTGCCGCGGCGGGTGGTCGTGACCGAAGGCGCATCGCGCAACGCATCCTGCAAGGTGCTCGCCTGCGTGCGCGCGATACCCTCTGCATCGAGGCTGAAATTCGGCCCGGTTCCCGCAGTGACTGCGGGCGCGTCGGCATCAAGCACAATCACGCCCAGGTGGTTGGTGTCTGCTGTGTCGTTGTTGGTTGCTGTGGTCTGGGCAAAGAGCGCAAGCGGTGAAGTGGTGAGCGCAAGCGTTGCCGCGAATAGAAGTCTGGATCTGGCCATGCTGTCCTGCTGGAAACTGTCTGATTGGAAGCTTGGCTTGCGGACGCTGGCTTGCTTTATCCCCTAGTCCGAAAATTGACAGTTGTTGTCAACTTCTTACTGAGTACGCTCCGCCCCCCGTATCCGGCATCCATCACGCCCCGGATTGCGGCAGTTGCGGTTCGGGCATAGCGCGCCGCGCAACCGAATTGTGGCTGGCCCGGTTGCCAGAGCGACCCTCCGATTTGCCCTGGCTGGTGGCAGCAGATGGTTGCCGGGGCAAGTTTGCGCGGGATTCTCTGTTGCCGGATGGCAAAGATTGCCATACCTTGCGGGCAAGGAGAACGCCGATGAGCACGATGAACATTTCGCTGCCCGAGCCAATGAAGGCCTGGGTCGAAGATCAGGCGAAATCCGGGCGCTATGCCAATTCCAGCGATTATGTCCGCGACCTGATCCGGCGCGACCGGCAGCGGATCGAGGCGCGGGTGAGCTTGCAGGAGGCAGTGGATGCGGGGCTGGGCAGTGGCCCGGCCGAAGCCCTGGACAGGGCCGCTTTCAAGACTGCGATGCGGACCGGGCGCGACGGCTGAGATGCAGAGCGAACCGGGCTGGCTGCTGCGTCCGGCTGCACGGCCCGATCTGGCTGCGATCTGGCGCCACGGGGCAGAAAGCTGGGGGCCTGACCGGGCAGATCGCTATGCGGATGTCCTGTTCACACTCCTTGACCTTCTGGCGGATTTTCCCGACATGGCGCGTGAGCGGGCAGAGTTTACGCCTCCGGTGCGGATCCATCCCAGCGGCAGCCATCTGGTGATCTATCAGCAGGCCGGGCAGGGGATTGAGATCATCCGCCTGCTCTATGCGCATCAGAACCTGACCAATTATCTGGCGGAGGGGTGACCCTGTAACTGGCCTGGCCCGCCGATCAGAATGGCAATGTTCCCCGCCAGCCCTATCAGCGTCGTGACGCACTCCAGGACCAAAGGGGTATGGCCCGCGCCGTCGCCTGCATCGAGGCGCAAGGCGCCAACGACCACAGGATGAACCTGCGCCGGCATAAGGCGCCGGGCAGGAGGCCCTCATCCAGTTTGTCCCGCATCACGGACCGGAAGCCTTCGGAAAGAGTGGTTTCATTTTGTCCCCCGATCAACAGAAGCCGAAGGCCTGCGTTCCGAACCCGCCGCTGATGCCGTTTCCGTTGCTCAGTTGAATGCAGCGGACGCCGTGACAGTGGGAAAGAACGTGACCACAGAATTCGCCTTCTTCTCACCTGGCCCGACCCGGAACGCTCATGACTGACGCGCATGCAGGAAGGGTCCTCCGGCGGATCGGCGGCCGCCGTGGCCTGCGGCTTCGTCGATATCGCCTTGGGGTCCCAGATGGTGGCCTCCTTCATTTGAACTCGCGGCTGAACTTCCGTCTCGTCATATCTGCATTCCGGTTCCTTGGGCGCGATCTTATCTTCGTGTCCATGAAACTGGCAGCAGCTCACTGCCCCGGTCTTACGACCGGAGCAGCCTTTGCCTACCAGATCTGCGCAGGGGAAAGCGGGCTCGTTGTCATATTCAGCCCGCCGCGCACCCTGAGGCGCACATAGGCGGCCCGGGCCAGCGCATCACAGTCGTCAAGGCTGCGCTCCATCCAGCGCGTGCTGAAGTCCGACAGCAGGCGGCAGGCGAGACCGCGTTCTCCCGCTGCGCTCAACAGGCCCGAGGCCCGCAGCGTCTCAGGCAGATCGGCCCGGATCAGCGCCTCAAGATCGCGCCAGTGGCTGTAGATTTCGGGCAGCAGGGCCTCGCCATCCTGAAAGGCCAGATGCATGAGCTTGCGGAACTGATAGACCGCACCATCGGCGCTTTCGATCCCCTGCGGGATCCGTGACACCACCTCGGGTGATTTCGCTTCCTTGCGGCGATCGAGGAAACGGCCGCTTTCACCTTCGGTCAGATGGCGGTGCTGGCGATAGGCCGGCGGCACCTCATCCATGCCAAGGAAGACCGGCGTCAGTGGCGCGGCAACCGGGCCGATGGCGGCATGCCACATCATCCTTTGCTCCGGGAAGTCGGGTTCCGTCAGCGGCACGATCTGTCCATAACCGGCAGTATCCCCGGTCAGCTTTTCGGTCGCGATGGCCCAGACGATATCCTCGAGTCCCAGCTTTTCGGGGCGGGCGGCGCGGGACTGCATCTCAGCCTCGATCCAGGCCTGACCTTCCCAGCGACCCTTGCCATCGCCATAGACGGCATTGACGTCAAAGACACCTGCAGCCGGATCATACCAGCCCAGATCTATGGCAGTGCTGATGAAATGCTGCGGGAACAGGAAATCTTCGTCCGGCTCGGCCGGGATCTGCCCGATATAGCCCGGGCGGGAGACACGGATGCTGTGGTCCCCCAGCCGCTCGGCGACCCAGAGACGCCGTCCGCCGGCAAATTCAATCACCACCCAGGCTTCATTGCCATCCGCGATGATATGCGAATTCCCGCCATAGGTTGAATAGCCGTGGCTGGCGATCAGATCCCCTATGATCTGCACCCCTTCGCGGGCGGTGCGGGCGCGTTCCAGCACGATGCGCGCCAGATCCGAGTAATTTGGTCCGGTCTGATCCTTTGGCGTCATGGCAATCAGCCGCTCGGACGAGGTTGACCAGATATCGCGGACGGCCACCCCGTATTCGTTCAGTCCGCCATTGGTCAGCGGGCAGGGCACGCCAAGATAATGGCTGTAGCTGACCCGCATATGGCGAAATGTGCTGGCAGCCTGCGGAATCTCCGAAAGCAGGCCCGGCATCAGCGCAGCAGGCGTCACCCCAACGGTGATTGTCGCCTCGGGCGCATGGCTGGCGGCAGGAATGATCTCCAGCCAGTGGCTTGATGGCTCATCGCCATAGCCGGCCAGATAGGGAAGACCGTCGGCCGTATGGGCGCGGCCGATATAGATACCGTAACTCATGGAACGTCCTTGTCGTCTCTGCTGCTGTCCGGGGTCAGCCGGAAAGCGGGAAGTGGCAGGCAAAAACCCGGTCAGTGCCTTCGGCCTGATGGGCCGGCTTAAGCTGGTGGCATATTGGCTGGGCCAGCGGGCAGCGGGTCACGAAATCACAGCCCTTTGGCCGGTTCAGCAGGCTGGGCACCTCGCCCGCAAGACCCAGACCGCTCTGACGCTGATCGGATCGGGCTGCGCGATCCCCTTCAGCAGCGACGCGGTATAGGGATGGCGGCAGTCGCGGAAAATCGCGTCTGTCGGCCCTTCTTCCACGATACGGCCAAGATACATGATCGCGATGCGGTCGCTGATATGGCGGACCACCGGCAGATTGTGGGTGATGATAAGGTAACCGAGGTTATAGCTGCTCTGCAGCCCGGCCATCAGATTAAGCACCTCACCCTGCACCGAGACATCAAGCCCGGCGGTCGGTTCATCGGCCAGCAGAAGACGCGGGCTCAGTGCCAGCGCCCGTGCCACCCCGACGCGCCTCGCCTGGCCGCCCGACAGCTGATGCGGATGGCGCGACAACAATGCCCTTGGCAGCCGCACCATATCGGCAAGGCGTTCCACCTCGGCGTCAAGGCTGCGCCCTTCCTCACCATGAATCTGGAACGGCTCGGCGATCAGGGCGCGCACGGTTTTGCGCGGCGAGAGCGAGCCATTCGGGTCCTGGAACATCATCGCCATATTGCGGCGGAGGGGCTTGAAGGTGCGTTCGGGCATGTTCTGCACCTCGGTGCCGTCGAACAACACCTTGCCCGAGGTCACGGGCACCAGGTTCAGAATGGCCCTGCCAAGCGTGCTTTTGCCCGAGCCGCTTTCCCCGACAAGGCCCAGCGTCTCTCCCGCGCGAAGCCGCAGGCTGACATCGAGCACAGCATCCAGCCCGCGCGGGGCCCGCCGCGCAAGTTTTGCGGCGAGCTGGCTGCCGATCTGGAAGCGAACGCCCAGATCGGACACTTCCAGAAGCGGCGCGGCGCTGTCCTGCGCTGCTATCGGCGCGCGCGGCGGTGACGTGATGACAGCAGCCGGTACCGGTGCCGGTTGTTCACTGCGCCAGCAGCGCACCATTGCGGTCGCGTCGCGTCGCACTTCCGGCGGCGCGCTCTCACGACATTCCGCGACGGCCTGGCCGCAGCGGGGGGCAAAGATGCAGCCCGTTGGCAAGGCAATCAGATCGGGCAGATCGCCCGGAATGATCGGCAGCCGGCTGACCCGTTCGGGGATCCGCGCCGGATCGCATTCCAGCAATGCGCGTGTATAGGGATGCTGCGGCGCATGGAAAATCTGCGAAACGGTGCCGGTTTCGACCACTTCTCCCGCATACATCACCACAACATCGTCGCAAAGCTGCGCAATCAGACCCAGATTATGCGAGACCACCGCCATGGTGGTTTCGCTGTCGCGCTGAAGATTGCGCAAAAGCTCGATGATCTGCGCCTCCATCGTCACATCAAGCGCGGTGGTCGGCTCATCCGCCAGCAAAAGATTTGGCCCGGTCAGCAGCGCCATAGCGATGCCGGCCCGCTGCCGCATGCCACCGGAAAACTCATGCGGATAGCGGCCCAGCCGATATCCAGGATCCGGAATTCCCACCTTTCCCAGCATTTCCACAGCAGCCTTGCGCTTGGCACTGCGGCTCATTTTACGGCGACGGTAAAGCAGGTCGCGCATCTGGGTGCCATAGGTCAGCAAGGGCGCCTGCGAGGTCATCGGGTCCTGGAAGACGACCGAGATTTCCTCTCCGCGCAGCGCGCGGCGCGTGCGCTCGGACAGGCGCAGAATGTCACGGCCCTCATAGCGGATCGTGCCGTCAGTGATCTCGGCATTAGCCGCAAGCAACCCCATGACAGACCACAGGACCGAGCTTTTTCCCGAGCCGCTTTCACCGACAATGCCGGTGATGCGGCCCTTGCGCAGATCAAAGCTGATATTGCGCAGGGCCTTCATGCGGCCCTGGCTGGTCTGGAAATCGACCGAGAGCCCCCTGATCTCAAGCAGGTTTTCCATCGTCAGCGTGCCTTGTTCATGCGCGGATCGAAGGCATCCCGAAGGCCTTCGGCAAAGAATGTGAAGCCAAGCGTGGTCAGCACCAGCGGCAGGCCCGCCATCAGCACCATCCAGGGCGAGTCGCGGATCACCAGATAGCCGTCATTGAGCAGCGTTCCCCAGCTGGCCAGCGGCGGCCGTACCCCCAGCCCGAGGAAGGAAAGCCCCGCCTCCAGCGCAACCACCGCCGGCACATCCATGGCGGCAAGGATCAGAAGCGGCCCCATGATATTGGGCAGGATATGGTGCAGCATGATCCGGAGCGTCGATGCCCCCAGCGAGCGTTCAGCCATCACGAAATCGGTGCCGCGCAGCGCCAGCGCGGCTGTGCGCGTCACCCTGGCATATTGCGGGATCGAGGTCAGGATGACGATCGCCATCACCAGCGCAAGGCTTGGCCCGGTCAGTGCCACCATGGCAAGACCCAGAATGATGGTCGGGAAAGAGCGGATCGCGTCGAACAGCAACAGCAGCAGCTGATCGAGCCAGCGCGGTCCGAAGGCCGCCATCATGCCCAGCATCAGCCCCAGAACCAGCGAGATCGTCACGCCAACGGTTGCGATCAGCAAAGCAATGCGGCCGCCATAAAGAATGCGCGACAACGTATCGCGTCCCAGCTGGTCGGTGCCGGCCAGATGTTGCCAGCCGGGGGCGGACAGCCGGGCCGGAATATCCATGGCATTCGGATCATAGGGCGCGATCAGGGGCGCCAGCAGGGCCGAAAGGCAGAATAGCAGCACCAGCGCCAGCCCGATCATGGCCTGACGGTTTGACAGAAAGGCGGCAATCTGGCGGCGGCGCTCATTGCGGGCGCCGCGCCCCGCAGCAAAGCCGGAATCAGAGCGAGTTTCGGACACGGGGGTCGATCCAGCTGATAAGAAGGTCTGAGATAAGCACGACCAGGATGTAAAGCGCGGTGGTCACCACCACAGTGCCCTGGACGATCGGGAAGTTTCGCGCCTGCACGGCGTCATAGAGCAGTTTGCCGATGCCCGGCCGGGCAAAAATCACCTCGGCGAAAACGGCCGAAGACACGAGGCCTCCGAAGCCCATGCCGATCAGGGTGATCGTGGGCAGAACGGCCACCGGCAGGGCATAGCCAAAAACGATGCGCAAAGGCCGCAGGCCGAAGGCACGGGCCGAACGGATATAGGGCTCGCCCATCACCTCCAGCATCGACGCGCGCACCATTCGCGCCAGATAGCCGACCCAGCCCACCCCGACCGCGAAAGCGGGCAGAATAAGATGACGCAGCTGGCTGGAGATATTGCCGGACTGGCCCGCGCTCATCGCCGGCAGCCAGTTCAGCTGAACCGAAAGGATCAGCAGCGACCAGATCGCCATCAGAAAGGAGGGGATTGCAATGGTTCCGACCGAAAGGACGCCGGTCACCCGGTCCAGCCAGCCGTTCGGCCGCACCGCAGCCAGACAGCCCAGCGGAATGCCGATCACAATGGCCCAGCCCATCGCACCGGCCATCAGGGCCAAAGTATAGCCGATCTGCTCGCCGATGATGGCCGAGACAGCGCGGCCCGAAAAGATATCCTCGCCCAGATCGCCGGAAAACAGGCTGCGCGCATAGGTGAGGAACTGCACCCAGACCGGCTGGTCGAGATTCATCTTGGCAGTATAGCGCGCAATGGCTTCGGGGGTTGCCTGTGGCCCGAGCGCAATCGTGACCGGATTGCCCTTTACCAGCCGCAGCAGGGCAAAGAGCGTGATCACAACCGTCGTCACAATGGCAAATGCCAATCCGACGCGCTTTATGAGATATGCAATCATCAGAGTTCCGTCGAATTCGCCTGCCCCCGCCGGAATGGCGGGGGCACAGTCAGCTGTCATCGCCGCTCAGGCAGGCTGAAACAGCCGGTAGTCCTGCTGCCCCGAAGGGGAGATCCGCACCGCAACATCGGTTTTGTGGATGTAATAGCGCGGCTCATGGCAGAGCCAGACATAGGCACCAGTCTCTTCCATGAGATCCTGGAGCCGCAGATAGATGTCATTGCGGATCGCCGGGTCGGTTTCGGCAATCCCCTTCTCGACCAGGGTGTCATATTCCGGATTGGTCCAGCGTTCCCAGTTCCATTCGCCAACCTGAGACGAGACGAACCATTGCGTCGCTTCATAGGGATCGGGAACGCTGCCAAACCGCATGATCCACAGCTGCAGATCTTTCCAGGTGTCACCGGCAGATTCCATGCCCATTTCCCAGAAGCTGCCGCTGTCCATCGGGATGATTTCCAGCGTGATCCCGATCATCGCCAGATTGGCCTGGATGATCTGAGCCGCAAGCATCGGCTGCTGCTGGTTCAGCACTCTGAGGCTGAGCTGCAACCCGCTGACACCGGCTTCATCCAGCAGCGCCTGCGCTGCCGCGACATCAAATGTGTAGAACTTTGTCTCGCTGCGATGGCCGATCAGCCCCGGGCAGACCACGCCATACGACCGGCTCGCGACATTCGAATAGGCGGCCGCAATGATCGCGTCGCAATCCACCGCATGCTGGATTGCGCGGCGCACACGAATATCCTGCAGAATCGGATGTTCGGTGTTCATCCCCAGCCACATGAAATTCAGCTCGCCGGCCTTGGTCAGCGCTGAATTTTCCGGAACAGACGTCTGGTAACGCGCGACGGCATCCGAAGCGATCTGTGTGATATCCAGCTCGCCGGCCTCATAGGCCAGTTCGGTCGCCTTGACCTGCGAGATGATGTAAGACTGCACCTCATCAAAGGCAGGCTTCGGACCGGTCCAGTCAGGATTTGGCAGGAATTTGACCATCTGGCCGGGGATATTCTCGATCCGGTAGGGGCCGCAGATGGCGGGGAATTCGGTGGTGAAGCGCCCCCCCACATCCGCCATCGCCTTTTCGCACAGAATGGCCCCTGGTCCGTGGCAGAGCGTTACAAGGAAGAAGGGTGCGAAAGCGTTCTTCAGAACGATCGTCCCGGTACGCTCGCCGGTGACCTCGACATGGTCGAGCACCTCAAAGTAGCCGCCCCATTCGGAATCCTTCATCCGCTCATAAGAGAATTTGACATCCGAGGCGCGCAGCGGGCCATAGCCTCCAGACCAGTTCAGCCCCTCGGTCAGCTCAAAATCGATATGGGTCGGGTCACGCAGCTCCAGCCGGGTCACATAGTAGGTCGGCTCCCAGTCCAGCACACCGTCTCTGGTGACATATTGCGCGAGGAAGGGCAGACATTGCTTCTGCACTTCGATCTCGAGCCCGCCAGTCATATAGCCCGGATCAAGGATCTTGATATCCCCGTCCTGGCGTACCCGCAGCAGTGGGCGGGTCGAAGCGCCAGCCTCCTGAGCCACGGCATGCCGCATGGGCAGTCCGATGCCGGCAAGCGCGGAAAACGCAGTGCCCGTTGCGAGAAAGCCCCGCCGTGTAAAGCCGAAACGACTCATGATTCTCATTCCCTGGATATTATTTTTTAAGGAAACTCGCATCAGACCCTCCTCTTTTCCAGTCTGTTGTCCTTCGCGACTTGACGCGAATTACGCTTCAATGTGATGTAGAATCATGGAAGACGATTTCCCGCGAAACCTGTCACTGCTTTGCAGCTATCACCATTCGGTGGCGGAGGCTTGCCGTCGGTTGAAAATGAACCGGCAGCAGTTCAACAAATATCTCAACGGCCAAAGCCGGCCTTCGCGGCGCAACATGCGCCGGCTCTGCGATTTCTTCGGGGTAACCGAGACTGAGATCCTGATGGAGCCATCGCAGCTTGAGCAGATCATCTCGTTGCGGCGCGTACCCGATCCCCAGCCGCAACCGGGTGAAGCCAGCGCGCATGTCGAGGCGCTTTACCGTCACAGCCAGTCGCTCGAAAAATATGTCGGCTATTACTACAGGTATTTTTATTCTTTTGGCAACAATGGCTTAATCACGAAGTCTCTCGTCTCAGTCTATCGGCGCAATGACCGCTATTACTGGAAGAACATCGAGATCATGCGCGATCCGGTGACCGGGAAAGTCGTCGGGCTCAGCAAATACAGCGGTGTCCTGCTCTATCTCGCCGACCGTATCCATGTCATCGAATACGAGACGCTCGACTTTAAATCCCTGACCCAGGTCACGCTCTATCCCAGCTATCGTCACCAGCTGCTCCGGCTGATGGGCATCCAGACGGGTGGTCCAACCCGCCGCGGGCGCAAACCCGGGGCGTCAAAAGTGGCGCTTGATTACCTCGGTCGCAATATCGATCTGCGCAAGGCCCTGCGGGCGGTGGGCGTCTTCCCGCCGCAGGCCGCCGCATTGCCGGCCGATATCCCCGATCTGGTGATGAACCGGATCGAGCCAGGCACCTATGTGCTTGAAGTGGACGAACCCTGAGCCCCGCGATCAGCGCCGCGATCACGGCTTTTCGCGCGGAACGAAGTGCAGGTCATTGTGGCAGGCCACTTTCGGGCGCTGCGCGATCTGCCTCCGACTCGAGGCAGATGCACGCTCTTAACGGATCCGCGCAGCCGGGTTGCGTCAGGTCTTTGCGATGCAGCGATAGGTCACATCAAAGCCGAATGTCGATTTCTGTTCCATTCCGGTCAGAACAGCATGCCTCCCTGAACGCGCACACTCGCTTTGTGCCAGCATGTCATAGCGCTCGGGCGGGCTCTTCCGCGTGGCGTCAATCAGCCCGTGCAGCACAACTCCATCGGTGGTGCTTCGCAGAATTCTCACCGGCTCTTCGGGCCTGGGGCCGCTGACGCAGGCCGCCTGTGTTGCGGCAAGCAACAAAATCAGCGGCAGTCGGGTCAGGGTCCTGGTCATGCTGATACCTCTCTCATTCGGCAGGTTCGAAACGGAAAGGCTCTGCAGCGACAAATTCCGCCGAGACCTCGCCCGAGCGGATGCTGCCCATATCCACGCCCAGATCCAGCTGACGTACACCGCTGTCACTGTCAAAATCCAGCTGCTTCAGATCAACCCAGAACACATTGGGCGAGATCGCGGATTCGACGTAGAACAGCCGGTCCTTCTGATCCGCCACCACCCGCCAGCGTGTGGTCGAAAGGTTCGGCGCGTCCGGCGTCGAGATCCCATAAGGCACCGAGGCATTGCGGATCACGCTGAAGGCCGCTGCCGCAGCCTCGCGCGGGTCATCCGATTGCACGACCATGTCGATATAGGTGCCGGCGCGCACGAAACGGTCAGCGGCGCGGGTGGTGCCGGGCAGCACCTCGCGCGGGTTGACACCCTTCCAGTAGGAGGCCAGCGCGAGTTGCTCATCATAAGGCGGGTCATTGGTCATGACGTTGAATTCTGGCCCGTGATGGATCACCAATTCGCCATTGAGCCATTCCAGAATGGCACTGTCACCGCTCGCATCCGACAAAGACAGATGCACGGTCGTCAGCCGTCCCGGCTGCATCGGCACTTCCCTGGTCAGGACATGAAAGGGCTGCGCCTCCAGATCCTTCACTGCCTCGGCAACGGTTGCGTAATTATCCATGAAATACTGCGCCCAGAGCGAAAGCGACATCTGTGGTGTCTGGCCATCATCCTCGGGATAGTCCGAGGCCACCAGCCAGAGCATATTGGCAACCAGCCCCGCCTCGTTCATGCCGTCGACGGTCGAGATGTCATAGCCTGAGACGATCAGGCTGCCATATTTCGAGGTCCATTCCAGCGAGCGCGGACCTGCCTCGCCGGTGCGGGCCATGCCGCGCGGAAAGACCCAGAGATTCGAGACCATCGGCAGGCTCCAGTCCATGGACCGTGCGGTCAGGACGCGGCCTTCGGGCCCGTGATAAACAACACGGGTGCAGGCCTCGGCAATCGGGGCTGCCGCGACTGCGAGCGCAAGCGCGAGGGTAAGGGATCTGATCATCTGTTTCTCCTCAGAATCGCCAGGTCGCGCCGAAAAGCGGCCCGCCCATGCGCACATCGACCGCTGTGCCGCCACTGCGGTAATCGACATTCAGCTGCCGGTAGCCGAAAGACAGCCAGAGATTGTCATTCACCTCATAATTAACCGTCGCAAGAATCTGGCTGGTGCTTTCCGAGCCAACTCCGAAGCCACCAAAATCGGCATAAACCACCGCAGACCATTGCGGGGCCAGCGCGATATTGGCGCGGGCCGCGAGGATCGGATCGACGAAATCCTTTCCCGGCGATGCCTGCATCATTCCGCCCGCAACGGTGACGCTGCTTTTGATGCTGAAGGCCCGGGCGCCGCCCAGGAGGTCTAGGGTAAAGGCCTCATTCTGCACCGCCCGCCAGCCTGCCAGCAGGGTCAGAGAGCGTTGTGTCAGCTTGCCCTCGGCCGGCAGCCCCGGCGGCACATGTCCGGATTTAGAACTTGAGGACCAGCTCAGATCCCCCATGAGCACCAGGCGGTCGCGCCGCGCATAGACCGAAAGGAAAAAGGCACCGTCGACATCTTCGATGACGTCGGAAAAACCTTTTTTGAAGGACAGCGTCGGTGCGCCCGTAAAGGGGGTGACATCGCCGCCAAAGCCTGCGGCCCAGACATAGGGGGTGACCTGGCGTGACCAGCCCTCGGCCAGAGCCGCGGTTGATCCAAGGGCGAGAATGGCCATAGCCCCCAGCAGGTTGCGGATCATGTCATGCTCCTCACAAGGTATTTTTGAACAGGCGGCCATCTTTGAGGATGACCCTCAGATTGCTGCTGTCAGAAAGCCAGTCGAGCCCGGCTTCAGCATCGCCATCAACCACCAGAAGATCCGCCAGTGCTCCCTCGGCGATCACGCCAAGCCGTCCGTCATAGGGTGCGCGTGCCCCGACAGTGCCAGAAGATCACCCGCTGCCCCGGTTGCCCGGTGCAGCGCCTCCAGCGGCGACATGAAACGGGCCAGCTTGGTCAGCTGCTTCGCCTGGGTTTCGCCGCCGCCGTAAAGGATATCTGTGCCGAACGCCCAGTTGACCTTGTGCTTGTCGGCCCATTCAAAGGCCCGCATCGTGCCTTCAGCGACCATTTTCTGCGCGGCAATCGCCTTGGGATCGGTGTATTTATTCGCATCTTCATCGGCGAGGAACGGCTGGATCGACCACCAGGTGCCATTATCCGCCATCATGCGGACGGTGTCCTCATCCGCCAGCTGGCCATGTTCGATCGATTTCACGCCTGCTTTGATACAGCGCTGGATGCCAGCCGAGGTATAGACATGGGCGCAGACATAGGTGCCCCAGTCGCTCGCGGCATCGACTGCGGCGCGCATCTCTTCCAGCGTGAACTGCAGCGATTCCAGCGGGTCATATTGTGAGGCGACGCCGCCGCCCGCCGCGATCTTGATCTGGCTCGCGCCCTTCATCAGCTGCTCGCGGGTGCGGCGCAGCACCTCGGGGACGCCGTCAGCCAGCGCCGACATGCCAGCTTTGGTCGCATAATCGGGCTGGTCGATCGGCATCATCGGCAGCGTGTTCTGAAAGCGGAAATCGCCATGGCCCGAGGTCTGGCTGATGATCGCCCCGGCGGGGAAAATGCGCGGGCCGGTCACCACACCGCGATCCACCGCGGCCTGCAGGCCAAAGGCCGGTCCGCCGACATCGCGCACCGTGGTGAAGCCGCGCATCAGCGTCGCGCCCGCCTCTCTCCCCGCCATCAGATGCAGGAAGCCGATATCCTGGGTCATCGCGGCCAGCTGGCTGACCGAGGCAAGCGTCGTATGCCAATGGCTGTCGATCAGACCAGGAATGACAGTGCGCCCGCCGCAATCGATCCGTTCAGCCTCTGCCGGGCCCTGGCCCGCCGCCGGCAGCCCGGCAATCCGGCCGCCCTCAACCAGAATGTCGACGCCACTGTGAAGGTTCAGCCTTGTACCGTCGAAATATTTCAGATTGGTCAGCAAAAGAGGCGCGCCAGCCGTCTGCGCCCGCACCTCCTTTGGGGCAAGGCCAAAACCTGCGAACATACCGACGACCGCTGACATCCCGCCGAGCATCTGACGACGCGAGATATCCGCCTCAATCCGGCGCATTGCGGCCAGGGTATCGGGGCTGCCGCAATGGCAAAAGTGCATTAGTCCTGTGTCGGCAAGAGATGCACAGCAGGTTTGACACATGCGATAGCTCCATGACGAAAAAAGGCAATAATTCAACGATCTGCAGAATCCCAAGCAGATCGCAACTCTGGAATGAAAGTCAACTGCCTATGCAAGCCTGAATTGAGATCGCCAGCACGGAGAGCCAGCATTCAGGATAACCGGCATCCTGTTATGGGCTGGCTCCACCGCGTCATTTGCTGCCCGCGATATGATAATGATAGTCAGCAGATCCCGCCAGAACGTGGTTAGGTCAGCGAACCACAGCAGATCCTCATTCCCTGCACCCTGAAAGATATGCGGCTGCCTGGGGCCCCGTGTCGCTGGTCCAATCATACGAGCCTCCGACATAGCCACCGACCGGCATCAGGGTCCTTTCGCGCTTCCATGCACCAGAGAAGGACGGCTCGCCTCTCGCATCCCCGATCCGGACGACTGATCGTCGCAGCCTTCCGGTCGGACAGCTCGCGCATATACCAGAAGCGGATCAGCCCCGAGCGCGCGAGGGGTGGCTGACCCGGATCGGCAGCCTCACACCATCGTCATGAACCCCGTGAGCTTGTCGCCCGTTATCTCTTCGGAAGGAGAACAATAATGGCAAACGCATCGCACAAAAAATTCGGCAAGGGTGTCCAGGGCAAAGGGGATGCCTCAGGCGCTATGACCATGTCCGACATCGACAGGATCCCGCCGAACGAAGTCTTGTCCAACCGCGATAAGCAGCAGGATCCGCGCAAGGGCGGGCATGACGGCAAACACGTGCAGACCGAGCAGTACGAGGATCACTCGGCAAACCGGATCCCGAAAGAAGAGTGACCGCCGGCGCCTCAGCCACCGGGATAGAAACCCCTGCTGCGCCCGCTGTAGTCATCCGGCGGGCCTCAGGCTGTGTGAGAGAGGAGGGCGGCCAGTAGCAAAACGAGGCGCATCACCGACGCTCCGGCGCCATTGCCAGCTGCAGGGCGAGGCCTGCATTGGCCGGGTCAGCGCCGGAATAGCCCGCCGCTTCGAGGAAGCCCTGTGCCGGATAGGCGCGGCCCAGAAGGGTGGACGCGATAGTTTCGGCCACCCCCATGATGATAAACACCGCGGCACCACGAGTGGCGGTCAGCTCACACGCAACCTCAATTACCCGCAGCGCTTTATCCAACTAAGTTTTTCACCACCTCATGGAGGGTTTCGGCCAGATCACAGGCAGCCGCATAGCGCTGTTTCGGATCGGTGCTGTCACCGGCCAGCTTTGCTCCCCTTGCTGCCAGCACCTGCTCCCATGTCGCCTCCTCTTTGGTTTTTGCGACCGAAAGGGACTCCGTGTGCATTTTGATCCAGACGAATGTTAGCAGATCCACTGAGGCTTAGGTCATGTTGACAAACTGTGGTGCCATAACCTGATGCAGGCGACATCGACGAAGCCGAGGAAGCTTTTGGTGGTTTTGTCGTAGCGAGTTGCCAGCCGACGGCTGTTTTTCAGCCTGTTGAAGCAGCACTCGCCCATGTTGCGCAGGGTGTAGATGGTCATGTCGACAGCCTTGCGCACCCATCGGGTCCTTCGCATCGGTATCATGGGCGGGGGTTGCGGCCCTCGATGTCTTCCCGAATTTTATCATACCCGTAGCCCCAGTCGGCGACCAGAACGGCGGGCTGTGGCAGATTGTCGGCCATCACCAGATTGTAGCCGGTTTAATAGGAATCCTGCCCTAGCGTGATCTCGGTCCTCATCGGGAGGCCTGCGCCGTTGACGAAGGACGATGGATCCTGGTCGAGAACCCACCTCTCGAACAGCCAGGAACTTGTTGTCAGCAGTCCCCCTTTTGCGCCCGCCGCATGTTGATCGGCACGGATCACAGTTCGATCAACCATCTGGAGCTTGTCTGGCGCGATCCCGGCGTGGTTCAGCGGATTAAGGATATCCTCCCACAATCCCGCCAAAGTCCAGCGGCGGAACAGACGGCAGACCGAGGACCACTTGCCAAACTCTTCGGGCAGATCACGCTGTGGCGAACCAGTCCTTGCGATCCAGAAACTTCCATCCACAACAAGGCGATTGTCCGCATTTTTCCGCCCGTTCGGGTACCGGCTGGCATGAATGAAGCCCTGGAATAAGGCCCACTCATGGTCGGATATCAGGCTGCGAGCCAAGTTCATCTCCCACGCAGCGATGAGCTTGAATCATAGAGCGCGGACCCGTGGAATCGATTTTGTGAACACTACCTAAGCGAGAGGAAGGTCCGGGCCCATCCAGTGGCTTCGGCGGTGCGAGTGGCGACCCGGGGCCGGGCATCAGTTCCAGACGCAGACCACTTTCTGGCAGCGTTACAAACCGCGAGACGAAAACGGGGCGGGTGCGGCTTGCATAGCGCTCCCCGATCTCTGCGGCAAAATGTGCCGCCCAAAAGGCGGGATCTGCTTCAATATCGGGGGCCGGCGAAGCGATATGGGCGAGTTTCAGCGGCTGCTCCGGATTGCAACAAGTGCGGCAACCGGGATCGCAACCATGATGGCGGCAAGGATCGCGAAAGCGACAGGCAGTGAGCTGTGATGCGCAAGGCCACCCAGCAGCGCAGGGCCAAGCAGCACCCCCGCATAGCCCGCGGTCGTCACGGCAGCTATGGCAAGCCCCGGCGCCATTGTGCCTTCCTGCGCTGAGAGGCTGACCAGCACCGGCACGATGTTCGCCGCGCCAAGTCCCAGCAAGACAAGCCCGACCATCGCGACCCACAGCGCCGGGGCCGCCGCCAGAAGCGCGACACCAAGCACGACCACGCTGCCCCCGACGATCAGCACCCGCCTTGGGCCGGCTACTGCGACGATACGGTCTCCTGTCAGCCGGGCAAGCGTCATTGCCACGGCAAAGACCATGTAACCGGCGCCCCCCTGTTCCACCGGGACCAGCCCTTTCTGCACGATCAGCAGCGCGCTCCAGTCCAGCAGCGAACCTTCCATCAGGAAGGCGATCCAGGCGAGGAAGGCGAAGAGCAGGATGCTGCCACGCGGCAGCACAAAGCGCACGGGCTCCCCCTGACGCGAGGCCAGCAGGCGGGGGAGGCTATGAAAAGGGCCAGCGCCATGCCAAGGCTGCCTATCATCAGGGCCTTTACGGGTTGAAGGCCGAAAGAGAGCAGCAGGGCCATCCCGCCTGCGCCGATAAAGCCGCCCACGCTGAACATCGCGTGAAAGCCCGACATCAGCGGGTGCGGGGAATCGCTCTGAACCTCGCTGGCGTGAATGTTCATCGCCACTTCCAGTGCACCAAGCGAAGCGCCGAATGCGGCCAGGAGCAGGCCCAGTAAAGCCGGAGTATCGGCAAGTGCCAGCATGGGCAGGAACAGCGTAACGCCGATCCCGCCTGCCAGGATGATTTTGCGGCTGCCGAAGCGGGCGCAAAGCCCGCCCGTCGCGGGCATCATAAGGATAGAGCCGCCACCAAGGCAGAGGAGCAGGATGCCCAGCCCGGCCTCGTCCACGCCCACACGGGCTTTTGCATAGGGCACAGTCGCGGCCCAGGCCGCGATGGAAAAGCCCGCGACGACAAAAGCGAGCCGGGTTGCAAGGCGTGCAGAGGGGAGATTACCGGACATGATGGAAGAGCGTCGCGCTTGTTACGGGGGGGCTGTCAGAACGTTGCGGCCCTCTTCACGCAGGGTCAGGCCAATGCGTTCCGTGGCCGGATGCGTCAAGACATAAGTCGTAATCCTGTCACTTGCGCAGATACGATAGGGCGCGGTTGTGGCGATCTTATCTGTGGTCAGCAGCACAGCTGTTTCGCGCGCTGAACGGATCAGCGCCTTCTTGAACTGCACGTCATCGGCAAAATAGCCGGCCAGCCCTTCGACAGGGTCAAAGGCGCAGACACCGGCAAAGGCGAGATCAATGCTGTAATCTTGAAGATCCTGGATCGCCCTGGCATCCACGCAGCCACCTGTTTCAGGGGACAGACGTCCGCCGAGCAGGGATGTGACAATGTCGCTGCGCGAGAGCAGTTCTGACGCGATGGCAAGGCAGTTTGTGATGACATGCAACTGCGCCCCGCCCGGAAGGATCCGCGCCAGTGCAAGATTGCCCGAGGACGAATCCAGGAACACGGTTTGACCAGGCCTGATCAGCGGCAGAGCAGCCTGTGCCAGCACGGTCTTCTCGTCTGAGTTCTGCAACACTCGCTCGGACAGGGCCCCGATTGCTGGCGAGAGCGGCAATGCCCCCCATAAACACGCTCACAAACGCCCTCGGCGGCAAGCGTGCGCAGATCGCGGCGGATCGCATCTTCAGAGACCCCGAATTCTGCGGCCAGATCGGTTGATATGACCGCGTGCCCGGCGGCAAGCCGATCACGGATCAGGTGCTTTCGATGTTTTGGGATTCGTGCGGTATCGGACATAAACGTGCATAAACAAGAATTCTGCCGTCGATGCAAGCCAAACTCGCCGCGACCTGTCCCTCCTTCATGAAGATCACCGCATAAACATCGCCCGAGCCGACGAAACGCCGGCAAGGTTTGGAGCGTCCTGTGTGGTCTCGCACAACTGTCAGATTGGGCGCCAGGGTCATTTCCCATATCGTTATGACCTTGAGTAACTGGGCATCGAAAACGGGGATCCCTTTTGTCAACACGTCCTGGGTGTCCGGCCCGGCATGTGATGAAACGGAGTGAAGATGGATCTGTCAGGCTCTGATCGCCAGATTTTGCAGATGCAGTCACAAGGCGTGCGACCGCCGGGGGCCTGAGCCTTTGTAATACGTTGCAGGTGAGGCGGGATCGGCAGCCCGTCCGGCGGAGTGTCTGGCCCGATACAAGATGGCGTCTGCCAGGTGCGTTTGCAGCTGGTAGTGGCTTTCGTACTGAAAGCGTTTGGCGGTGGCCTCCTTGATCGCGCAGTTCATCCGCTCGACCTGGCCATTGGTCCGGAGATGGCTGGGCCTGGTCAGCCGCTGTTTGATGCCTCTGGCTTTGCAAGTCACGTCGTAGCGCATCGGCCGGGGGGAGATGGTGATCCTGTTCCGAGACTGCGCTACGAGAGGGATTAGTTTATTCTTGAGAATTGTTTGTGCGTGGGGCAGGGCGCAGCGCCAGGCATTTTTGCGGCCAGATCCACTGCGGCGAGCAGGCGCCGATTGCCACCAGACCTGCATGGACCAGTGGCGGCTCAAACGGTGGCACTGTCACTCTCGCCCAGTGGCAGACCGGTCGGCCGGAGGGGCTGGGGAGACCAGGCGATCCGCGCCATCGCCACCCTTCGGTTCGATTGCGCTGATTTCTTACGGGCCAGACGTGGCTCCGGATCTTCCCAGATCGTCCATCGCATGCTGAATGAGCGTCAAACTGCACTCTCTCGACCGATCTATATCCCGCGTGACCAGGGCGTCCAGCAGGGCGCGATGCGATGCTACTGTCCGGGAGAAATCATCGACCGATTTGTTCGAGGCCAGCAGCATCAGATTCAGCCCCGCCCGGATGGAATGGATAAACTGCAGAAAGACCGCGTTATGGCTGGCGCGCAGCAGGGCCTCGTGAAATGCGAGATCGGCGCGTGTAAAGGCCTCCGGGTCGTTTCCTGCCCTGGCCATGTCATTCACCGCGGCTTCTATATGGGAAAGGTCGGCGAGACTTGCGCGCTTGCAGGCCAGCTCCGCTGCTGCGGGTTCGATGGCGCGGCGGGCTTCCAGCACGCTATCGGCAAATTCTGCAACATCCAGATAATCCGCCACCCAGTGGAGAACCTCGGCATCCAGCAAGGCCCAGTCTTCCCGCGGCAGCACGATGGTGCCCACCCGCGGGCGGGAGCGGACCAGATGTTTTGCCTCGAGCCCCTTGATCGCCTCGCGCACGACAGTGCGAGAGACGCCGAATTGCAGCGACAGTTCGGCTTCGGATGGCAGATTCTGGCCAGGAATCACGGCGCCGGAGGCGATGAGCCTTGCCAGATCGGCCTGAATGTCGCTGCGCACGCGGGGCGCCTGGGGCTGCTGGCCTGCATCGGTTTTCCGTCCATCCTTGCGGCGGCAATATGTCCGGCGCCGCATTAAGCTGCGATATATCAACACGATTTTTGCATGTCTGGCCAGTGAATTTAATTATCATACCACAGAATTGACTGCACTGATATTTGTGTTAGCCTGTCGGGGTCATATAGACCTTGATCCGTGGGAGGACTCATGCGTTTCCTGAATTCCATTGCCCTGGCTGCTGGCCTCGGGCTGAGCACTATTGCTGGTCTGGCCACCTCGGTCATGGCCGATACGGTAAAGATCGGCTTCATCGTCAAGCAGCCCGAGGAGCCGTGGTTCCAGGACGAATGGAAGTTCGCAGATCAGGCCGGCGCCGAGAAAGGCTTCGAGGTGGTCAAAATTGGGGCCACCGATGGCGAACAGCTGATGGCGGCCATCGACAATCTGGCGGCACAGGGTGCGCAAGGCTTTATCGTCTGCACGCCGGATGTGAACCTTGGCCCGGCCATTGTGGCCCGCGCCGAAGCCGCCGGGCTGAAGCTGATGACCGTCGATGACCGTCTGGTCGATGCATCGGGTGCGGAAATCGACTCGGTCGTGCATATGGGCATTTCGGCCCGCAAGATCGGCGAAACCGTCGGTGAAGCGCTGGCGGCAGAGATCAAGGCGCGCGACTGGAACCCGGCCGAAGTGGGTGCGCTCAAAATCTCCTATGACCAGCTGCCGACGGCCGTTGATCGTACCGGCGGGGCAGTGGATGCGCTGAAGGCGGCAGGCTTCCCCGAGGCCAATATCTATGACGCGCCGCAAACCCGCACCGATACCGAAGCGGCACTGAACGCGGCCACCGTGGTGCTGAACCAGCATCCCGAGGTCAAGCACTGGATCGCTTTCGGCCTGAATGACGAGGCGGTTCTGGGCGCGGTGCGCGCAGCGGAAAGCGTCGGCATCAAATCGGCCGACATCATCGGCGTCGGCATCGGCGGCGCGGCATCGGCGATCAACGAGTTTGAAAAGCCCGATGCGACGGGCTTCTTCGGCACCGTGGTGATCTCGCCCAAGCGGCACGGCTATGAAACCGCGCTGAATATGTATGAATGGGTTGCCAATGGCGTCGAGCCGGAAAAGCTGACCCTGACCGCAGGCGCGCTGGCCAGGCGCGACGACTATAAGCAGGTGCTGGTCGATCTGGGCGTCAACTGACGCCTGACCCCGGGCCGGCCTCCGGGTCGGCCCATCCTTTTCCCGCATCAGCTATGGGCGCAACCATGAGCTACTTCTTCGAATATCGCGGCATCACCAAGACCTATCCCGGTGTCAGGGCGCTGGAGGATGTCAGCTTCGGCGTGCGCCGGGGTGCAGTCCACGGGTTGATGGGAGAGAACGGCGCCGGCAAGTCCACGCTGATCCGCATCCTCTCGGGCGACCAGCAGGCCAATGCCGGGACGATCCTGATCGACGGAGCGGAGCAGAACTTCACCTCAGTGCGCGATGCCTCGGATAATGGGTCATGGTGGTGCATCAGGAATTGCAGCTGGTGCCGGATCTGACAGTCGCCGAAAACCTCTGCCTTGGCCGGTTTCCGGCGCGCGCGGGGTTCGTCTCGCGCCGCCGGATGATCGCCGATGTGCAGGCGGTACTGGATGATTACGGCATCGACGCCGATGCGGGCGCCCGCGTGGCCAGCCTGCCTCTGGGCGCGCGCCAGATGGTCGAGGTGGCGAAGGCCGCCATGGTCAGGGCCCGCGTGATCGCGCTGGACGAGCCGACCTCGTCGCTGTCCTCGCGCGAAAGCGAGGTGCTGTTTCGCATGATCGCGCGGCTCAAGGCCGAAGGGACAGTGATCCTTTATGTCTCGCACCGCATGGATGAGATTTTCCAGCTCTGCGATTCCATGACCGTGCTGCGCGATGGCAGGCTGGCCGCACATCATGACACGCTGGAAGGCGTGACCCGCGCGCAGATCGTCTCGGAGATGGTCGGGCGCGAGATTGCCGATATCTGGAACTGGCGTGGCCGCCCGCTGGGCGAGACCCGGCTGACGGTCGAAGGCCTGAGCGGCCCGCGCCTGTCCGCCCCGGGCAGTTTCAGCGCGAAAAAAGGCGAGATCCTTGGCTTTTTCGGCCTGATCGGGGCGGGCCGCTCCGAGCTGATGCGGCTGATCTATGGTGCGGATCCTGCGAAGGCCGGGCGCGTGACGCTGGATGGCGAAAGCTATACCGCCACCGATCCGCGCCAGTCGATCCGGCGTGGCATTGGGTACTGTTCCGAAGACCGCAAACATGACGGCATCCTCAATGGCCGTTCGATCGAAGAAAACATCACCATTTCCGCGCGCCGCCTGTGGTCAAAGGGCGGTTTCCTGCGCCTGAAGCGCGAGGCGCAGGTGGCGGAAGACCAGATCAGACAGCTGCGGGTGCGCACCCCGTCGCGGTTCCAGGACATCGTGAACCTCTCGGGCGGCAACCAGCAGAAAGTGATCCTTGGCCGATGGCTGGCCGAGGAGGGCATCCGCGTGCTGATCGTGGACGAGCCGACGCGCGGCATCGATGTCGGGGCGAAGTCCGAGATCTACGATCTGCTCTACAAACTGGCCGAACAGGGAATGACCATTCTTGTCGTTTCCTCGGAACTGCCAGAGGTGATGGGGATCTGCGACCGGGTGCTGGTGATGTGCCAGCACCGCATCCGCGCCGAATTCACCCGAGAGACCTTCAGAGAGCAGGCCCTGCTGGCCGCCGCGCTGCCCGATGGGCAGGACCATTCCACCGCCGCCTGAGGCCCGGAGATCAGACAATGACAACGACGTTGAAGAAAATCCTGCTCGGCGAACAGGGGCTTTTGGTGATCTTCGCCATCGCTCTGGTGCTGGTGTCGGTCTTCGTGCCGAACTTCCTGTCCACCCGCAATGTGATCGGCCTGTTGCAGGCGGTGGTCACGGTCGGGCTGGTCGCCTGCTCAATGATGCTCTGTCTGGCGACCCGCGACTTCGACCTTTCGGTCGGCTCGACGGTGGCCTTTACCGGCATGATGGCAGTGATGGTGACCAATGCCACCGGGTCGATCCCGCTGGGCATCCTGGGGGCGATTGCCGCCGGCGCGGCGGTCGGTCTGGTCAATGGCGTGATCATCGCGAAGATCGGCATCAACGCCCTGATCACCACGCTGGCGACGATGCAGCTGGTGCGCGGCTTTGGCCTTATCATTTCGGACGGGCGCGCGGTCGGGGTCAAGGAGCCCGCCTTCTACAATATCGCGCTGTCCAGTGTCTTTGGTATTCCGACGCCGATCATCGTGCTGGCGCTGGCCTTCATCCTCTTCGGTGTTGTGCTGAACCGCACTGTCTTTGGCCGCAATACGCTGGCCATCGGCGGCAACCCGGACGCGGCGCGGCTGGCCGGGGTCAAGGTGGTCTGGACCCGGGTGACCATCTTTGCCATCCAGGGCGTGATGTGTGCCATCGCCGGCGTTCTGCTGGCCTCGCGGATCACCTCGGGGCAGCCGAATGCCGCCACCGGGCTGGAACTCTCGGCGATCTCTGCCTGTGTGCTGGGCGGCGTGTCGCTGGCCGGGGGGCGGGCGACGATGACCGGCGTGATCGTCGGGGTGCTGATCCTTGGCATCGCGGAAAACGTGATGAACCTGCTGAACATCCAGGCCTTCTACCAATATGTCGTGCGCGGCCTGATCCTGCTCTTCGCGGTGCTGCTCGACAATCTGCGCAGCTCCAGCGGCATTCGTCGCTGAGCGAAGGGGTGCTGCAATGACAAAGACCATCACGCTGAGGTCGGGGGATCTTGCGCTTCGGCTGGGCTGCCGGGGCGGGGTGATCCTTGACTTCCGCCTTGGGGCAGGGGCCCTGATGCGCCCCACGCCAGAGGGCGCGGCCCCGGGCGACAGCGCCTGCTTTCCGCTGGTGCCGCTGGGCAACCGCATCCGCGACAACCGCTTTGACTTTGGCGGGCAGACCTACCGCGTGACCCCCAATGCCCTGCCCGAGCCGCTGCATCTGCATGGTGCCGGCTGGCAGGCCGATTGGGACCTGGCCGGCTCCGATCAGAGCTCGGCCCGGCTGATCCACCGCTATGACGGCCCCGATCTGCCGCATCGCTATGAGGCGGTGCAAAGCTTCACCCTGACGCCCGGCTCGCTCACGATCAGCCTTGCAGTGACCAATACCGGGGCCGACACCTTGCCTTTCGGCATTGGCTGGCATCCGTTTTTTCTGCCGGGGGCGGTGCTGACCGCGCCGGCACAGGGGGTCTGGACCGAAGGCCCCGGCCATCTGCCGGATGGCCGTACCGTCCTGCCCGAAGATCTGGATTTCGCGCAGCCGCGCCCGCTGCCCGGCCGCTGGATCAACAATGCCTTTGATGGATGGAGCGGTCACGCCAGGATCGACTGGCCGCAGCGTGGCCTGTCCCTGCGCATCAGCGCCGATCCGGTCTTTGGCTGCTATCAGCTTTACGCTCCGCAGGACGGCGCCCCTTTCGCTTTCGAGCCGATGAGCCATCTGCCCGACGCGCTGTCCCGGCCCGGTCATGGTGGCCTGACCCCGCTTGCCCCCGGCGAAAGCCTTGCGGGCAGCATCACCCTTGTTCCCTCATCCCTGCCCGGCGCAGCCGGGGCCGTTTCCGGAGAAAAGTCGTGAAGATCACTGCGCTGAAAACCTTCATCGTGCCGCCGCGCTGGTGCTTCCTGAAGATCGAAACCGATGAGGGCATTTCGGGCTGGGGCGAGCCGGTGGTCGAGGGGCGCGCCCATACCGTCGAGGCGGCGGTGCAGGAGTTAGCGGATTATCTGATCGGGCAGGACCCGCTGAAGATCGAGGATCACTGGCAGGTGATGTATCGCGGCGGTTTTTATCGCGGCGGCCCGATCCTGATGAGCGCGATCGCGGGTGTCGATCAGGCCCTGTGGGACATCAAGGGCCGCGCTTACGGCCAGCCGGTGCATCAGTTGCTGGGCGGGCCGTGCCGCGACCGGATCAAGGTCTATTCCTGGGTTGGCGGCGACCGCCCCTCGGATGTGGCCAAGGCGGCGCAGCAGGCGGTGGCGCGCGGCTTCCAGGCGCTGAAGATGAACGGTACCGAAGAGCTGCAGATCGTTGACAGCCATGCCAAGATCGACGCTGTGGTCGAGACCCTGGCGACGGTGCGTGCCGCCGTCGGCCCGCATATCGGCCTTGGCGTCGACTTCCATGGCCGGGTGCACCGGCCGATGGCCAAGGCGCTGATCCGCGAGCTGGAACAGTTCCGGCTGATGTTCATCGAGGAACCGCTGCTTTCGGAGCATCTCGATGCGATCGGCGAGGTTGCCAAGGGCTCGAGCACTCCGATCGCGCTTGGCGAGCGGCTCTATTCCCGCTGGGATTTCCGTCATGTGCTGGAAAGCCGGGTGGTCGATATCATCCAGCCCGACCTCTCCCATGCCGGGGGCATCACCGAATGCCGCAAGATTGCAGCTATGGCGGAGGCCTATGACGTGGCCCTTGCGCCGCATTGCCCGCTGGGGCCGATTGCACTGGCAGCCTGCCTGCAGGTCGATGCGGTCAGCTACAATGCTTTCATCCAGGAACAGTCGCTGGGCATCCATTACAACGGGCCCGGGCGCGATCTGCTGGATTATCTGGTCGATCCCGATGTTTTCACCTATGCCGATGGTATGGTCACGATCCCGCAGGGCGTGGGTCTGGGCATCGAGGTGAATGAAGAGGCCGTGATCGAGGCGGCCCGGATCGGGCATCGCTGGCGCAACCCGGTCTGGCGTCATGAAGACGGCTCCGTGGCAGAGTGGTGACGAGATGACAGGCAGGCTGAGCGGGCGTTTCATCGCAGTGACGGGCGCTGCACAGGGCATCGGGCGGGCGATTGCTGCGGATTTCCGGGCCGAAGGCGCGGATCTGTTCTTACTGGATCTGGATGCGGATCTGCTGGCGGCAACGGTGGCGGATCTGCTCGCCACCCCCGGCGGCCGCATTCTGCAGGCGGCGGCCGATATCGCCGATCCCGGCCGGGTCGTGGAGGTTTTTGCCGATGCGGCGGCACAGGCCGGCCGCAGCCTCGATGGGCTGGTGAACAATGCGGGCGTCAATGTCTTCCACACACCGCTGGACACAACCGAGGCCGAATGGCGCCGGGCCTTCGCGATCAATCTGGATGGCGCATGGTCCTGCGCCCGTGCG
>NZ_JASJPW010000005.1:140000-157587 GCF_030052995.1 Gemmobacter sp. 24YEA27 | reverse complement strand
ATCTGGAGCGCCTTGTGCGCCCGGTCGAGATCACCACTTTCGCGGGCGATGACGCAAAATCGAGGGATATGCTGGCGCTGATCGCCGATATTCGCGGCCTGTCAGAAAAGATCACTGTTACCGAAGCAAAGATGCGGCGCGGGTGCCGTCTTTTCGCATTGTCGTCGCCCGGCCAGGATATCAGCCTGACCTTGCGGGCCTGCCGATGGGGCATGAGTTCACCTCGCTGTGCTGGGCTTTTGCAGACCGCGGTTATCCGGCAAAGTCGAACAGGCGATCCAGGATCAGATCCGGGCGCTGAAGGCCGGTTCCGGTTTGAACCTATTCTCGCTTTCGTGTTCAGAACTGCCCCGATGTGGTGCAGGCGCTGAACCTGATGGCGGTGCTGAACCCCGGGATCGAGCATGTCGCCATCGACGGCGCGCTCTTCCAGGGCGAGGTGATGCACGGCAGGAATGTCGGTGCCCACGATCTTTCTTAATGGCGAATTGTTCGGGCGGCGGGCCGGATGGATGCCGAACAGATCCTGGCAAAGATTGATACGGTGCTGCGAGCCGCGCGGCAGAGAGCATCTCGGCCCAGGCGCCTTATGAGGTGCTGGTGGTCGGCGGCGGCCCGGCAGGTGCGGCGGCGGCGATCTATGCCGCGCGCAAGGGGATCCGCACCGGGTTGTGGCAGAACGCTTTGGCGCCAGGTGCTCGACACGATGTCGATCGAGAACCTGATTTCGGTCCCTCATACCGAAGACCGCAGCTGGCGCGTGCCCTGGAAACCCATGTCCGCGAATATGAGGTCGACATTTTCAACACCCAGGTTGCCACCAGACTGGAAGAGGTCGCGGGCTTCCGTGTCACGCTGGCCTCGGGGCGCTGCGCTGAGCGCGACTTCGGTGATCCTGTCGACGGGGCGCGCTGGCGCAAAATGGGCGTGCCGGGCGAAGAGCAATACCTGGCCCGGGGCGTCACCTTCTGCCCGCATTGTGATGGGCCTTTGTTTAAAGGCAAGCGGGTCGCGGTGATTGGTGGCGGCAATTCCGGCGCCGAGGCGGCGATTGATCTCGCGGGTCTCGTGACCCATGTGACGCTGATCGAATTCGACAAAGCCCTGCGCGCCGACGACGTCTTGCAGCGCAAGCTGCGCAGCCTGAAAAACGTCACCATCCTGACCGAGACCCGCACCACCGAGGTCAAAGGCGATGGCGGCAGGGTCACGGGTCTTACCTGTGAAGACCGCCGCAGCGGCGAGATCCGTGAGATCGCGCTGGAGGGATCTTTGTGCAGATCGGCCTGATGCCGAACACCGACTGGCTGAAATCCACGCTCACGCTCAGCCCACGCGGCGAGATTGTGGTCGATGCCCATGGCGCGACCTCGCTGCCCGGGGTCTTTGCCGCCGGCGACTGCACCACCGCGCCCTATAAGCAGATCGTTATCGCCATGGGCGAAGGCGCAAGGGCAGGGCTCGCGCCTTTGACCACCTGATCCGTCTGCCGGTTGACGAAAAGGCGGCCTGAACGGAGCGAATGGGATGAAGCTGCGCGATCTGGAATACCTGGTGGCCCTTGCGGATCACCGCAATTTCCATCGCGCCGGCCGAGATCTGCCATGTCAGCCAGCCGACCCTTTCGGGCCAGATCCGCAAGCTCGAGGAAATGCTGGGATTTGATCTTTTTGAACGCGCTCCGCGCAATCTGCTGATCACCGATGCGGGCGAGAAGTGCTTGCCCATGCCCGCCGCGCCCTGGCAGAAATCGGCCATATCCGGGATATTTCGGCCAGCCGCGCCAAAGGCGGGGCACAGCGGCTGCGGCTTGGCGTCTTTCCGACGCTTGGCCCCTATTTTCTGCCCTGTCTGGTTCCGGCTTTCGTCGCCCGTTTTCCCAGGACAGAGCTGATCTTGCAGGAAGCCAAAAGCAGCCAGCTGATCCGGCAGCTGGTGGACGGCCAGCTTGACGCCGCTTTGCTGGCGCTGCCGGTGACCGAGCCCGGCCTCACCGGCCTGTCCCTGTTTTCAGAACCCTTCCGCCTTGCAGTGCCGGCGGCGCATCCTTTGGCCGGGCGCAGACGGATCTCGGCAGCGGAGATGTCGGGGCAGCGGCTCATGCTGCTTGAAAGTGGCCATTGTCTGCGCGATCAGGCGCTTGATCTGTGCCGCATCTCGGGCGCGGAAGAGGTCGACGATTTTCGCGGCACCAGCCTCGAGACACTGCGCCAGATGGTGATCGCCGGTATGGGGATGACCCTTTTGCCCAGGCTTGCCTGCACCAGCACCGATGGGCTCAGCTGTATCGCCATTGCCGATCCCGGATTTGTACGGCGGATCGGATTGTTCTGGCGCAAAAGCAACAGCCGCATCGAGGTGATGAATTCGCTTGGCGGCCTGATCGCTGATGCGGCGCGGGGGCAGGGGCTGCGTCTCGACGAAACAGCCTGAGCGCAATTGCCGCTCAGACGCTCGTGCTGCAATATGATCGCGTGGTGGAACAGGGGGCCGGACAAGTTCCGGAGAGATTTCCATGTCGATCAGGATCATAACCTATGATGCAACCCGGCACCTGGTGGCCTGGGATGGGGTGGTCGAGGCGCTCCGCCAGGGGCATCTGCGCGCCCCCGCGGATGTGCAGGATCTGATGCTTGGGGGCGATGGCAAAGCGCTTTTGAACCGCGCCGCGCGGATCCGGGGTCTGGGCTCTGCGGTCAAGGCCGAGACGGTTTTCGAGGCAAACGCTGCCGCTGGTCTGCCGACGGTCCAGGGCATGGTTTTACTCTATGATGACAGCACTGGCGGCATTCGCGCGGTCATCGAAAGCCGGTTGGTCACCCGCTTCAAGACGGTCGCGGATTCACTTCTGGGGGCGCAGATGCTGGCGCGGGAGGACAGTCGGCATCTGGTGATCCTCGGCGCGGGTGAGGTTGCGGAAAGCCTCGCGCAGGGCTATGCCGCGACTTTTCCCGGGCTGACGCGGATCTCGATCTGGGCACGGCGGCATGATCAGGCACAGGCCCTGGCAGCGCGGTTGCGCGACAGCCCTGTGCCCCCGCGCGCGGTCAGCGACCTGGCCGCGGCCCTGAGCGAGGCCGACATCGTCGCCAGCGCCACCCTGGCCCGCGCGCCCATCCTGCCGGGTCACCTGGTCCGGCCCGGAACCCATATCGACCTGATCGGCGCTTTCACCCCGGAAATGCGCGAGGCCGATGATGCGCTGATCGCGAAATCCCGCATTTATGTCGATAATTTCACCACCACCATTGAACGGATCGGCGAGCTGACAGACCCGATCCGCAATGGCGTGATCGCGCGTGCGGATGTGCTTGGAGACCTGTATTCCATGGTGCCCGCCGGACCACGCCATCGCGGCTCAGACACCGAAATCACGCTGTTCAAAAATGGCGGCGGCGCGCATCTTGACCTGATGGTCGCGGATTACATCGCCCGGATCACGGGGTAAGGCAGCATCCTGCGCAACCCGCCCGGAGGGCAAACCTCAGGGGTCACGGCGAGCACAGATTGTCTCTTTGATAAACTCTGTCTTGCACGGTGATTGTGTTGCTGGAGCTGGCCTCGGTGTTTCTCACCGGCAAGATGGCGGGTGACAGGGCATTCCGCGCCGATGATCACTGCGCCTTTAACCGCAATGGCGAGGTTTTCAACAAGGGCGCGATCTTTGCCGGTGTGGCCTATGACCTTGCGCTTGAGGATCCGCCGTCTGGTGCCGGATCACGTGTCGATGGCACAAAACGATCTGTGCCGGATCCTGACCGAACAGGTCGTCCGCGCAGTAATCCCGGGGGCGAAAACACGCATCAGGTGCTCTTGAACAGTGCCGCCAGTGATTTGCCTGCCCTGCCAGCCGAGGCGATGGAGGCGCTGAGGGCGATCTGTCGGGCGCGGATCGCCCCCCTTGTCCATCAAGACCGGTAAGCCCCGGGCAGCAGATTTGCGGTTTCCCCGACCTTCAGTGAGATCACCGCCCGGGGCTGCGCGCGCCTGCCATATGCTCTGTGTCGGACTGGACGGCAGAATGCGGGTCAGATCTATGCGCTGCCCTTTCGTCGGCTGCCCGCCGCAATACGCCTGGCATCCGCCCGGTGTCAGCATCAGCAGCAGCGTGACAACAGGCCGGATCGCGACCCTCTCATGCGAGCGGGGCGTCACGGCGCCGGAATTAATGTGGGCGCGGCCGGTGCCGTTCGAGGCGGCGCGATCTGAATCAGGTTTCTGACCATTGCAGGCAAAGCGCGCCCGATGATTTCACGGCGTGCCCCGCTGCTTTGCAACCTGCCGGATGTGCGGATCTCGCGGCGCGAGATCATTTGAGGTCCGTGCCGCAGTTTCCTCGGCTTTGTGGCCAAAGATCTGGCGTCATCACGTTTTCAGGGAAAGGAGGGGGAATCGCCTGGCACCCTTGCCCCTGTCCGCGCGGTCTCAGCCGGACCTGCCGCTGCCGGCGCAGTGTGGTTCGGTTAGTTCTTCCATGCCGCTGGCCAGAAACCGGGGCACGGTCTCAAAGGTCATGCCGCCGCTTCGGTCAGGCGCTGGCAGGGACGGGGGCCGAATCACAGATATGAAGATGTGTCCGCCATCCGGCGCATTTTTCATACAGCGCGTCAGGCAGGGCCCGGTCGGTGAACAGCGTGTCGATTTCCGCCAGACAGGCAATCCGCGCTGGCGCGGATCGGCCCAGTTTGCTGTGATCTGTGACCAGAAACGCCTGTCGGGCCTGGCGCAGGATTGCCCGGCTGACCCGCACCTCGGCCAGGTCATAATCCAGCAGGTCGCCGTCCAGATCCAGCGCCGATGTACCGATAACCGCGTAATCCACCTTGAACTGTTCGATGAACTGGGTGGCAAGTTCGCCCACCAGGCCGCCATCCGAACGGCGAAGTGCGCCCCCCGCCACCATGATCTCGCAGCCCGGATTCTCCGCGAGAATATTGGCAACATTCATATTGTTGGTGATGACCGTGATATTCGAATGGTGGATCAGCGCGCGCGCCACGGCTTCGGTTGTCGTGCCAAGGTTGAGGATCAGGCTGGAATTGTCGGGGATCGCGGCGGCGCAGGCGGTGGCGATCGCGGCCTTGGCCTCGGAATGCAGACGGCGGCGCGCCTCATAGCCCAGATTGACCATGCCCATACGGGGCACCGCCCCGCCATGGACACGGTCAAGCAGCCCCGCCTCGGCCAGTTCCGTCAGATCGCGGCGGATGGTCTGCAGGGTCACGTCGAAACGATGCGCAAGATCCTCAACCACGACCCGGCCCTCGGTCCGGGCAAGTTCTACGATCTGATTTTGCCGGATGCTCAGCACCAAGGAGTCGCGCCTTCTGCAGGGGTTCGTTTCATGCGCGGTTTTGCCCGCCGTTTTGCCGTTGTGATGCGGAAGAATACGGAAGGCAAGCCCGCGCGCAAGTCTGCGAGGCGGTGAAAAACCGAAAATTTAGAAGGAATATTTGCGCTGCAATGCGGCAATTAATGTTCCTTAATGATCAAATCGCGCAAAAACGAAAATGCAGGCTTGACCGATGAGATCTGGCTGCTACTCGTTGATGGGTCCGCAATGCGAGCTGAGGGAGGGAACATGTCGACACCGACCGCAGAGATGACCGACCTCTTCGTCATCGGTGGCGGCGTGAATGGCTGCGGCATTGCCCGCGATGCGGCGGGGCGTGGGCTGACGGTCACGCTGGCCGAACAGGGCGACCTGGCGCAGGGCACCTCATCGGCCTCGACCAAGATGTTCCATGGCGGGCTGCGTTACCTGGAGTATTTCGAATTCCATCTGGTGCGCGAAGCCTTGCAGGAGCGTGAAACCCTGCTGGTCGCCATGCCTCATATCAGCTGGCCGATGCGGTTCGTGTTGCCCTACAGCCCCGGGATGCGGTTCGAAAGTGACACGCCGACCTCGCGGCTTTTGGGGTTCGTGATGCCCTGGATGAAGGGTCGTCGCCCCGCATGGCTGATCCGGCTGGGGCTGTTTCTTTACGACACGCTGGGCGGGCGAAAGATCCTGCCGGGCACGCGACGGCTGGATCTGAAGACGGATCCGGCGGGGCGCTGGCTGCAGCCGGGCTTTGGCCGCGCCTGGGAATATTCCGATTGCTGGGTGCAGGATTCGCGTCTTGTGGTGTTGAATGCCCGCGATGCCGGGGCGCGGGGGGCGCGCATCCTGACGCGCACGAAAGTCATATCGGCGCGCCGGGCAGCCGCCCATTGGGAGATCACCACCGAAGGCCCGCGCGGGCGTGAAACCCATCTGGCGCGGGCTCTGGTCAATGCCGGTGGCCCCTGGGTGGGCGAGGTGATCCGCGACGTGGCCCATATCACTTCGACCGAGGGCGTGCGGCTGGTGCGCGGCAGCCATATCGTGACGCGCAGGCTTTATGACCATGACCGCGCCTATTTCTTCCAGGGCACAGACGGGCGGATCATCTTCGCCATTCCCTATGAGGATGACTTCACCCTGATCGGCACCACCGACAAGGATCATCAGGGCAGTCCTGCAGATGTGCGCTGCACCGATGAGGAACGCGATTATCTTTGCGCCTTTGCCAGCCGCTATTTCGCAAAGCCGGTCACGCCGGATGATGTGGTCTGGAGCTATTCCGGGGTGCGCCCGCTTTACAATGACGGCGCGAAATCGGCGACGGCGGCGACAAGGGAATATGTGCTGAGCCTGGATACGGGGGCGGATCACAGGGCGCCGCCGCTTCTGAATGTGTTCGGCGGCAAGATCACCACCTATCGCCGCCTGGCGGAAAATGCGCTGGCAAAGCTCGCGCCGTTTTTCCCGCAGGCCGGGGCGGCCTGGACGGCGCGGGTTGCGCTCCCTGGCGGCAATTTCCCGCATGACGGGGTGGCAGATCAGGTGGCGCGGCTGAAAGCGGGCTTTCCGTTCCTGACCCACGCCCATGCCGCCCGCCTGATCCGCACTTATGGCACCGAGGCGTCTGAGATGCTGGCGGGCGCGACCCGGCCCGAGGATCTGGGCCCGGATTTTGGCGCGACGCTGAGCGGGGCCGAGGTCAACTGGCTGATCACGCGCGAATATGCCCGCGAGGCGGCGGACATCCTTTGGCGGCGCACGCGGCTTGGGCTGCATATGACCAAAGACCAGATCATGGCGCTGGAGGCCTTTATGGCCAAAGCGGCACAGAACCGGGAGACACCGGCGGCCTGAGAGCGAGAAATCGGCGTGCCCGGGCATTGGAGGATGCGAAGGCTGCGCCTGAGGGGAGGATGGATGACGCTGGAACTGCAAAACGTGTCGCGGCAGGTGGACGGGCGGGTGCATATCCACCCCACCAGCCTGACATTGCAGAAGGGCACGATGAATGTGCTTCTCGGGCCGACGCTCTCGGGCAAGACCAGCCTGATGCGGCTGATGGCCGGGCTGGACCGGCCCGATGGCGGGGCGATCCTCTGGCAGGGCCAGGATGTGACAGGTCAGCGTGTCCAGGATCGCGGCGTCGCGATGGTCTATCAGCAATTCATCAATTATCCCGGTCTGACGGTTTACGAGAATATCGCCTCACCTTTGCGTATCCTTGGCCGCCCAAAGGCCGAGATCGACGCACGGGTGCAGGAAACCGCCGCCATGCTGCGGCTGACGCCGATGCTCACGCGCAAACCGCTGGAGCTGTCGGGCGGCCAGCAGCAGCGCTGCGCGCTGGCGCGGGCTCTGGTCAAGGATGCGGGGCTCGTGTTGCTCGATGAACCGCTGGCCAATCTTGACTACAAGCTGCGCGAGGAATTGCGCGTCGAGATCCCGCGTATCTTCGAGGCTTCGGGCGCGATCTTCGTCTATGCGACCACCGAACCCGAAGAGGCGCTTTTGCTGGGCGGCAATACCGCCACGCTCTGGGAGGGCCGCGTGACGCAGTTTGGCCCGACGCCCGAGGTCTATCGCCAGCCGGTCGATGCCACCACCGCCCGCGTCTTCAGCGATCCGCCGATGAATTTCCTGGCCGTGGTGAAGGAAGGCCAGCAGCTGAAATTCGGCAGCACCGCCAGCGGCCCCGCAGATGGCGCTTTCGCCGCGCTGCCTGACGGGCGCTACAGGGCAGGGTTCCGGGCCAATCACCTGTTCCTGAACCGGCCTTCCGCAAGCGCCATGCCCTTTCGGGCAAAGCTCTCGGTCACTGAGATCACCGGCTCGGAAACCTTCCTCCATCTCGGCCATGAAGGCGAACGCTGGGTCGGTCTGGTCGAGGGGGTACATGCCCTGACACCGGGCGCCGAGGTCGAGGTCTGGCTCGACCCGGCGCATGTCTATCTCTTTGATGCGGAAGGGCGGCTGGCAGCGCCTGCGCCCTATGCGAGGGCCGCCTGACCATGGCACAGATCACGCTGAAAAACCTCGCCCACAGCTACCTGCCCAATCCCAGCAGCGAGAAAGATTACGCGCTGAAGGAGATGGATCATGTCTGGCAGGACGGGGGCGCCTATGCGCTGCTCGGGTCCTCGGGCTGCGGCAAGACCACACTTCTGAACATCATTTCGGGCCTTCTGCGCCCCAGTCATGGCCGGGTGCTGTTTGGAGACCTCGATGTGACCGACGCCGCCACGGCGGAGCGCAATATCGCCCAGGTATTCCAGTTCCCGGTTGTCTATGACACGATGTCGGTGCGCGACAACCTTGCGTTCCCCCTGCGCAATCGCGGAATGGATCCGGCCTATATCAAGGCCCGCGTCGACCATATCGCGCAGATGATCGGGATGGAGGCAATGCTGTCCAGAAAGGCCCGGGGCCTGACGGCAGATGCGAAACAGAAGATCAGCCTTGGCCGCGGCATGGTGCGCGAAGACGTCAACGCGATCCTGTTTGACGAGCCGCTGACCGTCATTGACCCGCATATGAAATGGGAGCTGCGCACCCAGCTGAAACAGCTGCATCGCGAATTTGGCCATACGATGATCTATGTCACCCATGACCAGACCGAGGCGCTGACCTTCGCCGATAAGGTGGTGATCATGTATGACGGGCGCGTGGTGCAGATGGGCACGCCGGAAGAGCTGTTCGAGACCCCGGCCCATAGCTTTGTCGGCTATTTCATCGGCTCGCCTGGGATGAACTTCCTCGAGGCTCAGGTCGAAGGCGATCGCGCCACGCTCAGCGATGGTACGGTGATCGCGCTTGGCGCTGATTATGCGCCGGTCACAGGCCAGATCGGCATCCGGCCGGAATATGTCAGCCTCAGCGCTGAGGGCCTCGCCCTGACCATCCACCGGATCGAGGATGTCGGCCGGCACCGGCTGGTCCGGGGCGAGGTGCTGGGCAGGCCGCTGAACATGGTGCTGCCCGAAGGTGTCGGGGTTCCCGCAAGCCCCCGCGTCAGCTTTGCTGCGCAAAGGATCAACGTCTACGTGAATGACTGGCGGGTTGCGCCGCGCTCGCCTGCAGAGAGGGCCGCGTGATGGAAAAGACGCAAAACAACCGCGCCTGGTTTCTGGTGATCCCGGTTCTGATCCTCGTCGCCTTTTCGGCGGTGATCCCGCTGATGACGGTGGTGAACTACGCTTTCAACGACACCTTCGGCAGCAATGATTTCTTCTGGGCGGGCCTCGAATGGTTCGATGAGATGATCCATTCCGAGCGCCTGCATGGTGCGCTTGGCCGCCAGGTGATGTTCTCGGCGATCATCCTCGCGATCGAGGTGCCGCTGGGAATTTTCGTCGCGCTGAACATGCCGAAGAAGGGCTTCTGGGCGTCTTTCTGTCTTGTCCTGATGGCGTTGCCCTTGCTGATCCCGTTCAATGTGGTCGGCACCATCTGGCAGATCTTTGGCCGCGTTGACATCGGCCTGCTGGGGCGCGGGCTGGCGGCCCTGGGCATCAATTACAATTACACCAACAACCCGTTCGACGCCTGGGCCACCGTGATCGTGATGGATGTCTGGCACTGGACCTCGCTGGTCGCCCTTTTGTGCTATGCGGGCCTGCAATCCATCCCCGAAGCCTATTACCAGGCCGCCCGCATTGACCAGGCCAGCCGCTGGTCGGTCTTTCGCTATATCGAATTGCCGAAGATGCAGGGCGTGTTGCTGATCGCGGTGCTGCTTCGCTTCATGGACAGTTTCATGATCTATACCGAGCCTTTCGTCGTGACCGGCGGCGGCCCGGGCAATTCAACCACCTTCCTGTCGATTGATCTGGTGAAAATGGCGGTGGGGCAGTTCGATCTTGGCCCGGCTGCGGCCTTCAGCCTGATGTATTTCCTCGTGATCCTGCTGGTTTCATGGGTGTTCTACACCGTGATGACCAATATGGATAAGGAGGCGAAGTGATGCGTGTGAGATCTTCCGCCATCGTGATGACGCTTTACCTCCTGTTCCTGCTGGTGCCGATCTACTGGCTCGTGAATATGAGCTTTAAGACCAATACCGAGATCACCGGCGCTTTTACCCTGTTCCCGCATGAATTCACGCTGCGGAACTACACGGTGATCCTGACCGACCCCTCCTGGTATATGGGCTACGTCAATTCGATCATCTATGTGGTGATGAATACGGTGATTTCGATCACGGTGGCGTTGCCGGCGGCCTATGCTTTCTCGCGCTATAATTTCATGGGCGACAAGCATCTGTTTTTCTGGCTGCTGACCAACCGCATGGCGCCGCCCGCCGTTTTCGCGCTGCCCTTCTTCCAGCTTTATTCAAGCGTGGGGCTTTTCGACACCCATATCGCGGTCGCGCTGGCGCATTGCCTGTTCAACGTGCCGCTGGCGGTCTGGATCCTTGAGGGCTTCATGCGCGGCGTCCCGAAAGAGATCGACGAGACCGCCTATATTGACGGCTATTCCTTCCCGCGCTTCTTCGTGAAGATCTTCATGCCGCTGATAGCCTCCGGCATCGGGGTCGCCGCGTTTTTCTGCTTCATGTTCTCCTGGGTCGAGCTTTTGCTCTCGCGCACCCTGACCGCCGTTAACGCAAAGCCCATCGCCGCGATCATGACGCGGACCGTCTCGGCCTCGGGAATGGACTGGGGCGTGCTGGCGGCGGCGGGCGTGCTGACCATCGTGCCGGGCGCCCTGGTGATTTATTTCGTCCGCAATTATATCGCCAAGGGCTTCGCCCTGGGGAGGGTGTGATGAGCACTGCCGAAACGGGCACCGCGGCCCGCCCCAACTGGACCCTGATCACCCTGACCGCCGCCGTGATCCTTGGTTGCGCATTGGCCTTCCTAATCTGGGCCACGCCGTCGGGAAGTGACGGCAAGGCCTGGACCGACCCGATGATCCCGCGCGGCTGGATGGCCTGGAGCTTTCCTGTCGCCTTCTTCTTCTGGTGCATCGCGACGGTGCTGGTCACCTTTACCATTCTTGCCATCCGGTTTCCCGAAACGCCGCGCAAGGGCATTTTGCGCATCGAGACCACGCGCGGCGACCGTCTTTTCATTACCTTGCTCGGCTCGGCTTTCATCTGCCTCGGCTGGCTGTTTTTCGCAGGGCCCCGGTCTGGGGGGCGCTCATCATCTGTCTTTTTTACGGCGCAGCGGTCTTTCGCTGGGTCTGACCATTCCCGCACCGGGATCACCCGGGCGGGCTCTTTCAACAAAGTTTCTCAGGGAGGAGAACATGAGGTTGAAGCATACCACCACCGCCATGGCGCTTGCGCTGATGGTCTTTGGCGCGCCCGCCTGGGCTGATATGGAGGCGGCGAAAAAGTTCCTCGACGCGGAAATCGGCGATCTCTCCTCGCTGACCCGCGCCGACCAGGAGGCCGAGATGCAATGGTTCATCGACGCCGCAAAACCCCATGCCGGGATGGAGATCAAGGTCGTCTCGGAAACCATCACCACCCATGAATACGAGAGCAAAGTGCTGGCGCCGGCCTTTACCGCGATCACCGGGATCAAGGTCACGCATGACCTGATCGGTGAGGGAGATGTGGTTGAAAAACTGCAGACCCAGATGCAGACCGGCGAGAATATCTATGACGGCTATGTCAACGATTCCGACCTGATCGGCACCCATTGGCGCTATCAGCAGGCGCGCAGCCTGACCGAATGGATGGCGAATGAGGGCAAGGATTACACCAATCCGGGCCTTGATCTGAATGACTTCATCGGGCTGAAATTCACCACCGCGCCGGACGGAGAGCTTTACCAGCTGCCTGATCAGCAATTCGCGAACCTCTACTGGTTCCGCTATGACTGGTTCAATGACGAGAAAACCAAAGCCGATTTCAAAGAGAAATATGGCTATGATCTGGGTGTGCCGCTGAACTGGTCGGCCTATGAGGATATCGCGGAATTCTTCACCGGGCGCGACATGTCCTATATGGGCGGGCCGGCTTCGGGCGTGTTCGGCAATATGGATTACGGCAAGAAAGACCCGAGCCTTGGCTGGCGTTACACCGACGCCTGGTTCTCGATGGCGGGGGGCGGCGATAAAGGCGATCCGAACGGTCTGCCGGTCGATGAATGGGGCATCCGGGTCGACGAAAACTCGCGCCCTGTCGGATCCTGCGTGGCGCGCGGTGGTGCGACCAATGACGCGGCCGCGGTCTATGCTGTCACCAAGGCGATCGAATGGCTGAACAAATTCACGCCACCCGAAGCCCAGGGCATGACCTTCGGCGAGGCAGGCCCGGTTCCCGCGCAGGGCAATATTGCCCAGCAGATGTTCTGGTACACCACCTTTACCGCCGATATGCTGAAGCCCGGCACCGCCGTGATGAACGACGATGGCACGCCGAAATGGCGCATGGCACCCAGCCCGCGCGGGGCCTACTGGACCGAGGGCACCAAGCTTGGCTATCAGGATGTGGGCTCCTGGACCCTGATGAAATCGACCCCGGTCGACCGCGCCCAGGCCGCCTGGCTGTACGCGCAGTTCGTCACCTCGAAGACCGTCGATGTGAAGAAAAGCCATGTCGGCCTGACCTTCATCCGCGAAAGCACCATTCAGGATAAGAGCTTCACCGAGCGTTCTCCGGCGCTTGGTGGTCTGGTCGAGTTCTACCGCTCGCCCGCCCGCGTGCAATGGACGCCCACGGGCACCAACGTGCCGGACTATCCGCGTCTGGCACAGCTCTGGTGGCAGCATATCGGCGATGCCATGTCGGGGGCTAAAACCCCGCAAGAGGCCCTCGACGCGCTTTGCGCCGAGCAGGAAAGCGTGATGGCGCGTCTCGAACGTTCGGGGGTCCAGGGCGATATCGGTCCGAAACTGAACGAGGAATCCGATCCGGCGGAATGGCTTGCGAAAGAAGGCTCGCCGGTGGCAAAACTCGACAATGAAGATCCGACGCCGGAAACCATCAGCTATGACGAGCTGATCAAGTCCTGGCAGTAAGCTGACCGGGATCGGGCGGGCCAAAGGGCTCGCCCGATTTGACTGAGCAATGAAGAGGCCTGCGCGATGACCCATATTCTTGCCATTGATCAGGGCACGACCTCATCGAGAGCGATCCTTTTCGACCAGAACCTGAAGCCCATTGCCCAGGCGCAGGAAGAATTTCCTCAGCATTATCCGCAGCCTGGCTGGGTGGAACATGATCCGGCCGATCTCTGGGCAACCATCGCCGCCGCGATGCGCGCGGTGGTCGAGCGCGCTGGCATTCAGGCCAGCGACATCGCCGCCATCGGCATCACCAATCAGCGCGAGACCACCCTTTTATGGGACCGTGCCACCGGCCAGCCGCTGCATAATGCCATTGTCTGGCAGGACCGCCGCACGGCGCCGATCTGTGACGCGCTGCGCGAGGCAGGGCACGAGGCGATGATCACCGCGAAAACCGGCCTGCTGCTGGATCCCTATTTCTCGGGAACCAAGCTGAAATATCTGCTCGATACGATGCCGGGCGCGCGGGCGCGGGCGGAAAAGGGCGACCTGGCCTTTGGCACCGTCGACAGCTGGCTGATCTGGAACCTCACGGGCGGGCGCGTCCATGCGACCGATGCGACCAATGCCGCCCGCACCATGTTGTTCAATATCGTGGAAAACCGCTGGGATTCCGAGATTCTCGCGCTGCTTGATATTCCGGCCGCGCTTCTGCCCGAGGTAAAGGATTGCGCCGCTGATTTTGGTATGACCCGCTCAGATCTCCTGGGTCGCGAGATCCCCATCCTTGGTGTGGCAGGGGATCAGCAGGCCGCCACTGTCGGTCAGGCCTGTTTCCAGCCCGGCATGATGAAATCGACCTATGGCACCGGCTGTTTCGCGCTTCTCAACACCGGGGCGCAGATGGTCCCGTCAAAGAACCGGCTCCTGACAACCATCGCCTATAGGCTGAAGGGCGAGACCACCTATGCGCTGGAAGGCTCGATTTTCATCGCGGGGGCAGTGGTGCAATGGCTGCGAGATGGGTTGCAGATCATCCGCTCGGCTTCTGAGACGCAGGCCCTTTCTGAGGCGGCTGATCCGGCACAGGAGGTCATCCTGGTACCCGCTTTCACCGGGCTTGGCGCGCCCTACTGGCGGCCCGATTGCCGGGGCGCGATTTACGGGCTGACCCGCAATTCCGGCCCTGCCGAATTCGCCCGCGCGGCACTTCAAAGCGTCGGCTATCAGACGCGCGACCTCCTGGAGGCGATGCGTGCCGACTGGGGAACCGATGCGGAGGGCGTGTTGCGCGTTGATGGCGGCATGTCGGCAAGCGAGGGCGCGATGCAGTTTCTGTCGGATATCCTCGGCGCCCCAGTCGACCGCCCCGAAGTGACAGAGACCACGGCGCTCGGCGCGGCCTATCTTGCCGGTTTCCAGGCCGGGCTATTGCCTGGGCCGGAAGATTTCGCGAAAAGCTGGGCGCTGGAAAAGCGGTTTACCCCCGAATGGAGCCCGGCTTGCGCGATCAGAAATATGCCGCCTGGAAAAAAGCCGTGGCTGCCACAATGGCCGCAGCATGACTGGAAGCTTCAAAGTCGCTTTGCCTGGCCGGATCCTGTTTGGCCGCGGCGAGGCGGCACAGGCACCTGCGCTGATCCGTGCCTTTGGCCGCCGCGTGCTGCTGGTTCATGGCCGGGATCCAGGACGTGCCGCCTGGCTGAGGTCGGCATTGCAGGATTGCGCCTTGCACAGCATCTCTTGCGGCAGCGAGCCGACGCTGCCGATGCTCGAAGCGGCGCTGCGCGATGTTGCGGGATTTGCCCCCGATGTGGTGGTGGGTCTCGGGGGCGGTGCGGTGATCGACATGGCCAAGGCGCTGGCGGCCCTGATCCCGGCGCCCGGCGGCGCGATGGACCATCTTGAGGTCGTGGGCCGCGCCTTGCCGCTCAGCGTGTCCCCGCTGCCCTGTGTCGCGCTGCCGTCTACGTCAGGCACCGGGGCCGAGGCTACGAAAAACGCGGTGATCGGCCTGCCCGAACATGGCCGCAAGGTTTCGCTGCGCGATGACCGGATGCTGCCGCGCCTTGCGCTGGTCGATCCTGCGCTGACCGATCAGTGCCCGCGCAATGTGACTCTGGCCTCGGGCCTTGATGCGCTGGCCCAGGTGATCGAGCCCTATGTCTCGAACCGGGCCACGCCCTTCACCGATGCGCTGACCCTGCCCGCGATCCCAAGGGGGCTTGCTGCTTTGCAAAGCCTGATGCGCGGGGAAAGCACCAATGCGCGCGATGAAATGGCCTGGGTCAGCCTGACCGGCGGCATCGCGCTGGCCAATGGCGGGCTTGGCGCAGTGCATGGCCTGGCAGGCGTGATTGGCGGAGTGACACCGGCGGCACATGGCGCGATTTGTGGCGTCTTGCTTGGCCCGGTGCTTGCGGCAAACCGGGCGCACGCGAGCGGTGAGACCGCCGCGCGACTTGCCACCGTCTGCGATATCCTTGGCAAGGGGCTGGGGGTTTCCGGCGACGAGGCGCCGCGCGCGCTGTCCGCCTGGGCGCGTGAGGCCGGGCTTGCCGGCCTGCGGGACCAGGGTCTCGCGCCGGCGCGTTTTGCCGATGTGGCCAAAGCGTCGATGCAAAGCTCGTCCTTCAGGGGAAATCCGGTCGCACTGACCGCCGCTGATCTTGAAGGGGTCCTGGCAGAGGCCGGGTGAGGGCCCGGGATCAGCCCTTACCGACCGGTTTCGTGAAAAGACGCCATTCGCCCGCCGCGACATCCCAGTCATCCCGGACAACCGGGCGGCTGGCGATCTGGCGGTAACCTCTGGCCGTATAGAGGCGCAGCGCGTCCAGATGCGTGTCGGCGGCGATCAGGCTGATGCTGTCATGACCGGCCGCCGCCGCAATGATCTCGGCCTGTGCCAGCAAAGCGCTGCCAAGACCTTTGCCGCGAAATTCGGGATAGGAGGCGAGCACATTCAGATACCAGGAACCGGGGGCCAGTGCCTCAAGTTCCAGCAGCGGCACAAAGATCGGCGGCATGTCGGGCGCAATCGGGCCGGGGTCGGTCTCGGCCGCATAGCCCAGCAGGCAGGCCGCGACCGCACCGTCAGCCTCGGCCAGCCAGGCGTTGGAGTAAGAGAAATTCCCGGTCGCACGCGCGGCACGTTCTCGCCCGAACGCCCAGGGGTCGCCTTCCGGGCCCACGGATTTGCGCCAGAAATGCAATGGCAGATCATCGGCTGCCATATTGATGAAACGCACCAGATGCGCGGCGTCATCTGCCCTTGCTTTGCGGATTTCCATGGCTCTGTTCCGTTCCTGCCTTTGCGCGGCTCTGATTTGCAGTCTTTGACGATCTGACGCGCGCTTACCAGCCCCATCGGGCGTTTCGCGCCGGATCCGCCGGCCCGGCCTCGCGGCTTGCGCGACGGGCGGCGGCGGCTTACCAAGATTGCTGAGATCTGCAACATCACTCCGAGGACAGACATGAGCATCACGGTATACCGTTTTCCCGCGCCCGGCCCCGAGCCCATCACCACCGATCTGGAGGGCTGGGTCAAAGTCGAAGGCAATCCGACCATGCGCTACTGGATCCAGCATACATCGCTGGACGGCAATGTGATCTCGGGCACCTGGGAGGCGACGACCGGAACCTGGCATGCAAGCTACCAGTTCTATGAATTCGTGCACCTGATCGAGGGTCGTATCACCATCACCCCCGACGGCGGCACCCCCGTCACCGTGGGCCCGGGCGATGCTTTCGCGGTGGAGGCGACGTTCAAAGGCACCTGGACCATTGAAGAGCCGGTCCGCAAACATTTCGCCATCCGCCTGAAGTAAGATCCGTCTTTGCCGGAGCGGGCAGTCGCGCCTCTCCGGCAAAATACGACCCGGCGACTGGACTTCGCGGGTGATTGCTCTATCTCTGCCCCTGCCTTTTTCCGGGACGGGGACATAATGCAGAAGATCACCCTGCCAGAGCGGCCAGACTGGCGCGCCAAAGCCGCAGAGCTCGGCTTTACCTTTGCCGATATGCATGGCGAGCCCTATTGGGATGAAACCTCGGCCTATGCTTTCACGTTGGGCCAGATCGAAGAGGATCTGGAAGACCCTGCGACCGCACTTCATGCCATGTGCCGCGAGGCCGCAGGCCAGATCATCGCCAGCGAAGAGCTGATGGAGCGCCTGGCGATCCCGCGCGCGCATTGGGATCTGGTCGCTGACAGCTGGCGCCGAAATGAGCCCGAAATCTATGGCCGGTTCGATCTGGTCTATGATGGCACCGGTCCGGCGAAACTGCTGGAATATAACGCGG
>NZ_JASJPW010000005.1:0-135000 GCF_030052995.1 Gemmobacter sp. 24YEA27 | reverse complement strand
TTAAGTAGGGCGGGACACGTGAAATCCTGTCTGAAGATCGGAGGACCACCTCCGAAGGCTAAGTACTCCTTACTGACCGATAGCGAACCAGTACCGTGAGGGAAAGGTGAAAAGCACCCCGACGAGGGGAGTGAAACAGTACCTGAAACCGGACGCCTACAAGCAGTCGGAGCCTCCTTGAGAGGTGACGGCGTACCTTTTGTATAATGGGTCAACGACTTGGTCTAACGAGCGAGCTTAAGCCGATAGGTGTAGGCGCAGCGAAAGCGAGTCTTAAATGGGCGACAGAGTTCGTTGGATCAGACCCGAAACCAGGTGATCTAGCCATGAGCAGGATGAAGGTAAGGTAACACTTACTGGAGGTCCGAACCAACACCCGTTGAAAAGGGTCTGGATGACTTGTGGCTAGGGGTGAAAGGCTAATCAAACCTGGAGATAGCTGGTTCTCCGCGAAAGCTATTTAGGTAGCGCCTCGGACGAATACCATCGGGGGTAGAGCACTGGATGGGCAATGGGGTCCCACAGACTTACTGAGCCTAACCAAACTCCGAATACCGATGAGTAATATCCGGGAGACACACGGCGGGTGCTAACGTCCGTCGTGAAGAGGGAAACAACCCTGACCTGCAGCTAAGGCCCCTAATTCATGGCTAAGTGGGAAAGCATGTGGGACGGCCAAAACAACCAGGAGGTTGGCTTAGAAGCAGCCATCCTTTAAAGATAGCGTAACAGCTCACTGGTCTAGATAAGCTGTCCTGCGGCGAAGATGTATCGGGGCTCAAGCCATGAGCCGAAGCTCGGGATGCACAGCGATGTGCGTGGTAGCGGAGCGTTCTGTGATATAGAACGCTGTCTCTTGTTGATCCTTTATCCTCGGATAATGGGGACCAACGCAGAGACACTGTTCTTTCTGTGAAGCCGGGCTGTAAGGCATCCGGTGGAGAGATCAGAAGTGAGAATGTTGACATGAGTAGCGACAAAGAGGGTGAGAGACCCTCTCGCCGAAAGTCCAAGGGTTCCTGCTTAAAGCTAATCTGAGCAGGGTAAGCCGGCCCCTAAGGCGAGGCCGAAAGGCGTAGTCGATGGGAACACGGTTAATATTCCGTGGCCAGGAGGATGTGACGGATCTCGAAGATTGTCTTCCCTTATCGGATTGGGAAGGCCGTTCAGAGGTTCCTGGAAATAGCCCTCCATCAGACCGTACCCTAAACCGACACAGGTGGACAGGTAGAGTATACCAAGGCGCTTGAGAGAACCACGTTTAAGGAACTCGGCAAAATGCTCCCGTAAGTTCGCGAGAAGGGAGCCCCGTCTGTACGCAAGTATGGGCGGGGGGCACAATCCAGGGGGTGGCGACTGTTTACTTAAAACACAGGGCTCTGCGAAGTCGTAAGACGACGTATAGGGTCTGACGCCTGCCCGGTGCCGGAAGGTTAAAAGGAGGGGTGCAAGCTCTGAATTGAAGCCCCGGTAAACGGCGGCCGTAACTATAACGGTCCTAAGGTAGCGAAATTCCTTGTCGGGTAAGTTCCGACCTGCACGAATGGCGTAACGATCTCCCCGCTGTCTCAAACGTGGACTCAGCGAAATTGAACTGTGTGTCAAGATGCACACTACCCGCGGTTAGACGGAAAGACCCCATGAACCTTTACTCTAGCTTTGCATTGGCATCAGGAATGTGATGTGCAGGATAGGTGGTAGGCATTGAAACTTGGACGCCAGTCTGAGTGGAGCCATCCTTGAGATACCACCCTTCGCCTTCTTGATGTCTAACCGCGGTCCGTTATCCGGATCCGGGACCCTGCATGGTGGGGAGTTTGACTGGGGCGGTCGCCTCCCAAATCGTAACGGAGGCGCGCGAAGGTTGGCTCAGACCGGTCGGAAATCGGTCGTTGAGTGCAATGGCAGAAGCCAGCCTGACTGCGAGACTGACAAGTCGAGCAGAGACGAAAGTCGGCCATAGTGATCCGGTGGTCCCAAGTGGGAGGGCCATCGCTCAACGGATAAAAGGTACTCTGGGGATAACAGGCTGATGATGCCCAAGAGTCCATATCGACGGCATCGTTTGGCACCTCGATGTCGGCTCATCTCATCCTGGGGCCGGAGCAGGTCCCAAGGGTACGGCTGTTCGCCGTTTAAAGAGGTACGTGAGCTGGGTTTAGAACGTCGTGAGACAGTTCGGTCCCTATCTGCCGTGGGTGCAGGAGGCTTGAGAAGAGTTGACCCTAGTACGAGAGGACCGGGTTGAACGAACCACTGGTGGACCTGTTATCGTGCCAACGGTAGTGCAGGGTAGCTATGTTCGGACAGGATAAACGCTGAAGGCATCTAAGCGTGAAGCCCCCTTCAAAACTAGGCCTCCCTTGAGGGCCGTGGTAGACCACCACGTCGATAGGCCAGAGGTGTAAGTGCGGTAACGCATTCAGCTGACTGGTACTAATTGCCCGATTGGCTTGATTTGATCCGGTAAAAGCAAGGCATAAACCTTCGCTAACCGACAGACAGCCATATACAAGCACCAAAAGTCGTACAGACCTGAACAATACATCGATGTTCGCGGATCAAATCCGCAAGTCTCTGTTCCGGTTTGGTGGTCATAGTGGTGGCTAAACACCCGATCCCATCCCGAACTCGGCCGTTAAGGGCCTCTACGCCAATGGTACTGCGTCTCAAGACGTGGGAGAGTAGGTAACCGCCAAACCTGATCAGAGACTTCTCTCTCCAATACGATACAAATCCCCTCATACTAACCCCGAGGGGATAACGGCCGCGGGGTGGAGCAGCCAGGTAGCTCGTCAGGCTCATAACCTGAAGGTCACAGGTTCAAATCCTGTCCCCGCAACCAGAATTACTGATAGATATCAGTGTATTAGGCCTCCTTCGGGAGGTCTTTTGCATTTGAGCCCAAAACATCCGGAAGCATATCGGAAGCACTTGCGCGGAAACCGTAGCGGGAAATCGGCGGAGGTCATGACCTGCCCCCTGCTCTGCCCCCTGGAAACTGGACCGTCTTAAGCTGGAGTTTTCGGCTAGTTTTCCCTGGCTGGGAGAGGAGCTGAAGACGATGAAGGCATCGAAGTTCACGGAAGCGCAGAAGGCGTTCATTCTGAAGCAGGGCGAGGAAGGCACGCCTGTTGCCGAGATCTGCCGCAAGGCGGGGATCAGCCAGGCCACATACTTCAACTGGAAGAAGCGTTATGGCGGGTTGCTTCCCGATGAGATGCGGCGGTTGAAGGCGCTTGAGGACGAGAATGCACGGCTGAAGAAGATCGTGGCGGACCTGACGCTCGACCGCGAGATGCTGCAGGACGTCATCCGCCGAAAGCTCTGAGGCCTGTCCGGACGCGCAAGCTTGTTGACGGGCTTCTGGTTGACTGGGGTGTCTCGATCCGACGGGCCTGCCAGGCGCTGCGGTTCGACACTTCGAGCTACCATTACAAATCCCGTCGCACCGGGCAGGCCGGCCTCGAACTGCGGATCCGCGAGATCTGCGAAACGCGTGTGCGCTATGGCTACCGGCGCATCCATGTGCTGCTGCGGCGGGAGGGCTGGCAGGTGAACATCAAGAAGACACGCAGGATTTACAATGAGTTGGGCCTGCAGCTGCGCAACAGGCATCCGAAGCGCCGGGTGAAGACGAGGCTGCGCGAGGACCGACAGGAGGCCTCCGGACCGAACGAGGTCTGGGCGATGGATTTTGTCCATGACCAGCTCGCCCTGGGCAAGAAACTGCGGATCCTGACCATCGTGGATATCCATTCGCGTTATTGCCCGGCGACGGATCCCCGATTTGCTTACCGGGGCGAGGATGTGGTTCAGACGCTCGAACGGGTCTGTCGGCAGATCGGCTACCCGCAGACGATCAGGGTCGATAACGGCAGCGAGTTTATCTCCCGCGACCTGGATCTGTGGGCCTATGCCAATGGTGTCACATTGGACTTCTCCCGACCGGGGAAACCCACCGACAATGGCTTCATTGAGGCGTTCAACAGCAAGCTGCGGGCGGAGTGCCTGAACGCCCACTGGTTCATGGACCTTGCGGATGCGCGCGAAAAGTTGGAGGCTTGGCGCAGAGACTACAACGAGGTCAGGCCTCACAGTGCGATCGGTTACAACGTGCCGATCAACCTGCATATTCCCGGTGGCGCAGCCAGCCCGCCTCCGTGATCAGAGCCGCGAAACTCCAGATCGCGGCGGTCCTAACCAAGGGAGCAGAGCACCCCCATTCGCTGCCCGAAGGGGCCAGCGATGCCTTAGCGGTTCAGAGCCATCGCGATGGTCCCGGAGGACTTGCCCACGGCACAGTCACGGAAAATGCGGCGCACGACTGCGGCCTCGTTGATGGTGCGATCACTGCGTACGGCCTCGCCACGGCCATCGAACTTCTTCACCACATCGTAGCCATTGCAGAGGCCACTGCCGGATTTGCCGTCCTCGACGCGGCCGCGCAGTGAGCTACTCCCTGTGGGGCTCTCCTGGATGGCTTGAGACAGGCGGTGACGCGCCGACCGACCAAAAGACCAGCCATCCCTTAGAAAAGCTGAAGCTCAGCTCGTTCGTGCGAAGGCGTCACAACGTGTATCGAGCCGCCGGAACGCTTCGTGACAGGTTCGGCATCAGCTTCTGGCGCGCGGCTTCATAGTTAGCGAGATCGGAAGCGTCAGGCAGCGATGGTATGGTCGCGAACTCTCCCTGGTCGAAGCCCGCAAGCGCGGCGTCGACCATCGCTTCCGCAGTCATGACGATCTCAGACGGCAGATGTTCGACCGGAGTGCCCGATAGTTCCCAGAAATCCGTCGCGGTCGCACCTGGCAGAACCGCCTGGACCCTGACGCCTTTGTCTTCGAGCTCATGCCGAAGTGACTGACTGAAGGCCAGCACGAAAGCCTTGGACGCGCCATAGACGCCGTTCAGCAATTCTGGCGCGATTGCGACGATGGAGGCGATGTTTATAATTGTGCCGCCGCCTCGGGCGACCAGGCCTGGTACTGCTGCATAGGTCAGCCGCGTGAGTGCATTGACGTTCAAGGCGATCATCTTGTCCATCGTGTCGATGTCGGAGCTCAGAAGCGGGCCGGTCGCACCCATCCCGGCATTGTTGACGAGCGCCGTGATACTGACATCTGTCCGCAAAAGCTCTTCGACGCGCGAGATGTCGGCCTTATTTCGAAGGTCCGCAGTGACGATTTCAACGGACCGGCCGGTATTGTCTGCGATATTCCTGGCGAGAGCGTCGAGGCGACTGCGATTGCGTGCCACCAGGATCAAATTATAGCCCCGACGGCTCAGGCGGTCGGCATAGATCGCGCCGATTCCGCTTGAGGCACCGGTAACGACCGCCGTGCCCTTGTCACTTGTTGTCATGGTAATCTCCTTACTATCCGCGGCGACTGATCGCGAGCTTCACATGATGACGGTATAGCCTCTTTCATTTATGTCTAAAATGTCATATAACCACCTATTTCAGACAGTGAGCACATCCCTCATGCACACAATCGGCTTCGTCGTCTTTCCTGGCTTTCAGGTCATGAGCTTTGCGGTCATCACCGCATTCGAAATCGCAAATCATGCTCTGGGCACATCTGCCTACAGAATCTCGTTGCTCTCCGAGAATGGCGGCCTGGTACAATCCTCCGCCGGGTTCGGCGTCGAGACCGTAGCCTTTGGCAAATTCCCATTCGATACCGTCATCATCGGGGCGGGGACTGAGATCGAACCGGTCACGCCCGCGCTCACCGAATTCCTGCTGCGATCCATGAAGACGGTCAGAAGGATGGCCGCACCCTGCACGGGCGCTTTTGTACTGGCGGAAGCGGGTATACTCGACGGCCGGCGGGCGACGACCCATTGGCATTTCGCGAAGGAGTTGCAGACGCGGTTCCCGGCCGTGAAGGTCGAGGAGGACCGGATCTATATCACCGACGGTCCGGTCTGGACGTCGGCTGGCATGACCGCTGGCATCGATCTCGCTCTCGCCATGATCGAAAATGACCATGGTGTCGAAGCGGCGCGATCAGTAGCGCGCAAACTGGTGGTCTACCATCGCCGTGCAGGCGGCCAGTCGCAATTCTCGACACTTCTGGAGCTTGAGCCGAAATCGGATCGAATCCAGCGCGCTCTTGATCATGCGAGACGAAATCTGAAGGACACTCTCTCGGTCGAGGAGCTGGCGCAGGCGGCCAGCCTCAGCCCGCGTCAATTCAGCAGGGCGTTTCGCGCAGAAACGGCACAGACGCCCGCAAAGGCAATCGAGCACCTTCGCGTCGAAGCGGCCAGACTGATGATAGAAGATGGTCGGCATTCCCTTGACGCAATCGCCTCTGAAACCGGCTTCGCCGATCGCGAACGTATGCGACGGGCCTTTCTTCGGGTTCTTGGCCAGCCTCCGCAGTTTATACGTCGGCATGCGCGGGCAACGGCATGAATGGGCACATCAATGGAGATGTCTTATCATCCTCTCATTGCCGGCCCTCCAGCGCCTCTGTTACCCTCAGTATCCCAATGCGATTTCCATAATCTCCACCGCCCGAACGTCCAGCGTCCCCTACCCCGGAAAGGCATGCGGAGATCTTCTGGCACAGTGCAGCATGTTTCGCGCGGCAATAACGGCAGCGGCCATTGACGCTGAACGAGCGCATTGACCGACCCGGGTAAGCGATTTCTGCCGCGAATGCCCGGAGGCAGTCATATCGCTAGCACGACCGGCCAGCGGTGGCCGGAACAGTGGCTCCAGCCCCCATATCAGACGCACAGAACCGGCAAGATGCCAGAGGCAGGCTATCTCACAGGCGGCCGCCGAGACCCGCGTGCTCAACGACAAGTTCATCGAAGCACATACTCTTGGGTTCGGCGCATTTGAGACCATGGTCTGCCAAATCACATGGGACTAAATCGTCGCGACATGCGGGCTGTCGCGCGATGAACCGGAAGCGTTTCCAGATTGCAAAGGACGGGCTGACCTGGCTGACATGAGGTTTCCGGAGCCGCCCGCGCTGACCAGGGTGGTCTTTGATGCAGTGATCGCCAGACAGCCGACATCCGGATCCGCGTTGCACTGATCAACTGCTTCAACGCTCCCGGCACCGCCGGGATCGAACGCGTGGCATGGGCTCAGCTGGGAAAGGGGCGCGTCCGGCTGGTGCCTGACCTCTGCAAAAACGCCGATGCGTCACCAGGCGGGCTTTCGGCCAGGACATGGGGCCGAAGCCGGGCTGGGCTTAATAAACGGAAGTGGGTGTCAATCTTACATGCGTCGGCTGCGCTGCAGCGCCGCAAAAAGCCCGCCGGACAGCATCAGTAAGACGCCTGTCTGGAACAGCTCCGGACGGTAGGCTTTCGGGATCAGCAGGTAATCAACGCTGCAAAGCGACAGCATCAGCTGGCAGGTATAGCCCGATGTGCCCCAGAGGCAGGGCGCGGCCTGGCTGTATTTGCCGTAGCCCTCGCTGACGATGGTGCCGAAAATCACATACCACCACATGAGGGCGAGGAGGATAAGTCCGGCTCCGACAGCCAGCACCCAGACCGGTCGCAGACGGTCAGACATCCTCCAGAACTCCGAGGCTGGCAAGAAGCCGCGTTCTCAGCGCAATCAGCACGGGGTCATCGCGGCGGCGGGGATGCGGGCGGTCAACCCGCAGTTCCTCGATGATGCGGGCCGGGCGCGGCGAGAACAGCACCACCCGATCGGCAAGCAACAGCGCCTCTTCAACATCATGGGTGACGAGAAGGGCGGTAAAGCCACGATCCTGCCAGAGGCGGATCAGATCCTTTTGCAGATTGAGCCGTGTCAGGCTGTCAAGTTTGCCCAGCGGTTCATCCAGCAACAAGAGGCGCGGGTCATTGACCAGCGCGCGGGCAATCGCGGCGCGCTGCGCCATGCCGCCGGACAGCTGATGCGGGTAGGCCGCGCCGAAAGCCTCAAGGCCGACGAGACGCAGCGCCTCATCGACGCGGGCCTGCTTTGCGGCCAGCTCGCCGCGCGCTTCGGGGCCGGCTTCGACATTGCGGCGCACGGTGCGCCAGGGGAAAAGGGTGGCTTCCTGAAAGACGAGGATGCGTTCGGGGCCAGGGCCGGTGATCGCCGCGCCGCCGGCCAGCGCCTCACCCGCGCGCGGCAGTTCCAGCCCGGCCGCAAGCCGCAGAAGGGTAGACTTGCCGCAGCCGGATGGGCCCAGCAATGCGACGAATTCGCCGGGCGCTATGTCGAGGGATACATCCTCCAGCACCGGCAACAGCGCGCCGCCGATATCATACCCATGCGAGACATGGTCGAAGCGCAGCCCGACGGGGGTGACAGCAGACATCAGAGGATCCCCTTTTGCCAGCCCAGCAGCCGGTCCCGGATCAGGAACAACAGCTTCACCAGCCCGGCACAGATCAGCGCCATGACGATCAGCGCGGCATAGACATTGGCATAGGCCGAATAGGCCGTGTTGAACTGCAGATACCAGCCGAGGCCGAATTTCGCGCCCAGCATTTCGGCCACCACCAGAACGGCAAAGCTGTAATAAAGCCCCATGAACAGCCCGACAAACACATTGGGCAGCGCCGCCGGAATGGCGATCTTGGTCACCTGCCAGCGGTTGCTCGCGCCAAGCGTCCGCGCCACATCGTAGAATGAGCGGTTGACCTGGGATATCCCCGATGCCGTCAGGATCGCGACCGGGATCCCCGAGGCCAGTGCCACCAGAAACACCGAGGCCTGAAAGGTCGAGGGGAAGATGAAAAAGGCGCAGGGGATCCAGGCGCTGGCAGGCACCGGTCCGATCAGTTTCAGCACCGGCATGCCCCAATAGGCGAACCTCTTTGACCAGCCCAGACCCACCCCGGCCAGAAAGCCTGCTGAGATGCCGATGAAAAAGCCCAGCCCCCAAAGCCGCCCGGTATAGGCGATACAGATCAAAAGCCGGTCCCAGTCGGTCATATAGACATGCAACAGACCCTGGGGCGGTGAAAAGAACGGCTTAGGCAACCAGCCGAGCTTTGCGGTGATCACCTCCCACAGCAAAAGCCACAGGCCCAGCACGATAAACCAGGGGCCGTAATGCGTCAGGGTGCTGCGCTGCCCGGGCGGCACGGTGAAGGCCAGCGCGAGGAAGATCGCGGCGATCGTGCCCGTGAGCGCGGCGAAGGTGCCGGTCGCCCCCCATTGGATGACATCAGGCAGGATCAGTGTCGCCACCGAGACCGAACCCCAGGCCAGCGCGGCCAGCAGGCCGTCGCGCCAGATGGGCAGGGGCAGGCGGGTGGCGGAGGCGTAAACCCCCGCCCGATTTCAGGCAGATCGCTCATTCCGGGTCGTCCAGTCAGGGGTCAGGCGAAAATGTCGATGGTGATGCGGCTGGCGATCTCTTCCGGATCGGTCGAGGCATCGGCCACGCCGGTCAGCTTCAGATCCTCATAACCGCGTCTGACCTCATCGCGCAGTTTGTCGCCGAACCAGTGCTCGTGATAGGTGAAGGAGGCCAGAACCTCGGTCAGGGTCTCGACCGACATGCCGGGGCGCAAAGTGTCGAAATACCATTGCGCGACCTCGTCGGGATGGGCGGCGGTATACTGATGCACCTCGAGATTGGCTGCGGCGACGCGTTTCAGCGCGTCTTTATTGCTCTCATAATAATCCCCGTTCACACCCAGCACACAGCAGACCCGATCCTGGAAACTGAGCGTCTGGGTATCGGCGACGCGGTGGAATTTGTGTTCTTTTTCCCAGCCGTAAGCCCAGGGATCCATATGCGCCAGCGCGTCCGCCTCGCCGCGCAGCACGGCCTCGGCCACCAGATCGAAGGGGAAGACCTTCCAGGTCACATCCTGATCGGGGTCAAGCCCGGCTTTCTTCAGCGCGACCGAAAATGCCACGCGCGAGGGCGACATCACATCAAAGGTGCCGATGGTTTTGCCGCGCAGATCCTCCAGCGTTCTGATGCCGCTGTCCTGGGGTGTCAGGATGCTCTGGCAGCCGCCATGCGACCCGGCGAAAAGTTTGACGTCAAAGCCCTGCTCGATCGGTTTCAGCCAGTCATAAAGCAGACCCGGCCCGGCCTCGGCCTTGCGGGTGGCAAGGGCCTGGATCAGGGTCTGGCCGCTGGCGCCCTGGTAGAACAGTTCCACATCCAGCCCGTGTTTCTCGAAAATGCCCTTTTCCAGCGCGAACCCGACCGGGGCGTGGCAGGCGGCCACTTCGGTCCATTCAAGTTTGATTTTGGTCAGGTTGCCGGCCATGGCGCGGCGTGTGCTGATCCCGGTCGAAAGCCCGGCCGCGCCAAGGCCCGCCGCCGCCGCGCCGGTTGTCAGAAGGGTGCGGCGCGAAAGGCCGTTTCGAAGGGATGCTGTCATAATGCGGGTTCGCTTTTGTTAAGAAGGGAAGGGGTAACCGGGAGCCGTAATGGATCAGGTCAGAGGATAGATCAGGGCCGGGGGAACAGGATTTCGAAGACCACCCTCCGGCTGGCACAGCCATGTCTGGCTATATGGGCCGGGGGAAATTCCCTCTTGCGGCGGGCACAGGGTCATCGCCGGCGTAGCCGCGTTTCCAGCCAGCGGCTGTAGCGCGAGCCGCCATAGCAGAGCAGGAAATAGATCAGGGCCGCGAAGACATAGGCCTCATCGTAAAACCCCAGCCATTGCGTGTCAGTGGTCGAGGCCCGGGCGGTGTTCAAAAGATCAAACGCGCCGATCACCGCCAGCAGCGAGGTCGCCAGCAGAAAGCCGATGCCAAGATTGACCAGCCCCGGGATCACCTGGCGCAGGGCCTGGGGCAGCACCACCAGTTGCATGATGCGCCAATAGCCCAGCCCGAGTGACTGTGCCGCCTCGGCCTGGCCCGGGCCAACGGTTTGCAGCCCGCCCCGCACGACCTCTGCCAGATAGGCGGTCCAGAACAAAGCGACCATGATCGTGGCGCGGATCAGCTTATCCAGGATCACACCCTGCGGCAAAGCCAGCGGCAGGATCAGCATGGCGAAATACAGGATCGCAACCATCGGAATGGCGCGCATCACCTCAATATAGGTGACCGCAATCAGCCGAAGCCCGCCCATATCCGAGGCCCGCGCCAGCGCCAGAAGCACAGCCGCCGGAAAGGCAAAGGCCATGCAGGTCGACCACACCAGCAGCGTCACCGGCAGCCCACCCCAGTCGTTCAGCGAGACCCGCGTGAGGATCCCCCCGGTCCATGTCCCGCCCGCCATCAGCGCCCAGGCCAGTGCCAGCGTGACCGGCCAGGCGAGGATCAGGTACGGCCCCCAGAAGCGCGGCAGCGCCGATGCCACCATCAGACCCAGCAGTGCTACGATCACAAGGATCGGCCGCCAGAGATGCTCGCCCGGATAGAAGGCGAAAAGGATGAACCGCGCCTTGGCGCGCAGGAATGCCCAGCAGGCACCGCTGGCGGCGCGGCATTCCTCTTGCGTGCCGCTGAAGACAGCGTCGGTAACCGCCCAATGGATCAAAGGCGGCAGGATCAGCGCCAGCATCAGCACCGAGGCCAGCGTCAGCACGGTGTTCAGCGGCCCGCCCGCAAGGCTGCGCCACAAGGGCGCCACCAGGTCGCGGCTGCGATAATTCATAAAAATCACGCTCATCTGCGCCCCTCTCCGCGCATCGCGACGCGGCGGTTGTAATGGTTCATCAGCGCGGCCACGCATAGGTTGAGCATGAGGAAGGTCCCCGCCATGATCAGGACTGCCTCGATGGCCTGGCCGGTGGTGTTCGCGGTGGTATTCAGGACCGAGACGAGATCGGGATAGCCGATCGCGACGGCGAGGCTCGAATCCTTGGTCAGATCAAGAAAGACCGAAGTGGTCAGCGGCACGATCACCCGGAGCGCCTGCGGCAGGACCACAAGGCGCATGATCTGCCAGTCGGACAGGCCCATGGCGCGGGCGGCTTCACGCTGGCCCTCTGGGACGGAAAGGATGCCGGCGCGCACGATCTCGGCAATCGCGGCCGAGAATTTCACGACCAGCGCGATCAGAAGCGCGGCATATTCCGGCGACAGCGTCAGCCCGCCCCGCACGTTGAGCCCCTTGAGCGCGGGGATGTCAAAGCTGAGGCCTGCCTGCCAGAAAATGCCGGCGATCAGCGTCAGGGCAACGGGCCAGGTGCCGCGCCTCACCCTGGCAAACCGGCGGAGCGCCAGCACGGCGATGATCACGACCGCGCAGGCCAGAAGCGGCCAGAGCCAGCCAGCCTCGACCACCGGCGCGGGGACATAGACGCCGCGATTTGTCAGCCAGATACCACCCCCATGCACCGCCTGTTTCGGCCCCGGAAGGTTGCGCGCCAGTGCGATCCAGAAGAACAGCTGCAACAACAGCGGCGTGTTGCGGATCAGCTCGACATAGATCCTGACCAGACGGGTCAGAAGCGGGTTCCCCATCAGCCCCAGAACCCCAAGCGCCGTCCCGAGGAAAGCCGCCAGCACGCAGCCCACTGCGGCCACACGCAGCGTGTTGATCACGCCAACACCGATGGCGCGCAGATAGGTGTCACCGGCGGAGAAGGGGATCACGCTCTCGCCGATCTGGAAACTCGCGGCGCGCGTGAGAAAGGCAAAGCCGGGCGAGATCCCGGCTTTCTCCAGCGCGGCGGCGATGTTCTGGCCCAAAAGCCAAAGCCCGGCCAGGATCACCAGGACCAGAGCCAGCTGGGTATAGGGGCGCGGCCCCCACCATGCGACCAGCGCGGGGATAACCCCGCGCCGATGCGGTGACCGGCCCCGCCCTGCCTCATTGGGCCCTGCCTCACGGAGGGGGATGCTCACCTTTGTTGACCTGCTCAGCGGAAGGGCGGCGAATAGAGCAGCCCGCCATTGGTCCAGATGTCGTTATAGCCGCGCTTCCAGCCCAGCGGCGTCAGATGGCGCTCATAGATCTCGCCGTAATTGCCCACGGTCTTGATGATCTTATAGGCCCAGTCCGGCTTGAACCCGATGGCCTCGGCCAAAGACGGATCAACCCCGAGGAAGCGCTGGATCGCCGGATCTTCCGATTTCAGGAACTCGTCGACATTGGCCGATGTAATGCCCCATTCCTCGGCCTGGATCGTGGCATAGACGGTCCAGTTGACGATTTCGAGCCATTGGTCATCACCGGCCTTGATCGCAGGCGCGAGCGGCTCTTTCGACAGGCGCTCGGGCAGCAGAACATAGTCATCGGGGTTCTTCAGCTGTTGCAGCTTGCCCACGAGATCCGAGCTGTCCTGGGTGATCGCATCGACCCGGCCCGATTCAAGGGCTGCGATGAATTCCGATGTGTCTTCGATGGTGACCGGCGTGAATTCATGGCCGGATTTGCGGAAGAAATCGGCGATGTTCAGCTCGCCCGTGGTGCCCGATTGCACCCCGATCACCGCGCCGTCGAGCTCTGCCGCCGAGGTCACGCCAAGCTCCTTGCGCGCAAGGATGCCCTGGCCGTCATAAAACACCGTCGGCCCGAAATGGAAGCCGAGATTGAAGGCGCGGTTGATTGTGACGGTGACGCCCGACAGGAGGATGTCAAATTCGCCGGCCTGAAGCGCGGGCAGGCGCTGTTGCGGCGACGAATTGGTGAACTCCACCTTGCCGTCTTCATTGAAGACCGCGATCGAGAGCGCCCGGCCATAATCAATGAAGAAGCCCTGCCATTTGCCCTCGCTGTCGGGCGAGAAGAAACCCGGTGTGGTGCCGACACCGACCTTGATCACGCCGCGCTCTTTGATCGCGTCCAGCGTGCCGCCTGCGGTCGCGGGAAGGGCAGTTGCGGCAAGTGCCGCTGCTGCTGCAAGACCGCGCAGGGTGCGGCCGAAAAGTCGTTCATAGCTCATGGAAAGATGCTCCGATATCTGCCGGTTTCATGAGCCAATCCGAGCGCGGAGCCTGAATTATATCAAGTATCTTGCTGATTTACATGATATTTCTGTAATTATGCGACTGAAGAGCAGCTCTCTTTCGCCGCAGGGACGGCGCGGAGAATAATTCTGCTGCCGCCCGCCGGCGCTGCTTTTCGAATCACGTCAGATACAGGCTGCGCGGCCATGCCAGGCAAAGAAATTCTCTGTGGTTCTTCCCGTTCCGGGGCGGTTTCGCGCAGAAAAGATCAACTCTCCTGCCGGGGCAGGGGCGAAGGAAATCTCCTTCCCTGAACGCCCCTGATAAGACGATTGAAACAATCGTGATGATTTGACGATGCTGGTCCCATCTCACCTTGCGGGCCGTTGCCCGACCCCCTGATCCACCAGAAAGGATGATCCCGATGGCGACGACCAGCCTGCACCCCGAGACGCTCGCCCTGCATGGCGGCACCTGGCGCACCGACCCGGCGACCGGCTCGCTCGCGGTGCCGATCTACCAGAATACCAGCTTCCAGTTTGACGATACCGCCCATGCCGCGCGTCTGTTCGCACTAGAGGAGCTGGGAAACATCTATTCCCGCATCGGCAATCCGACGACTGACGCGCTGGAAACCCGGCTCGCGCAGATCGAGGGCGGCGCGGCGGCGCTGGCTCTGGCCTCGGGGCAGGCCGCGACGTTTTTCGCGCTGACGAATATCGCCCAGGCCGGCGACAATATCGTCTCCTCGACTGATCTCTATGGCGGCACGGTCACGCTGTTGTCGAATACGCTGAAGCAGTTCGGCATCGAGGTGCGGTTCGTGGATCAGGCCGATCCGCAGAATTTCGCCAAAGCGACTGACGACAAAACCCGCGCCTGGTTTGGCGAGACGCTGCCGAACCCCAAGCTCCAGGTCTTCCCGATCGCGGAAGTGGCCGAGCTGGGCCGCAAGCTCGGCGTGCCGCTGATCCTCGACAATACGGCGGCGCCTTTGACCGCAAAGCCCCTGAAACATGGCGCAGCGGTGGTGGTCTATTCGACAACGAAATATATCGGCGGTCATGGCACCGCGATTGGCGGCGCGATCATTGATGGCGGCAATTTCGACTGGGAGGCCCACGCCGCCCGTTTCCCGCTTTTGACCCAGCCCGATGCCGCCTATCACGGCGCGATCTGGACCGAGGCTTCGAAACCCCTTGGCCCCATCGCCTATGTGCTGCGCGCGCGGGTCAAGCTGCTGCGTGACATCGGCGCCTCGGTCGCGCCGCAAAACGCCTTCCTGACGTTGCAGGGGCTGGAGACGTTGCCTTTGCGCATCCGCCAGCACAATGAAAACGCCCGTCAGGTAGCGGATGTGCTGGCCGCGCTGCCAGGTGTGACCCAGGTGATCTATCCCGGCCTGCAAGGCGGCGAGGCCCGGCGCCGCGCCGATACCTATCTGGAAGGCGGCTATGGTGCGCTGATCGGGTTCGAGCTGGAAGGCGGCGTTGATGCCGGCCGCGCCTTTATCGACGCGCTGCAGCTTTTCCATCACGTGGCGAATATCGGCGATGCGCGCAGTCTCGCGATCCATCCGGCCTCGACCACGCATCAGCAGCTGACCGGGGCTGAACAACAGGCCGCAGGCGTCACGCCGGGCTATGTGCGGCTTTCGATCGGGATCGAGCATCCGGAGGATATCATCGCCGATCTGAAGCAGGCTCTTGCGGCGGCATCGGGCAATCGCGACCGCAAGGCCGCGTAAAGTCCCGCCGCGAAACCCGGGCGTAAACCCCGGGGCGGGGAGGGCCCTCCCTCTCCCCGCATCTTACCTTGCCATGCGCCGGATCAGGAGCCCACATTGTCCAGCACCCTTCCCATTCTCGATGTCTCGCGTTTCCATGCCGGGCCTGACGCGCGTGCCTCTTTCGTTGAGGAACTGCGCGCGGTGCTTCATGATCACGGGTTTTTCTACCTGACCGGCCATGATGTCCCCGAGACGCTGATCCAGGATCTCAAACGCCTGTCACGGGCGTTTTTTGCGCTGCCCGAGGCGGATAAGCTGGCGGTCGAGATGGTGAAGTCGCCGCATTTTCGCGGCTATAACCGCGCCGGGCTGGAACACACGCGCGGCGAGCAGGACTGGCGTGAGCAGATCGATTTCAACACCGAAGGCGAGCCCCTCCCGGATGGTACAGATCCCTGGAGCCGGCTGCATGGCCCAAACCAATGGCCCGACGCGCTGCCCGATCTGAAACCGGTGGTGCTGGATTATCAGGAGCGGGTGACGGCGCTTGGGATCGACCTTTTGCAGGCGATTGCGCTGGCGCTTGGCCTCGAGGCGGAGGCGTTCCGCGCGGTTTACGACCCGCAGCCGACCCAGCTTCTGAAACTGATCCGCTATCCGGGGCGCGATGTGGCCGAAACCGATCAGGGGGTCGGCGCGCATAAGGATGGCGGCATCATCACCATTCTCTTGCAAGACGAGGTCGAGGGGCTGCGGGTTCAGACGCTTGAGGGAGACTGGATCAGGGTGCCGCCGCTGCCGGGCACATTCGTGATCAATTCGGGCGAGCTTTTAGAGCTGGCGACCAATGGCTTCGTGCGCGCGGATGTGCATGACGTGATCGCCCCGCCGCCTGGGGTGGAGCGGTTTTCCTACGCCTTCTTCCTAGGCGCGCATTACGATGCCGAAATCCCGGTCCTGCCGCTGCCAGATGCGCTGAAAAGCCGCGAACGCGGGCTGACGGTCGACCCGCTGAACCCGCTCTTTCGTAATGTCGGGCTGAACCATCTGAAAAGCCGCCTGCGCTCGCATCCCGATGTGGCGCATGCCCATCACGGCGATCTGCTCAGGGCGGGGCTGGCCGGGAACGGCTGAACGCCGGTTCAGGCCGGAAAGAACCGGTTCGGCGGGCGCTTCAGGCCAAGGTGGTTGCGCAGCGTTGTCCCTTCATAGTCGCGACGGAAAAGGCCGCGGCGTTGCAGTTCCGGCACCACCTGATCGGTGAAATCGGTCAGCCCCGCCGGCAGGAAGGGGAACATGATGTTGAACCCGTCAGAGCCGCCCTGGTCGAGCCATTCCTCCATTTCATCGGCGATGCTTGCGGGTGTGCCGATGAAAGAGAGGCCGGAATAGCCGCCCTGTCGCTGCGCCAGCTGACGAACGGTCAGCCCCTCGCTTCGGGCCATTGCGATCACCCGGTCGCGGCTGGATTTCGACTGGTTGGTCTCGGGCAGATCCTCGGGCAAAGGCGCATCCGGGTCAAAGCCCGATGCATCAAGCCCGAGCGCGATCGACAGGGACGCGATGGCGCTTTCAGAATAGACCAGACTGTCAAGCGCGGCACGTTTCGCCTTTGCCTCGGCAATGGTCTCGCCCACGATCACAAAGGCGCCGGGCAGGATCACGATATCTTCGCGCGCCCGGCCCGCCGCCACCGCCCGCGCTTTCACATCGGCATAAAAGGCGCGTCCATCGGCGAGGCTTTGCGGCGCGGCAAACACCGCCTCGGCGGTTTCCGCCGCAAGCTGGCGACCGGGCTCGGAGGCGCCGGCCTGCACGATCACTGGCCAGCCCTGCGGAGGCCGCGCGATGTTCAGCGGTCCGCGCACCGAAAGCTCTGGCCCTTTGTGTCCCAGCACATGCATCCGGCCCGGGTCGAAATACTGGCCGCTTTGCAGGTCACGCGTGAAGGCATCATCGGCAAACGTGTCCCAGAGCCCGGTCACCACATCATAGAACTCCCGCGCCCGTGCATAGCGGTCGGCATGGTCAGGCTGGTCTTCGCGCCCGAAATTCAGGGCCGCATCGGGGTTTGAAGTGGTGACGATGTTCCACCCCGCGCGCCCGCCGGAAATATGATCCAGCGAGGCAAAGCGCCGCGCGACGTGATAGGGCTCGTCATAGCTGGTCGAGGCCGTCGCGATCAGCCCGATCCGTTCCGTCACCGCCGCCAGCGCGGATAACAGCGTGAAGGGTTCAAACGAGGTGACGGTATGGCTGCGCCTGAGCGCCTCGACCGGCATATTCAGCACGGCAAGGTGGTCGGCCATGAAAAAGGCGTCAAACTTCGCCGCCTCGAGCCTTTGCGCCATATAGGTCAGATGGCGGAGGTTGAAATTCGCATCCGGCCAGGCACCGGGATAGCGCCATGCGCCGGTATGCAGCGAGACCGGCCGCATGAAGGCGCCGAGGTGAAGCTGACGGTCACGGCTCATGATGACATTCCTGCTAAAGACGGGCAGAGTTTATATCGGGATTTGTAAAATGATATATCGGATTTTTACGATATAAGACAGAATTGATCTCCTGAGAGAGACCCGGCAGAGGTGCGGACATGGATGAGGATCTGATCCTGAAGGCCCTGGCGCATCCGGCGCGGCGGCAGATGCTGGCCTGGATGCGCACGCCGGAGCAACATTTCCCCGACCAGGCGCTGCCCCATGATCTGGGTATCTGCGCCGGGCAATTCGCGCGCTGCGGCCTCGCGCAATCTTCGGTCTCGGCACATCTTGCGGTGCTGACGGCGGCGGGGCTGATCGTGCGGGAGCGGATCGGACAATGGGTGTTCTATCGCCGGGACGAGGCGGTGATCGCCGCCTTCCGCAACGCCCTGGCCGCTCTCTGACCAGGGCCGGGCGAGGCCGAAGCCACGCGCCAGGATGTCTGGCGCACCGCCTCATGCCGGCTCAGCGCGGAAGACCGCCAGAGTTCCGGAGCGGTGGTATTGACGCTGGCCGAGACCCTGAGCCGGAAACCCGAGCTTTTGCCCGAAAGCAGGATATCATGCACTCTGACGGTGCTGCCTTTGAAGTTATCCGACGGCTTGGTCAGCTTATGGTCGTACAGCACTTCGGCCCTTATGATGTCAACGGCTTCGGGGTTGGGAAACTCCGTGTCGGTCTACCTGTTCAAACCCCGCCCGCCAGTACCGCCGGGCGGGATGGTGCCCAGAAGCTGCGCGGCACCGCCGCCTGCGCTATCCGCGTCGCCCGCCTCGGGGCCCGGCTCACTACTGAGCGTGCCATCCAACCGCGAGGAAAGACCGCTGCCGGCCGAACCCCGTTCCAGTACGGGGGGGAGCTGGCCGATGGCGCCGAGGATCGCCGTTGCCGGCGCGGCGCCCAGCAAGGGCCGGGGCACCCGCCGCCTGCTCCCGTCTAAGTCAAGCGCAACACGGCTGCGCGGGCCAGGTGTCCCACGACTGCCATCAGGCAGGACGACGGGCTGCAGCTCGGCCATTCTGTTTGTAATGTCCGTGTCGGCCAGGCCCCTGCATCCGGTGGCCTCAGCATGCCCAGAAGCAGGTTGCGGCGTCGCAGCCTCGGATCTTCCAGGGCGAGCTGCAATTCGCTCCCGCCGGGCCGTCGACCTCCATCACCTCATGCCAGACCGCGCGGTAATCGGTGCTCTGGGCGCAGCCGGCCCCGGCTCCGCGCCCGGGGCTCACGGTTCTGGTGCTGGCGTTCGATCCCGATCGAGAGATCCATCGCTTCATTGAAAAGTCGCCTGCGGGGGCAGAAAGCCATCCCGCGTCAGTCCGGCTGCACCGAGGCGACCACCGAAAAGCCCGGTGCCAGCAGTTCGGCCCGCGCCTGCCCAGGGTCAATCCTGATCCGGACCGGCACACGCTGTGCGATCTTGGTGAAATTGCCGGTGGCATTGGTGCCGGCGATCAGGCTGAATTCCGAGGCGGTGGCAGGCGAGAAACTCTCGATCACGCCGGTAAAGACCTGGCCATGCAGCGCATCGACGCTGAAGCGCACCTTCTGGCCGACGGCGAGACTGTTCAGGCTGCTCTCATTGAAATTCGCGATCAGCCAGAGATCCTGGCCGACATGCGAGACCAGCGCGGTGCCGGGCGAGACATATTGCCCGACCCGGACCGCGATTTGCCCCAGCTTTCCCGCAGCCGGCGCGCGAATCACGGTGTTCCCGAGGTCGATCCGGGTGAGTTCCACGGCGGCATTGGCATTGTCGATCTGGGCCTGGGCACTTGCGATCTGCACCTTCGCATTGGCGAGCTGTTCGCGCTGCACATCCATCGTGGCCTGAGCCTGGGTCTGGGCGGTCAGCGCCTTTTGCAGCGCAAGTTCGGTCTGTTCCAGCGCCGCCTCGGTCGCCACGCCGCGTTCGCGCAGCGATGTGGTGCGGCTGTTGTCGGACCGCGCGGTTTCCACGGCGAGATCGGCCGAGGCCAGCGCCGCCGCATCCGATTTCAGCACCGCCTCGGCCGAGCGCACATTCTGCACCGCGACCTCCATCGCAGCTTTTGCGCCGGCCAGCCCGGCTTCGGCCTGGGCAAGTTTCTGGCGGTAGATGCGGTCGTCAAGCACCGCGATCACATCGCCCTCGCGCACTTCCTGGAAATCCTGGACCTCCACTTTCGCGATATAGCCGGACAGCTGCGGGGAGATCGTGGTGACCCGACCGCGCAGATAGGCGTTTTCAGTGGTGGGGGCCGAGGGTGCGAAAGGCGGCAGATGCCAGGCGAAAAGCACCAGCAACAGCCCCGCGAGGCCAATCACCCCGGCGATAATGGTGGGCACAAAGAAGGAACGGCTCATGGCGTCAGCTCTGTTCTGAAGGGGGAGAGGAGATTTCGGGTTTTGCACCGAATGCGGCGTTCATCCTGGCCCAGATCCAGTCGCGCAGCACATGCAGGACCAGCGCCGCAAGCGCGGTCAGCGCGATGAGAAAGGTCAGGAAATAGGCATCATTATAGGCCATGACCCAGGCCTGGCGCCCGGCCTCGGTCATCAGCTGCGACAGGGTTTGCAGCCGGTCCGCCGCGAGATCCGGGTTTTGGGTGGCAAAAAGCGCGGTGCCCTGCGCCATCACGCTTTGCATCAGCGGGTCGCTGGCGGAGAGCTGTTCGGTCAGGGTGGCGAGGTGGAAGGTCTGGCGATGGGTGGTGAAGGTGGTGAAGATCCCCGATCCGATCACGCCGCCAAGGCTCTGGGTTGCAATGAAGACGATGATGAAGGACAGAAGATAATTCGGCCCCTTTTTCAGCGCGGCCATCAGCCCCATCACCATCGCGGGCGGCATGAACAGCATCGAGGCAAAGCCGATCAGGGCCTGGCTGATCAGGAATTGTTCGGGCCGGGTCAGGACCGTTGCCTGTGAATCGAGGAACGTCGCCGCCGCGATCAGCACCAGCGCCGCCGCATGAAACGCCGGCTCGCGGGTCTGTTTCATCCAGGCGACACAGGCGAGGCCGCCCATCATCGCGGCAATACAGATCACCAGAAACAGGCTTTCCATCTGCGAGGGCGCCACGCCCAGAACCTGGAACATCCGGGGCGCCCCGGTGCTTTGTTCCGACAGAACCAGCCGGAACAGCAAAAGCGTCAGCGTCAGATGCAGCATGGCCGGGGTCGCGAGCCAGCGGAAATCGACCAGCGGCGCGCGGCGCCCCAGCTCGATGATCACCGCGAGTGTCAGCGAGATCACCGCCCCCGCCAGCAGCCAGCCGATCCAGGGCGCATCGAACCACCAATGGATTGGCCCCATCACAAAACTGATGACAATAGCGGAAAAGCCGAAGGAAATCAGCGCGAAGCTGAGGAAATCCCCGGCTTCGATCACCTTCTCGCGCGGCTGTGGTTTCAGCGGCAGCACCCAGACCACCGCAAGCGACATCAGCGCAAGGCCAAGCGCCGCGAAATGCACGCCCGCCAGCCCGCCATCTCCGATCAGCGAGGGCGAGATGACGCGCGCCAGATTGGGCCCGATCAGGATCACCGCCATCACCGCCGGAAGTCCGTATTTCATCTTATCGGGCGGGCTGAGCGGCTCCAGCATGTAAAGGAAGGCAAGCGTCGAAAGCGGCGCCGCGGCGCAGCCTGACAGGAATTGCACCACCACCGCCGAGCGCAGATCCGAGATCCAGAGCGCTGAGAAAGCCACCACCGCAAAGACCACGATACTGACCTCGGCAAAGCGGCGCAGACCAAACTGGGTGCGCACTTTGATCAGCATCAGGGGCAGCGTCGCGCGCGGGATCATATAGGCCGCCATCAGCCAGCTGGCATCGGTGGTGCTGACACCCAGATCCCCGGCAATCTGCGGAATATTGGCGCTGACAAAGCCCTGGCCCAGGCCCTGCGCCAGACCGATCAGCACCGAGGCGCAAAAGAACGGCAAAGCCCGGGCGAGGCTCATTCCGGCGAATGCGGTCGGCGGTCCGGCCTGAGCCGATCCGGGCTGAGGGGCGGAGGTCACTTCTCACCGATCCTGGCAGTATTGACCGCCATACGTTGCAAGGCGCGGTCTGTGGCCGCCAGATCTTCGGGCGTGATGCCCTCGAACAGTTCGGCCCGCACCGCGCGCACGAAACGCGAGATCCCGGCAGAGCGGGCTTTGTCGGTCAGGAAAAGCGCCCGCTTGCGGGCATCGCCATCCATGCCGCGCCGCTCGATGAAACCAAGCTTTTCCAGCCCGTCGATCTGACGTTTCAGCGTGGGGGCCTCAATGCCCAGATCCTGGGCCAGTTCGGCCTGGGTGGCGCCTTCCATGTTGGAAAGCGAGGTCAGAACCCGGGTCCTGGCCAGCGTCAGCCCCAGCTCTTCGGCGCGCGCGTCGTAATTGCGGCGCAGCTCGCGCATCACATAGAGCAAGAGGTCGAGGGTCGGCGGCCGGGGTTCCATTTGCTTACCATGCTAACTTGTTAGTCAGGTAACTGATATGCCTCGCCCCGCTCCTGGTCAAGCCGGGGCCCCGCACCAAGGATGGCGCCCAATGCGCGCATTTGCACAAGGACGGCGGACCAGGCGCTGTCGGAGCTCTCTGTCCTGGCGACGCCTGCGTCGGGCGGGGCGGTGCCGCTCATCCGGGCGCGGCAGCTGGCAGCAAGGTGGCGCAGGTTCGCCTCCAGCCCGGCAGGGGGTGTGTTTCCGTTGCGCATCGCCACCAGCAGCGCATCGCCCAGCAGCAGTGCCGAGGCGCCCAGCCGGATCGCGTCATGCTCAACACGTTCCGCCTCGCGCCGCACCCGATTGGCCGCGATGCGCCCCCGCAGCGACCAGCGCGCCTCGTACCTGGCGCTGTCGATGCCGTTTTGCAGCGCGCCGATGGTTTCCTGAACGCGCGACAGATGGCTTTGCGCGATCTCGGCACGGCGCGGGGTTGTGTCCTGCAAGGCCTGAGCCGCGAGGTCGAGCCCGCCCGCGATCCGGGTCAGCAATTCGCTCATGGCGCGGTCGATCTGGCGCAAAGGGTCTGGCGTCAGCAGGACCTGGCTGAAGAAAAGCCCGACCCCCACACCGATGATCACATCCTGCATCCGGTGCCAGCCTGCGCTGTCCGCCCCCATTGCCAGCACCAGCACCGCCGAAACCCCGGCCTGGATCGGCACCACCGCCGGCAGCCCAAAGGACGCGCCGACCATCATCGAAAGCAGAATCGCCACGATCATGCGCAACAGTGACGTGGTCGGCCCCTCGATCCCCGAGACAGGCAATTGCAGCGCCGCCTCGCCCACGAGAATGCCGATGGTCACCCCCAGAATGATGCCGGTCGCCTGCCGCCCGTGATTGGGCAGGCCCGGCGCGAGGCAGACAATTGCGGTCACCATGGCAAAAACCGGATGGGTATGGCCGAACAGCCAGCTTGCCAGCAGCCAGGCAATCGCACCGGCGGTTGCGGCGGCCAGGGCATCACGCCCCGCTGCCATCATGCGCTGAAACTGCAGTGGCAATCGATCCATGGGGAGGGCTTTCTTCTGACAGCTATGGCAAGGCGAAACGGCGCGCAGGTCGCCCCGCGCGCCGGTCTTCAGATCACATGGACCACATCATATGCAGCAAAGCACCGAGATCACTCCAGCCGGTAGGCCAGAACCGAATCCCCCGGCGTGGTGCCAAGCGAGCCATGACCTCCGGCTGCGACGACGATATATTGCTTCCCGTCAGCACCGCGATAGGTCATCGGCGTGGCCTGGCCCCCTGCGGGAAGTCTGACCTTCCACAGCGTTTCGCCGGTCTGCATGTCATAGGCGCGCATGATGTCATCCAGCGCCGCCGCAGTGAAGGCGACACCGCCCGCAGTGGTCAGCGTGCCGCCATGCGCCAGCATCCCCATCTCGAAGGGGATCGGAAAGCTCACACCCATGAATTTCTGCCCGGCCACAGTACCGTTGCGATATTTCCAGGCGGTTTTGCCATTCGTCAGGTCAACGCCGACCCGCACACCCCAGGGCGGCGTGTTGCAGGGCACGCCCAGGCCCGAGCGAAAATGCTGGATCGAAACCGCATAGGGCCCGCCGAGGTTCTCATTCCCCGGTTTCGCCTCGCCCCCGGACATATCATCCTGGAACATCGGTTTCGTCAGATCGCCTTCGGGACGCGGATAGAGCTTATAGATATAGGGCAGATATTGCGGTGTGCCGATCAGCCATTTATTGACCGGATCCACCGCGACCGAACCCCAGTTAAAGACCCCGATATTGCCGGGCCAGACGATCGAGCCGGTGGTGGTCGGCGGTGTCCAGGAATTGCCGTCATAGCGGTTCGACACAAAGGTCGTGCGACACTGGATCTGATCGATGGGCGAGGCCCCCCACATATCCGCCTCACGCAAAGGCGCAGGCGCGAAGGTCAGCGAAGACATCGGCTGTACGGCAGAGAGTTTTTCGCCGGGAATATCGGTGTCAGTTGAGACCTGCACTTCGGATACCGGCAGGATCGGCGTGCCGTCACGGCGGTCGAGCACCCAGAGATTGCCGATTTTCGTCGGGATGATGATCGCAGGCGTATCCACCCCATCCTTCGGCAGGTTCAGAAGTACCGGCTGCGAGGGGTTATCGCGGTCCCAGAGGTCATGATAACTGGTCTGGAACTTCCATTTCAGCTGGCCGGTCTTCAGATCAAGCGCGGCAAGCGCATCGACAAAGGCCTCCTGTTCGGGCGTGCGCGCAATGCCGACCTGGTCGGGCGAGGCATTGCCGAAGGGGATATAGACCATCCCGAGCGTCTCATCGGCCGCGAATTGCGTCCAGGCGACGTTGGAATTCGGCACATAGGTCTCACCAGGGGCAAGAGGTGCGGTATCACCGGGCTTGCCCGCATCGAATTTCCACACGACCTTGCCGGTGCGCACATCATAGGCGCGGATCACGCCCGAGGGGTTGTTTTCATAGTAGTTATCGGCAATCGCCGAGCCGAGAATGATCAGATCCTTCGTCACCAACGGCGCCGAGGTCTGCTGATAGCTTGCCCGTTCGGTATCGGTCATGCTGTCCAGCAGGTTCACATAACCATTCTCGCCGAAAGTGCTGCAAAGCGCGCCGGTATCGGCGTTGACGGTGTAAAGCCGCGCGTCGACCGAAGAGGCCACGATGCGCTTCGGGCATTCCGCAACAGCCGCAGTGATCGCCGCCTGAGCCTCGGGCGTGTCTGTCGCGGGCGCGGTATAGCCAGTGGAATCGTTCCATGAGACGCCGCGACAGGTCTGGTGCTGATAGAAGGGGTCGCGCTTCATCATCGGGTCAAAAGACCATTTCACCGCGCCGGTCTCTGGCACCAGGGCCTGGATGATGTTATGTGGCGTGCAAAAGTACAAAAGCCCGTTCACTTTGATCGGGGTGGCCTCGAATGTGTATTCCTTGGAATCCTCGTCCGCCTTGCGCAGATCCCCGGTGTGATGTTCCCAGGCGAGTGTCAGCCCTTTCACATTCCCCGTGTCGATATCCCTCAGCGCAGAATAACGCTGGCCAAGATTGGTGCCGCCATAGGCCGTCCAGTCCTCTGCGGGATAGGCCACGCCCGATGGGTCGACGAGCCCGTCGCCGGTATTGGCCTGTTTTGTCAGCGCGCCCTTGATCTGCGCCGGGTCGATGAACCAGGAGACCAGCGCCAGCACGACGATCGCCGCCACCGTGCCGCCAAGCAGCGGATAGCCGGGGGCCGACAGGCCCGACTGCGCGCGGATCTCACGTGCGAAGACCGGGATGCAAAGGATCAGGCCGAAGACCACGAGCAGCGCCCCGCGCGGGATCCACTGCCATTTGTCGAAACCGACCTCGTATAGTGTCCAGAGGAAGGTGACGATCAGCGTTACGGCATAGACAGCCAGACCGCTCTGATGGCGCCGGATCAGCCCAATCCCCGCCAGGATCAGGCCAAGCGCCATGAAGATATAGAACCAGCTGCCTCCGGCAGCCGCCAGCCCGTATCCGAGCCACAGAACCCAAAGGCCGAAAAGTCCGCAGATGGCACCCATAATGATGGAAAACACGACATAACCCCCTGAATGATCCCAATCGAAGACAGACGTTTGGGGCCGGAGTGGCGGAGAATGTCGGTTTCAGTGGACAGCTCTGTTGCCGTGCCAGAGCAACCGTCGGGCTCCCGGACCTCGTAAATCTGTAACGCGGGCGCGGCTTTGGCGGTTCCCTGGGCCCGGAAGGATTCCTCGCTCAGACATCCTTGCCGGGCCGGCAGATACCGTCGCATGCAACAGGCGCACCATGATCGCGCCGCGTCGAAATCGTCCATGACCCATGCGGGCTCTGCCGCCATCCTGTTGCACGGCGGGTCGGATTTTGCTTCAGGACCCGCGCGCGCCGTCGGGTGTCAGAACCGGAACAATCGCCATAGTCAAAAGCCCGATCTGGGGAGGTTCGGTCACATGCGAACGCAGCGCAATGCCGTCGAACAGGTCCATCAGCAGGCGGACGACTGCAGTCATTCTCCGGCCGTCAAAGCGCTCATGTCACAAGATGCCGCGCGCCAGGTGCCCGATCTGCTCGTCGCTCCAGGTCAGCAAATCGGTGCGGTAATCATCGCTGGGCCGCGCGGTTGCAGCTCGACCGCCAGGGCGGCGCTTAGCCCCGAGCGATCTTACAGGGAGCTGATTTAGTCCGGCGCTGAGGAGATTGTTCTTTGCTGTTCGAGGAGGCCGGTTTGTTCATCTGGTTTGGCTGGCGTTTTTGGCCTGCTCGCAACGCCATTTTCTGTTCAAGCTGCGATTAGCTTCGACTGTCTGGCCAGATTTCCTGCGGCAGGCGTCATGATGAAGCTGGCAACGAGCGCGTTCGATGCCTCGAAAGGCGGTTTGGGCGGCGCCTCCGACGATTTTGGCCCAGCCGAAAGCCTCTTCGATCCGTTTTGCGGTGCCGGAAAGACATGGTGTAACCCTTGTGACGGGTTGTGCGCCCATCAATGGCAGAACAGCGCGACTTCCGCGCGATATGCGGGGTGACACAGGCCCGGCGCGGTCGGTAACGAACTCTGCCGCATCATAGCCCTTGTCCGCGCCAGGCGTCAGCCGCCGGGTCCGGCCCGGCGAATGGCGGTGGTCGTGCCATGGTGCCGCCACTGGTTCGAGGCCCATGGCGAAGGGTTGATCGCGGCCTGCCGCGCGTCCGGATCCGTCGTGGAGGCGTGAGTTGCATTCGGACGCGTCTCACCTCTGAAGTCGACTTCGGCCTTGCGGGGGCTGGATTTGGCGCGGGGCATCGGGTCGGGCTCGGTTGCGGCGGGGGGTCATTGGCGGCAGTGTCAAAGTCGGGTGGATCGCCGGGATCATCATTGCCTTGCGGGCCTTCGACCTTTGGCCCGAAGCTCTTCATCGACGCCGTTCGCCACCGGGCCCGAACCGGTGGCGCCTTCGATAGCTCACCCTTGACCCGCGTGCCATCGACCGGGAAGTGGTCATCAGACGGAAGCGGCTTCACTTCGCGATGGGCAAGAACGGCTGCCATGACCTTGCGCGACATCTCGGTGTTCAACAGGCGGTCACGGTTCTTCGTGAACACAGTCGGCACCCAGACCGGGTCATCAATTCCAGGCCCCAAAAACCAGTGGAACAGCAGATTATACTGCATCTGTTCCATCAACTGCCGCCCAGACCGGATCGCGAACAGGATCTGGATCAGGCCCGCCCGGATCAGCCGCTCCGACACAATCGAGGGGCGGTCGAAGTCAACCTAAACGGCGTCGAAATCCATGATCATGCTCGACAGGGCATCATTCACGACCTGCCGGATCTTGCGCAGCGGGTGATGCGGCGGGATCCGTTTCTTCAGATCAACATAGCTGAACAGTGAACCGCTCGCCTCGTCCGTGCCACGCATCGTGATCCCCTCTCGCAGTGCAAAGAGGGGAAACATGCTCCAGAGGCGGCGTCGGGACGCGACTAAATCAGAAGCCTGCTCAATATCCCCGAAAACTGTCGAAGGAACGGGGAGTGGCTCATTTGTCGTAGTGGGTCACCAGCATCAGGCTCTCACTCCGCCATTTGCCAACATGACAGAGCTCGGCTGCAGACTCATTAACATTAGAGCCAGAAGAGGACGGTTGCGGCGAGTGCGATGGCCAAGAGAAAGACGATGGGGCACCTGTCGCAACCCGCCGCCAATCCTTGAGCCTGCCGAACATGATCTCAATGCGCTTTCGGCGCTTATAGCGGCGTTTGTCGCGCCAGATGGCTTTCTTCCTGCCCTTCCGGCCGGGGATGCATGCCTTTATCCCCTTGTCTTTTAACGCATCTCTGAACCAATCGGCATCATAGCCCTGGTCGGCCAGCATCCACTCTGCCTGCGGCTGGCTGCGCAGCATGGCGGCAGCACCGATGTAATCGCTGACGGGCCCTGCGGTGACGAACATGCGGATCGGGCGGCCCGGAGCATCGGCGACGGCATGAAGTTTTGTATTCATGCCGCCTTTCGTGCGCCCGATCAGCCTGCCACGCCCCCCTTTTTCACCAGCAGGCTGGAGGCCGTGCGATGGGCTTTCAGATACTTGCGCAGGCTCACTCGAACGCATGGCGTTCGCCTGCTCACCTCGATCATGATCGTCTTCTCGTCAGCAGCCTCGGCAGCCAGGCCGGTCATGATACGGGTGAACACACCTATCCGGCTCCAGCGCTTCCATCGGTTGCAGAGGGCCTATGGCCGGCCGTATTCACGGGGCGCGTCACACCAGCGCAAGCCATTGCAATTGATGGAGATTATGCCGCTCAGCACACGACGATCATCGACGCGCGGCTTGCCATGGCTCTTGGGAAAGAAGGGTTCAGGCCGCGCCATCTGCGCGTCTGTCAGCCAGAATAGATTGCTCATCAGAAAGGCCTACCGGCACCTCCTGAATCACCGAACAAAGCCATAATCAATGGGTCCTGACCATAGCGCGGGTTCACATTGACCATGTCAATCTTCGCTTCTGCCAGCGTCTTTTCCATGAATCGATGGTATGGGCCGGCCGGCTCAAAGACGACGCGCAACGCATCTTCCCGGATGAGCCGGCGGGCGCTGTTGCGAAAATCAGCTGATGACCGGGCTATCCTCCCCGTTTTAACCGGGCGCATAAGTAGACTTCATGCAGCCATGTTCAGTTTCAGGGCGGGTGTAATGCCGCCGATGAACGCCTGTAACCGCGGGGCCGAAGAGGCGAACGCAGCCGTCGGCCTGGATGTGGCCGGCAAAAAGCGCTCGCTCGAGTTCATCGCTTCAGACGATCCGTTGAATCCTGCCAATGCGGCGTGCATCCCTGACCGCCTGATCCCAAGAACAAGGTCGATCTTTTGGCCGCGCCGTGGTCGACGCCGATCATCTTGCGCTTGCGCCGGTTCTCAGCCGCTGTCAGTTTCCGCTGGTCGGCAATACTGCGGCCTCGGTGCGGCTGCGCTAGGACGCGCCCGGCCAGATCTGGTTCCCCACAGCCGTCATCCCCGACAAGCCGGGGTGGAACTGGCAAAGCTGATGGCATCCGAAGCGATCACCCCGCCGCGATCATGGCAAATGTCTCGCCCCTGTCGCAGTCGAAGGCCGCATCGCCGGATACGGAGATCGCGCTGAGTTGCCTGGCGGATGCTTTTCTCTTCACAGGCCAGGCGAAAGAGCTGGGGTGACAGCACATTTCGCCCTGGCTCTGGTCGTGTCGATCATCGACGCCTCTCAAAAGGCGATGGGGACAGCTGCGGATACTGTCGTCGCCGCTGGCCATTGTTTGCCCAAACAGGACGCCTCGCGGAAGGCGAAGATCTTTTTTCGACGCCTGTTGCGCGAGATTTGGCGAGGCGCCTGATGCGCTCGACAGGGCGCGCGCTTGTTGGTCGTTGGGAATTCCTCGAACAGGTGGTGGCTGTGGCAGGTTTTGACCGCGTGGCGCTGCGCTAGGAAACCGCTGCGGCCACCTTCGACACGATCAACGGGCCGGTGACGTTCGAGAGGGTCGAGAACAGTCTGACGCCGGCAACCTTCCTGCACATTCAGGACGCCTCCCTCGAGCTGCTCTGGCCGCAAGAGATCCGGACACCGGACTCCTGCCCGAAAACCGCCTGGTAAGGCAGATCCCCGGCTCAGTGCACCGACATTCACCGGCAGTTCACGGGCGGCCCTGACCGCTGCCCGTTCTTCTCAGATCCGAATCGGGGGCCGATGGCAGCTCACCTGTTTTTTGCCGCGCTCTGTTCGGGTGCGCTCCATGCGCGTGTCGCTTCGGCGCAGAATTTCGTTTACGGCATGTTGCGGTTTTTGAACATCGACCATGGCGATCTCGCGATGATCGGCGCCTATCTGGCCCTTGTCGCCTTTTTCCACTCTCGGACTGGCGCCGCCGGTTTTGATGTTCCCTGCCGCAAGTCCGTGCGCCGCTATGGGCCAAGCGCTTTATGCCGGGTTTTTCAGACGACTGTTTGCGACACCAAAGCCGCGCAGCCTGAGGGCCAATTCGCTGATCCTGTTCTATGTGGTCCCGGTGATCTTGCAAAACGTGATGGCGCCCGGCTTCATCCTGAGCGCACGCGGCTTGAGGTATGGTGCCGGGATACGGAGACCGGGAAAGCCGGTCTCCGCTTCATCTGGCTGATCAGGTTATCCGCACGATGCTGGCGCGGATTTCTTCGGGTTCGAACACTTTTTTCCAGTCGTCGCGCATCAGCATCGGACGCCCGAATTCAATGGCCTTCTCGCAGGCCTCCGAAAACTTGCCGGGGATCTCGTCGAACATCACAGCGGTCAGCACGCTCATATGGCCGAGCAGGAATTCGCGGGCGCAGTCGCGGTCGATGCCACGCCGGATAACCTCTTCCATCGCTTCGCGAAGCACGGTGACGAGCGAGGCGCAGACGGTTTCGGTCAGCCCGGGCTCCAGATAGGCCATATGTTCCACGGTCACGCGGTGACTGCGGGCAACCGGGGCAAAGATCGCGCGGGCAACCGCGTCGCCTAGCGCATATTGCGCCTCGCTGCCCTGCATCAGCGCGTTGACGATGCCCTGGGGCGCCGCAACGCCGCCAAAGAAATCGCGCCGGCCGGCCTCACTGTCCTCATTGCGGAAGAGGCCCGGATGGCAGGGATGGGTGACAAAATAGGCGATATCGTCGCGCGGCGGCAGGTGGCCGGCATGAGGTGCTGCGGGATCGAGACAGATGACGACCGTGCCACTGGCGAGCTTTGGCACGATAAGGCTTGCGACCTTGCCGATCACGGCATCGGGCACCGCCAGCACCACGACATCAGCACCGATGATCGCTTCATCCGGCGCGACACAGGTGACCGCGAAGTCTTCCTTCAGGCGCTGCTGGCCCTCGGGTGACAGCTCGACATGGGCCACATCGAAATCGGTCTTTTGCAAATTGCGGGTCAGGCGGGTGCCCATTTTTCCGCCCGCGCCGAACAAGGCTATTCTGGTCATGGTGATGTCCCCAGCGGGTTCGCGGCAACAGCGGACCGGCCTGCGGAAGCAGGGGGTTGCCGTTGCGATATGAGAAGGGGCGGGCGCGCCCTCTCACGCGCCCGCAAGGATCGGTCTCAGCCGTGGCTGATGGTCACGGTCTTGATATGGGTGAAGCCGTTCAGCGCCTCGAAGCCCTTTTCGCGGCCATGGCCGGATTTTCCGACACCGCCAAAGGGAAGCTCGATCCCGCCGCCTGCACCGTAATTATTGATGAAGACCTGGCCGGAATGGATCTTTTGCGCCATGCGCAGCTGACGCGAGCCGTCCTGGGTCCAGATCCCGGTTACGAGGCCATAATCGGTGCCATTGGCGATGGCGATGGCTTCGGCCTCATCCTCGAAGGGGATCAGAACCTGCACCGGCCCGAAAATCTCCTGCTGGGCCAGGGCGTGGTCGGGCGAGACTTCCGAAAAGAGCGTCGGCAGGATGTAATTGCCGCCCGCCGGTGCGTCCGCATGCAGCTTACCCTGGGCTGCGGTGGTCAGTTCGGCGCGACCCCGGTCAATAAAGCCCTGGACGATCTGATGCTGTTTCTTCGAGACGACAGGGCCGAGATTGTGGCTTTCAATCGCCGGACCGACCGTCAGACCCTCATAGATCGCGATCATGCGGGCCTTGACCTCGTCATAGATGCCCTTCTGCACCAGCACGCGCGAAGCCGCCGAACAGGTCTGGCCGGCATTTTGCATACAGGCGCCGACCAGAACCGGCATCGCTTTTTCCAGATCGACATCGTCGAACACGATATGCGGCGATTTACCACCCAGCTCGAGCGTCACCGGCACGACATTCTTCGCCGCCGCTTCCTGGATGCGCACGCCCGTCCCGACCGAGCCGGTGAAGGAGACATGGTTGATGCCAGGATGTGACGAAAGATGCGCGCCTACGTCATGGCCATAGCCGGTGACCACGTTGATCACGCCTGCCGGAACGCCGGCCTCTGCCGCGATGGCGGCAACCGCCAGGGACGAAAGCGAGGCATCTTCTGCCGGCTTCAGCACAACCGTATTCCCGGCCGCGAGCGCCGCACCGACACCACGCCCGAGGATCTGCATCGGGTAATTCCACGGGATGATGATGCCGCAAACGCCATGCGGTTCACGCAAAGTGTAGACGGTGAAGCCTTCCTGATAGGGGATCGTGGTGCCCATCAGCTTGTCGGCGGCACCGGCGTAGAATTCGAGATAGCGGGCGAGCGCGATGGAATCATTGCGCGACTGGTTCAGCGGTTTGCCGACATCCAGCGTCTCGATCATTGCGAGCTCTTCGGCGCGTTCCAGCACCAGCGCGGACATTTTCATCAGGATCCGGCCGCGCTGCGTCGCGGTCAGCTTGCCCCATTCGCCATTCAGCGCGCCGCGCGCGGCGGCGACGGCGACATCGACCTCGGCCAGGGTGCCGCGTCCGATCTGCCCGATCACTTCGCCGGTCGAAGGGTTCTCGACCGGGATCGTCTCAGCGCCCGCGGGCGTGACCCATGCGCCGTTTACGAACAGTTTCGTGGAATCGATCCACATCAGGTGATCAAGTGCCATGATTTTCCTCCATATCTGACAAGAGGCGGCAACGCGCCTCGTAGGTATCTGATTTCAGATGGGTTTCAGCTTTCGATAAAGAACGGTTCGACCCGGTCTTTCGAATGGCCAAGGTGGCGCGCCATGGTTTCCCTTGCGGCTGCGGCGTCCTTGTTTCTGAGAGCCTCCAGCAAGTCCATATGTTCGCTGACTGCGCTTGTGGTGATCGTCGCGTGATAGCGCAGGCGGAACAGATTCGAATGGATATAGAGCCGCGCCAGCGCCTCGGCGGCGACCTGGTTGCCGGCGATCCGGGCGATCCGGGCGTGGAAGGCATTGTCGCGCTCGGCAAAACTGCCGAAATTATCGGGCCGGCTTTCGGCAGCGATGTGGCGCATCTCGGCGCAAAGCGCTTCGAGGGCGGCGATGTCTTCGGCGGTTGCCTTCTCTGCCGCCAGCGCCGCCAGTTCGGGCTCGATCATGCGGCGAAAGGCATAGACATCGCGAAAATGGCTGCCCTCGGGCAGGGGGGCGGCGGAAAAGCCGGAATTGAATTTCTGCTGCACAAGCCCTTCGGATTCCAGCCGGATCAGCGCCGCCCGGATCGGCGTTTGCGACACGCCGAAATGACGCGCCAGCGCATCGACCGAGAGCCTTTCCCCCGGCGGAATCCGAAGCGAGATCAGATCGCCCAGCAAGGCATCGTAGATCTCATCCCGAGCGGTTGCGACACATGCTTCTCGCGCGGGTGCTGCGCCGCAGAAGATAATTGTGGGCCAAGCGTCTTCCCTGACATTTTCCGTCTCCTCCCCGTCCGTAATCTCTTGACCCTTCCGCATCGGATGTCTAGCTTAAAATCGTATCGTATCGGATTTTCCGGTCCATACGTTGATATCATGACAAGGGTGGCGCGCGTTTCTGGAGGGAGTCCCGCCATCCCAGGGAGGATAAAATGTCGTTTAATTTCCGCGCTCTGGCGCTTTCTGCCGTTTCGGCTTGCGCCATGTTGGCTGGGACCGCGCTTGAAGCCCGCACCCTGAATATCGCGATGACCCCGCCGGAAGAATCGCATTACGGGGCGGCTGCCAAGGCATTCAAGGAAAAGATTGAAGAGCTTTCGGGCGGTGATCTCACTGTCGAGATCAAAGCCAATGGCGTGCTTGGCGGCGAGCGCGAGATCCTCGAGGGGATGCAGATCGGGTCCATTGAAATGGGTGTCACCTCGACCGGTCCGGTCGGTGGTTTCGTGCCCTCGACCTATGTTCTCGACCTGCCGTTCCTGTTCAAAGATTACGCCAATGCGCGCGCCATCCTTGACGGCCCGATTGGCCAGGACCTGCTCGATGATTTCGAACCGATCGGGATCATGGCGCTTGGCTGGGCCGAAAATGGCTTCCGCTATGTCACCAATTCGAAAAAGCCGATCAAGACCCCGGAAGACATGAAGGACATGAAGATCCGTACGATGGAAAATGACATCCATCTGGGATCTTTCACCGCGCTTGGGGCCGCACCGCTGCCGATGTCCTGGAACGAGGTCATCACGGCGCTGCAACAGGGCACCATCGACGGCCAGGAAACGCCGATGTCGATCTTCATCGCGAACCGCATCTGGGAAGTGCAGAAATACGCGACCCTGACCGGCCATTTCTATTCGCCCTCGCTGATCATGATGTCGAAAGTCCATTGGGACCAGCTGACCGAAGAAGAGCAGGGCTGGGTGCGTGAAGCGGCCGCCGCCGGTGTTGCCGCCAATCGCGCCTATGTCGAAAACGACGAAAAGCGCGGCCTTGAAATGCTGCGTGCCAATGGCATGGAAGTGATCGAAACCGTCGACCAGGAAGCTTTCGCCGAGGCGGTTTCCGCAGTCTATGACGTCTTTACCTCGACCTATGGCAGCGAGACGCTCGAGAAAATCCGCGCCGCACAGCAGTGATCTGAGCCCGTCGCGCCCCCGCCTGAACAGGCCCTGCTGAAGGGCTCGCGCCGGGGCGCGACCCCACTCTCCCACAACAACATATGGAGGAGGAGCGATGCGCAGGCTTGTGCACGCCGGAGAGAGGTTTGTCTCTCTTACACATAATATCGCGGCTGCATTGCTTGCCGTATCCGCAATTCTGGTCTTCCTGCAGGTGGTGTCGCGTTTCGGTGGCGGGCATTCGCTGGCCTGGACCGAAATTCTGGCGCGCGGCACGGTGATCTGGATGGTCTTCATGGCCGCCTGTGCCGGGTTCCGCCTCAATGCAATGATTCCGCTGGAATTCATTCGCGACGTGGTCCCGGCGCCGATCAAATCGCTGGTGCTCTGGACGGTCTTTGTGCTGACGCTCGTCTTTCTGTTCGTGATGTCCTGGTACGGGATCCAGATGGCGATGCGGGTTGCGAACCAGAAGATCGCCATGCTCGGCGTCTCGATGGCCTGGTTCTATTCGGCAATCCCTGTTGGCTGCATCTGCGCGCTGCCGGGCGTGCTCCTTGGCCATTTCCGCCCGGTCGCGGATGAAAGGTTGCCCGAATGAATATCGCTCTCGTATCCGCGCTGATCGTTCTTTTCGCGCTTTCGGTGCCGGTGGCGGTTGCCATCGCGCTTTCCGCCATTTTCGGCATCACCATGTTCAGCAATCTGCCGCTGATGGTGGTGCCGCAGAAGATGTTCAACGCGCTGGACAGCTTTCCGCTGCTGGCGATCCCCTTCTTCATCCTTGCCGGCAATCTGATGAGCCATGGCGGCGTGTCGCGCCGGCTGGTTGATTTCGCGAAATCTATGGTTGGCGGTGTGCAAGGCGGGCTTGCCGCGTCTTGCGTGCTGACCTGCATGATCTTCTCCTCGATCTCGGGCTCTTCTGTCGCAACCACTTTCGCCGTGGGGGCGATCCTGATCCCGGCCATGGTAAAACACGGCTATCCGACCCCGGTCGCCGGCACGATCCAGGCGGCCTCGGCAGAGCTTGGGGTGATCCTGCCACCTTCGATCCCCATGATCCTTTACGCGGTTTCAACCGAAACCTCGGTCACCCAGATCTTCATCGCCGGCATTGGCCCTGGCATCCTGATCGCCGTTGCGCTGATCGTGATGACGCAGATCTGGTGCCGCGTGAAAGGCTATGGCAAGAATGACGGCAATGACCGCCAGCCCTTCCTGAAATCCGCCGCAAGCGCCTTCTGGTCGCTGATGATGCCGGTGGTGATTGTGGGCGGCATCTATGGCGGGATCTTCACGCCGACCGAAGCCGCGGCCGTCGCCGTCTTCCTCGCGCTTGTGATCGGGCTGTTCATCTATCGCGAGCTGAGCTTCTCTGACCTGCCGAAAATCTTCCGCCAGTCAGTGGTCTCGACCGGCGCGGTCATGCTGATCATCGCGGCGGCGGGGTTGTTCTCGTTCCTCGTCTCGATGTCGGGTCTGCCGAAAATGGTTGGCGCCTGGGCCTCGGATAGTTTCGAGAGCTGGATCACCTTCCTGCTCTTTGTGAACCTGCTGCTGTTTGTCATCGGCATGTTTGTCGAGACCTCGGCGGCGATCCTGGTGCTGGCGCCGATCCTTGCGCCGATTGCCATCGCTTATGGCGTCGACCCGGTGCATTTCGGCATGATCATGATTGTGAACCTTGCCATGGGGATGATCACGCCGCCGCTTGGGGTGAACCTCTTCGCTGCCGCATCGGTTGCGAAGATCCCCGTGCAGCGGATGTTCAAACCGCTGATCTGGCCGGTGTCGGCGATCATTCTGTCGCTGATGCTCATCACCTATGTGCCACAGATATCGCTGTTCCTCCGCGATCTCTCTCTGGCGCAATAGGTAACCCAGGCGGCGACCGGCGCTCCCCCGGTTGCCGCCGCTCCCAGATACGAAGGCTGACCCCATGATCCCTGTCGAGGAAATCCGATCTGTCGCGATCCGCGCGCTGACCAAAGGCGGTCTTTCGCCCGAGCACGCCGCAATCCAGCTGGAGCTGTTGCTTGATGCCGAAATGCGTGGCGTGCCCTCGCATGGTCTTTTGCGGCTGCCCCGCGTGATCGAGCGTGTCGCGAATGGCGTGACCAATCCGGCGACCCGCGGCGCGCAGTCCTGGCGCGGCCAGGCGCTTCTGGATGTTGATGGCGAACAGGGGCTCGGCCCGGTTGTCGCCCTGGCCGCGCTAGAGACCGCGACCGCAAGGGCGGCTGAAACCGGCTCCTGTGTGGTGGCGATCCGCAATTGCGACCATCTCGGCATGCTCGCCTTCTATGCCGAAAGGCTGGCACGTGACGGCAAGGTGCTGCTCGGCATGACCGTGTCCGAGGCGCTGGTTCACCCCTACGGCGGGCGGCATGCGATGATCGGCACCAATCCCATCACCATCGGCGTGCCGGCAGAGCCGCTGCCTTTTGTCTTCGACATGGCCACAAGCCTTGTCTCGATGGGCAAGATCCATGACCACGCCCATCGCGGCGCCCCGATCCCCGAAGGCTGGGCGCTGGACGGCGAAGGCAACCCGACCACCGACCCGAATGCGGCCAAACTCGGCGCGATTGCCCCCTTTGGCGGCGCGAAAGGCTATGGCCTTGGGCTGGCGTTTGAGGTGCTGGTATCGGCGCTGACCGGATCGGCCATCGGCACCGCCGTGAAAGGCACGCTTGATTCCACCGAGCCCTGCAACAAGGGCGATCTTTTCGTGGTGATGGAGCCTGCCTCGGGCTTCATGCCGCTGGTCTCGGGCTTTCTGGAAGAGCTGCGCCATTCGGCGCCGGCCGACCCGGCACAGCCCGTCCGCATCCCCGGCGACCGTGCCACCGTCACCCGTGACCGCGCGGGCCACGACGGGCTGACCGTCGCCACCGAAGTCTGGCAGCGCATTCAGGCGCTTTCATAAGCAGTCAATACCGGCCCTGCCGACAGGGCAAAAAGGAGTAAAGTCATGCGGTTCGATTATGGTGTCACCCGCGCCCCGCAGCGCCTTGTTTTCGGCCCCGGCCAGCGTGCGGCTCTGGGCCGGCTGGCCCGCGACCTTGGCACCCGCGCGCTGATCTGCACCGATGAACGCCTGGGCGGGCTGCCGCTCCTGGGTGAGCTGGTGGCCGACTTGCAGGCCAATGGCGTCACGGTCGAGGTCTTCGCGGAAACCCAGCCCGAACTGCCGCTGGATGGCATCACCACCTGCGCCGAACGCTACAGGGATTTCGCCCCGGATATGGTGATCGGCTTTGGCGGTGGCAGCTGCCTTGATCTCGCGAAACTTGTGAGCCTGCTGCTGACCTTTCCCGGCCCGCTGTCTGCCTATTACGGTGAGTTCAGGATCCCCGGCCCGGTGCGCCCGATCATTGCGATCCCGACAACCGCCGGCACCGGATCCGAGGCCACCCCTGTCGCCGTTCTGGCCGATCCGGAGCGGGTGATGAAGGTGGGGATCTCGTCCCCCGAACTGATCCCCCATACCTCGATCTGCGACCCGGAACTGACCGTGACCTGCCCGAAGGGCCTGACCGCGATCTCCGGCGCCGATGCGCTGGCGCATGCGATTGAGGGCTTTGCCGCCGTCAGCCGCGCGGCGACGCCGGATCTGGCTGTCACCCGCGTTTTCGTCGGCAAGAACACGCTTTCCGATGTCTATGCGCTGCGCGCGATCAGGCTGATCTTTGATCACCTGGAAACCGCCGTGAACCAGCCGGAGAATATCGAAGCGCGTTCGGCCGTGATGCTCGGCTCGACCCTTGCCGGGCTGGCATTCGGCTCGGCCGGCACCGCTGCCGCCCATGCGATCCAATATCCGATCGGCGCGGAAACCCATACCGCGCATGGGCTTGGGGTCGGCGTGCTGCTGCCCTTCACCATGCGTTTCAACGCGTCGGTGGCGGCGGGCGACTATGCTGAAATCGCGCGCGAGATCGGCGTGGCGACGGCTGCGGATGAGGATGCCAAAGCCTCTGACGCGCTGATCGCGGCTTTGTCTGCGCTGTTCGCCCGTATCGGCATGCCCGCCACCATAGACAAGATCGGTGTGACGGAGGCCAGCCTCGATTCCATCGCGACGCTGTCGATGAACGCGGCCCGCCTTGTGGAAAACAACCCCCGCCCGCTGTCGCCGCAGGCGATCCGTGAAATTCTCGACACTGCCATGGCGTCCGCCTGAGACCCTGAGGACCGTAAGATGACCCAAGAAAATACCTGGCCGACCGACCTTTTTATCGGCGGCAAATGGCGCGAAGGCGCCCGCCCGACCCGGATCGACGTCACGAACCCCTCTGACGGCTCGGTAGTTGGCTCGGTCGCCAATGCCGCGCCCGAAGATGCCATCGCCGCCGTTGACGCGGCCGCAGCTGCTGCTGCCGGCTGGGCCGCCACCCCCGCCCGCCAGCGCGGCGAGATCCTCAGGAAATGCTGGGAGCTTATGGTGCGCGACGGCGAAGCGCTCGCGCGTCTCATCTCGCTGGAAAACGGCAAAGCGCTGAAAGATGCGCGTGGCGAAGTGGCCTATGCCGCTGAATTCTTCCGCTGGTTCGCGGAAGAGGCCGTGCGCGGTCATGGCGATCTGGGGGTGGCGCCTTCCGGTGCGAACCGGATTCTTGTGCAATATCAGCCGATTGGTGTCTCGCTTCTGATCACGCCCTGGAACTTCCCCGCCGCTATGGCGACCCGCAAGATTGCGCCTGCCTTGGCCGCTGGCTGTACCTGCGTGCTGAAACCTGCGACCGAAACGCCGCTGACCGCCTATGCCGTCGCCGCGATCCTCGCCGAGGCTGGCGTGCCGGATGGGGTGGTCAATGTGCTGACCACCTCAACCACCGGCCAGGTCGTGAACGCGATGCTGGATGATCCGCGCGTGCGCAAACTGTCCTTCACCGGCTCGACCGAAGTGGGCCGGGTGCTTTTGCGCAAGGCCGCCGATCAGGTGATCCACTCCTCGATGGAGCTCGGTGGCAATGCGCCTTTCGTCGTCTTCGATGATGCCGATCTGGATGCGGCCATTGAGGGCGCCATGATTGCCAAGATGCGCAATGGCGGCGAGGCCTGCACGGCGGCGAACCGCATCTATGTACAGCGCGGTGTGGTCGAAGAGTTTACCCGCCGGCTGACCGAACGCATGGCGGCCTTGCGGGTTGGCCCGGGTGCCGAGGAAACCACCGATCTTGGCCCGCTGGTAAATGCGGCTGCGGTGAAAAAGGTCGGCGAACTGGTCGATGACGCGGTGGCCAAAGGTGCGCGCGTAACCACCGGCGGCAAGGCGATTGAAGGCGAGGGCTATTTCTACCCGGCCACCGTTCTGGCTGACGTGCCCGATTCCGCCGATCTCGCCCGCGAAGAAATCTTCGGCCCGGTTGCGCCAATCTACACCTTCGACACCGAAGAAGAAGCCATCCGCCGCGCCAATGACACTGAATATGGCCTGGTGGCCTATGTCTACACGCAAGATCTGGCGCGTGGTCTGCGGGTGTCAGAAAAGCTGGAAGCCGGGATGCTGGCGCTGAACCGCGGTCTGGTCTCCGACCCGGCGGCCCCGTTTGGCGGCGTCAAGCAAAGCGGGCTGGGCCGCGAAGGCGCGCATCACGGGATGCTCGAATTCATGGAAGCCAAATATATCGCGACCAACTGGTAAGCGACGGGGATCTGCAACATGACCAATTACACGATTGCGACCATTGCCGGTGACGGTATCGGCCCCGAGATCACTGACGCCACGATCAGGGTGCTGAAGGCGGCGGTTGGTGAAAACCTGCTGGACTTCCAGATGTTTGACGGCGGTGCCGGTCACTACGTCAAGACGGGCGATGTGCTGCCCGACGACACCTATGCCGCCTGCCGGTCCGCTGATGCGATCCTGCACGGTGCTGCCGGTCTGCCGGGCGTCGTCTATCCGGACGGGACGGAAGTCGGCAATGACCTGCACCTGCGACTGCGGTTCCGGCTCGACCTTTATGCCAATGTGCGCCCCGTGAAACTGCTGCCGGGCGTGCTGTCACCGCTGCGCGCCTTTGACGGCGGCGGGATTGATTACGTCATCATCCGCGAGAATACCGAAGGGCTTTATGCCAGCCGGGGCGCGGGTGTGGTCTTGCGCGATGAATTTGCCTCGGACAGCCTGGTGATCACCCGCAAGGGCACAGAGCGGGTGGCCAAATTCGCCTTTGATCTGGCGAAAAAGCGCAATGGCGCGCCGCGTGACGGCAAGTCGCGGGTCACGGTCTGCGACAAGGCGAATATCCTGCGCAGCTATGCCTTCTTCCGCAAGATCTGCGACGAGGTGCATCAGGGCTACCCCGATATCGGAATCGACTATGCCTATGCCGATGCGATCACCGTTCATATGGTGAAGCGCCCCGATTTCTATGACGTGATCGTGGCCGAGAATATGTTCGGCGACATCATCTCGGATCTGGGTGCCGCGACCGTGGGCGGCATGGGGATCTCGCCCTCGGGTGAAATCGGCGATGATTACGCGCTCTTCCAGGGCGCGCATGGCTCGGCCCCGGATATTGCCGGGCAGAATATCGCAAGCCCGGTGGCGAGCGTGCTGTCGGCGGTGATGATGCTGCGCTGGCTGGGCGACCGCAAAGGTGATGCGCGTCTGACCGAGGCGGGTGACCGTATCGAAAGCGCCGTTGGCCGCGTGCTGGCGGCGGGCGAAACTGTCCCGAGCGATCTGGGCGGCCATGCGAAATGCACTGAAATGGCAGATGCGATCTGCCGCGCTCTGGCCTGAGGAGGGGTCTCATGGGCAATCTCAAAGCTGGAATTATCGGTGTTGGCCTGATGGGGCATGGCATCGCGAAAAACGTGGTTTCCAAGGGCTGGGCGCTTGGGTTCCTCGACCATCCGGGCAACCAGGACTGTAGCGATCTTCTCGGCTTTGGCGCGGCGAAATTCGCTGACAAGCATGATCTGGCGGCGGCGTCCGAGGTGATCATCCTCTGCGTTTCCGGGACGCCTCAGGTCGAAGACGTGCTTCTGGGCGAGAACGGCATCCTGAAAACGGTGAAAAAGGGCACGGTCATCATCGACTGCTCGACCGCGATCCCGAGCTCGACCGAGGCGATTGCGAAACAGGCCGAGGCCGCCGGCGCGCTCTTCATGGATGCCCCAATGACCCGCACCCCGCTCGAGGCCGAAGCCGGGCGCCTTAACCTGCTGGTCGGCGCGGATCCGGAGCTTTTCGCACGGATCCGCCCGCTGCTGGAGACATTCGCCGAGAACATCTTCCATGCGGGCGGGCCGGGGGCGGGCCACAAGCTGAAACTGCTGCACAATTTCTGCTCGCTGGGCATGGTGACGCTGATCGGCGAAGCGGCGGCCTGTGCCGAACGCGGCGGTATTTCGCCGGAGATCTTTACCGAAGTTCTGGCGAAAGGCGGCGGTTATGGCGCAGCATTCGACCGGGTCAGCCCCTTCCTGTTGGAGGGCGACAATTCGAAGATGAAGTTCTTCATCTCGAATGCCCATAAGGATCTGAGCTATTATGTCCAGATGGCCGAAGACGTCTCTGCCGGTCACCAGACGGCAAGCGGTGTTTATGGCGCGCTGCAAAGCCTGACGGATGGCGGCTTTGGCCAGGGTTTCCTGTCCGAAACCGCCCGCTATTTCGGCGAAGTGGCATCAAAAGGCTGAGCCACCCGAAACTCCGCTGATCTTCCGGCCTTCAGGCTCCTTATCGGGCGGAAGGTCGGGGGCCCAAACCTCTGGCTGTCTTCGGGCCCCTGTCGCACGGCATTGGTCACCCGGGCCCGATCCAGCTACAGGGCATCCGATCAACCAGATTGACGCGCGGCGCTTGGGCCACCGTTGTCGCGCCGCCGGAGGCCGCATCATCAAAGGTATCGAGGTATTCCTGCGCAGCCCGGCTGATGATCTCGCCTGCGGAGCAGTCTTCGGCCCGGGTTAGCGGCCCGCATCGGCCTTGATCAGCAAGGCATCCGCCCCAAACAGACGGCCGCCAACAAGCCCTTCCGCATTGCAGCGTGCCAGAACGGTCTCGACGACCCGAGGCAGCAGATCGCAATCGCGGATCCGACCATGGCGAGTCATCGAGAAGGTCAAATGATCGGGAACCGGATCCGTCGGAACCAGGCGGCAGAACCCGCGACAGGCCAGGTTCAGCCCGACCTCTTCAAACAGCCCCGAAATCCGCGAAGAGCAATCTGGACCAATTCGAACTGGCGCTGGAGGACCTGGAAACGGTTATGGCGGTGATCCTCGCCGAAGCGGATGCCGAGGATCGCGCCGCCAGGCGCCCCGCCAAACCGCGCGCAGCCCATCGTGGATCGCTGCGCAAACACTTGCCGCGCATCGAAGAGGTCATCGAGCCGAACAGTCTGACCAGTGCCTGCGGTGGCTGTTTGCACTGAATCGCTGAGGTTGTGTCGGAACGGCTCGGCATCGTGCCTGCCCAGTTGCCCGCCATCGCCCCCGTCGTCCGAAGTACGCCTGCCGCTCCTGCACCGATGGCGTCATGCAAGCCCCCCGCACCGGCGCGGCTGATCCCGGGAGGCATGGCAACCGAGGCCACGGTCGCTCTGCATGGAGGAGACCCGCGCCCCCACCCTCGCCCCGGGGCAAGAAAGACAAGGACGGGATACTTCTGGACCTTGGCCCGTGATGACCGACCCTGGGTTGAACCTCTCCACCGGGCGTTGCCTTCACCTATGCCCCCGGTGGTGATGGGCAGCATGCCGAGCGTATTTTGCAGGGCTTCGGCGGCATCCTGCAGGAGGATGTATATTCGGGATGCAAAAGCCTGATTGCAGCGGGCCGGTTCGGTCCGGCATCCAGCTCGCCGATTGGCCCGTCGCAAGCTGATCGAGCTCATCCGCACCGGACCCGCGCCAATCGCCCAGCAGGGGGTGACCCTCATGCCCGATCTCTATGCCTTCGAGGCTGGAATCCGCCCCATCGCCCTGAACCGCAAAATGAACGGTGTCGACACCCACGCACGGTTGTCAGCCGCACTCACCGTCATCGTCAAAGGTCACAAACAAGGCCAGATCGACGACCTGCTCTCGTGGAACTACACCGTCACCGTGTGACCGGGACATCGCTTACGTATAATTCCGACTACTACGATGCGTTTTCGGATCAAAAGAAATGCGGCCACGAGGCGGTGCGCGATCCGGAAATCGCTTCCGAAGAGATTGATGAACTGCGCGGCCAGACCCTCTGCCTCATGTTCACAGGTGGCGCGTGCGAGTTCTACTGAAGTCGGAGGCCTAGTAGAGACGCACTGTCCCCGGCGGTAAGTTTAGAAATCGGCTCTCTTGCCTCGATTGTGTGGGTCGATCAATCTCTATCACATCAGTCGGGTTTAAACACCCCATTCATCTTCAGGCTGCATTCGCCTCCCGACCCGGATCACCGGAATTCCGATGTCTGCCAGCGCGGCAGGCATGCCTCGCTGCACCCGCCATCCGGCGGCAATAAAGGATATTGCATGTCGACCTCTTCTTTTTCGCGCCGCCACTTCCTGACGGCTTCCTCTGCCCTTGTTGCAGGTGCACTGGCCGCGCCGGGCCTTATCCGGGCGCAGACCGCCGTGACCGTGCGCCTGGCTTTTGCCGAGGTTGGCGTCGGCAATAAGCAGTTTGCCGCACCGGGGGTTGCGCCTCTGGGCCATGCACGCGGCTTTGTGGATGCCGAGTTCAAGGATGATCCGTCGGTAAAGATCGAATGGAGCTTCCATAAGGGGGCAGGGCCTTCTGTGAATGAGGCGCTGGCCAATAACCAGGCAGATTTCGCCTTCCATGGCGACCTGCCATCTCTCGTGGGCAGGTCGAACGGGTTGAATACCAAGATCCTGCTTGGCTCGGATGTGCGCTCGAACATCTATATCGCGGCTCGCCCCGACAGCGGCATTACCACGCCCGCCGATCTGAAAGGGCGCAATGTCGGGTTGTTCCGCGGCACCAACCTGCATCTGGCGGCGGCCAAGATCCTCGCCGCCTATGACCTGACCGAGCGCGACGTGAAGATCATCAACCTCGATTTCGCCTCGGCCAATGCGGCCATCGTTTCGGGCGATATCGATGCAACTTTCGGTCAGGCAGACCTCTACGATCTTGAGGCTAAGGGCATTGCGAATGTGATCTTCTCATCGAAGGAAGACAGCCGCTTTACGCGCCACGCCATAATCCATGCCCAGGAAGCCTTTATCGGAGAGGACCCCGAGATCACGCAGCGCATCGTCAATGGCTTTGTCAAAGCGGCGCATTGGGGGTCTGATGAGGCACGGCGCGAGGACGTCATCGACACCTATGCGCTGACCGGCCGCCCGCGCGAGGGCTTTGTCAATGACCATGACGGGCAAGAGCTGCGATTCCGCCTCAGCCCGCTGCTCGACCCCTTCCTTGTCGAGGGCTTCGCAGGTCAGGAGAAGCGCGCGCGTGAGCTGGAGCTGATCCGCAATGAGCGGCCCACCGCCGACTGGTTCGAGCCGCGCTTCCTTGAGGCTGCGCTGAAAGAACAGGGTCTGGCCGGCTTCTGGCAGCCCTATGGTCTTGACGGCCAGCCGCTCACGGCCTGATCCATGGTGCAGATCCCCCTTGATCCGGCAGAGGATCGGGCTGGCCCATTACTCTGGCGCCGGATCACCCTGCCGCGCCCAGGGCCCGCGCTCGGGCGCTGGCTCCTCGGCCTGATCGTCCCGTTGCTCCTTCTGGCCTTCTGGTCGCTGGCGTCGGCCTCAGGCGTGATGCCTCCGCAGATCCTGCCCGCGCCGACCACGATCATCAGCGCCGCAGGCGAGTTGTGGGACAGGGGGGATCTGCAGATGCATACCCTTTTCAGCCTGAAACGCGTGCTCTGGGGCTTTCTGCTCGGTGCGGTGATTGGCCTGCCTCTGGGCGCGGCGATGGGAATATCCGAGACGGTGCGGCGCTATGTCGATCCGCTGTTCCTGGCGATTGCCCAGGTGCCGCCGATTGGCTGGATCCCGCTGCTGATCCTGTTTCTGGGAATTGGCGAAGGGCTGAAGGTCGTCATCATCGCCAAGGCTGCGATGATCCCTATGGCGGTCAATACCTATGCCGGCATCCGCAACGTGCCGCAGCAACTGCGCGAGGTAGGGCAGGTCATGACCTTCACACCGTTGGAACAGCTGCGCTTTGTGGTGCTGCCTGCCGCGCTTCCAACCATCTTCTCAGGCATCCGCTATGGCCTGGCAAACGCCTGGCTGGCGCTGGTGGCGGTGGAACTGCTCGCCTCCTCCGAGGGGCTTGGCTATCTGATGGTCTGGGGCCGCCAGCTTTTCGCGATGGAATATGTGCTGCTGGCGATGATCCTCGTAGGCGTGATCGGCTTCCTGCTGGACGCGGGCGTGGCCCTGATCGAGGCGCGGCTTTTGCGCTGGAAAGGGACGGCCAGATGACCGCTCTTCCCTTCATCCGCCGCCCGCGCCAACTGCCGGTCGGGCTGATCCTGCCAGCAGCACTCCTGATCATATGGGAGGTCACCGCTCGCGCAGGTCTGCTGAACCCGATCCTCTCGCCCGCACCGAGCCTCGTCTTCACCCGCCTTTTCACCATGCTGGCGGCAGGGGAACTCAGGGTCGATATCGGTGCAAGCCTTGCCCGCCTGGCGATCGGCGCGTTGGCGGGCAGCCTGATCGCGATTCCGCTGGGCCTGTTGATCGGCAGCAGCCGTCTCGCGCGCCATCTGCTCGGCCCGAGTTTCAACGTGCTGAAACAGATCGCGCTTTTCGCCTGGATCCCGCTGATCTCTGTCTGGTTCGGCACGGGTGAGGTGGCCAAGGTGGTTTTCGTAAGCATGGCCGTCTTTACCCCTGTGGTGATCAACACCTGGGAGGGCACTGCCGAAGTGCCCGAGCATTTGCGCGAAGTGGCGCGGATCTATGCCCTCGGCCCCGCTGCGCGGTTGCGCCGTCTGATCCTGCCCGCCGCGCTGCCACAGATCTTCACCGGCCTGCGCCTAGGGCTGATCTATGGCTGGCTGGCCACCGTGGGCGCGGAATACTTCATGACCGTGGCCCCTGGGATCGGCAGTCAGATGACTGCCGGGCGGGAACTGCTTGAGATGGATCTCGTCATGGTCGGCGTGCTGCTGTTGGGAGGCATCGGCTTTGCAATAAACAGCATCGCAGAGGCTTCTGAGCGCCGTCTCGTGAGCTGGAAAAACCATCACTGAACTGCCTGCTGACCGAAAGGGACAGGACCATGACAGATAAGACAAACCATTCAGGCCGGTTGGAGATCCTGGGCGTGACCCAGCAGTTCAACGTTTCGGGCCGCTACTTCACCGCACTGGAAGACATTACCCTCACCGTCGAGCCGGGCGAGTTTGTGGTGCTGGTCGGGGCCTCGGGCTGCGGGAAATCCACCCTGCTGCGCGCGATTGTCGGGCTGGAGGACCGCTATAGCGGCCAGATCCTGTTGGATGGCAAGCGCCTGGGGCCGCCGACACTTGGGCGCGCCATTGTGTTCCAGGAGCACCGGCTTTTCCCCTGGCTGACCGCTTTGCAGAATGTCGAATTAGGACTGCAGAAATCCGGGCTTTCGGCAGCCACTCGGCGGGATCGGGCGCGGGAGCATCTGGCCCTCGTGGGTCTGACCGAATTCGAAGACGCGCTGCCCGCCCAGCTTTCAGGCGGCATGTCGCAGCGGGTGGCGATTGCCCGCGCGCTCGCACCGCGCCCGCCGGTCCTGTTGCTGGATGAACCCTTCGGCGCGCTGGATGCGATGACGCGCGGACATTTGCAGGAGGAACTGCGGCGGATCGTCGATGCCGAGAAGATCACCGCAATCCTCGTGACCCATGATGTTGAAGAGGCCGTGACCCTCGCCGACCGTGTGGTGGTGATGCAGCCCCATCCGGGCCGCATCCGCGAGATCGTCCAGATCCCCCCGGGCGAGGGGGCAGACCGCACCAGCGATACCTTCGTGGCGCTGCGCCGCCAGATCCTTGCCGCGCTGGACCATGACATTCCGGGCCGCGCCGAAGACCAGGCGCAGCCCTACCTGCAAAACACCCTGACCGCAGCTGAGTGACAGGAGAGAAAGATGACCCAAAAACAGATCAAACTCGGCGCGTTTCTTATGGCACCCGGCCACCATGTCGCCGCCTGGCGGCATGGTTCCGCCCAGCCCGATCTCGGCGCGAACTTCAAAGCCTATGCCAAAATCGCGCAGGAGGCGGAGGCTGCGAAATTCGACCTTCTGTTCCTCGATGATATCGTGGCGGTGAAAGATACCAGCCGCGATGTGGGCCCCCGCCTCAGCCGTGCCGCCTTTTTTGAGCCGATCTCGCTTTTGTCGGGCCTCGCGGCGGTGACAGAAAGGATAGGCCTCGTTGGCACGGTCTCGACCACCTATAATGATCCCTATACGCTGGCGCGCAAATTCGCATCGCTGGATCTGATCAGCGAAGGGCGGGGTGGCTGGAACTTAGTGACTTCGAACACCGACGAAGAGGCCGCGAATTACGGCCCGAACGCCATCTGCCGCATCACCAGCGCTATGAGCGTGCCGAGGAATTTACCGATGTCGTGCTGGGCCTCTGGGGCAGCTATGAGGATGACGCCTTCAGCCGCGATCAGGAAAACGGCGTTTATTACGACCCGGACAAGCAACATGTGCTGAACCATCGCGGCCCGCATTTCAACGTAAAAGGGCCGCTTAACGTGGCGCGCTCGCCCCAGGGCCATCCGGTGGTGGTGCAGGCGGGATCGTCTGAGCCGGGCAAGGACCTTGCGGCCCGCACCGCCGAAGTGGTCTTCACCGCGCAGCAGACGACCGCCGATGCCGTGGCCTTCTATAATGATCTGAAGGGGCGGCTTGCGAAATATGGCCGCAGGCCAGACGATCTGAAAGTGATGCCCGGTGTCTTCCCGGTGGTGGGCAGCAGCCGCAGTGAAGCACAGGAGAAGTTCGCGGAATTGCAGGAACTGATCCACCCTTCGGTGGGCATCGCGCAGCTCTCTTACATGATCGGAGACTTCGACCTCAGCGCCTATCCGGCTGATGGTCCGGTGCCGGAGCTGCCGGAAACCAACGGCGGCAAGAGCCGCCAGGCGCTGCTTTTCGATCTCGCGCGGCGTGAGGACCTGACGATCAACCAGCTGGCGCGGCGCATCGCGGGCGCACGCGGTCACTGGCAGCTGGTCGGCACGGCGTCCGATATCGTTGACCAGCTGGAGGAACGCTTCCTTGCCGGTGGGGCGGATGGCTACAATATCATGCCGCCAACTCTCCCCGGTGGGTTGACGGATTTCATCGCCCATGTGGTGCCCGAGCTGCGTCGCAGGGGTCTGTTCCGCGCGGAATATGAGGGAGCAACCCTGCGCCAGAACCTCGGCCTTTCAAAACCCGGCCATCTGGGCACTGCAAGACACCTTGTGCAATCGGCCTGAGATGGCCAGATCGCGCGGCACAGTGGCGTCAGGGCGTCGGACCTGACGCTCTGTTCCATGGCAGTAAGAGCTGGAAACAAGACTGCGATTTGGCGGCTCGTATCTGATTGAGCTATTCCCCGAAATTCGGACAAAGACGGAAGCTACGATCTGACGGTTGCTGTTCTCCAGGGATGAGGAGATCGGGCATGCGGAAGCGCAGGAACCATGACGCTGGTTTCACGGTTGGCGTGGCACTGGAAGCCGTAAAGGGCGAGCGTAGGATGTCGGATTTGGCCTCCGATTACGGCGTGCATCCGACGTTGATCCATCAGGGGAAGAAATCGCTGCTCGACGGGGCAGCGGAGATCTTCGAGCACGGCGGCAAGAAGCATGCGGTGGAGTTGGACGAGGAGACGGGCCGGTCGTTGCATGCCAGGTCTGGTGTGCCGACATCCCTTATCTGCCGATGCAGCGGAGGGCCTGTATCTGGTCGCCATCATGGACTGGTTCATCCGCAAGGCTCTGGCCCGGCGCATATCCAGCACCCTTGCGGCAGACTTCTGCGCCGGGATACTGAAGGAGGCCATCCACCGCTTTGGCCGCCCGGAATCATGAATACCGATCAGAGCAGCAGGTTCACGTCCTTCTCCTGGACCGACCGGCTGACGCGCGTCGGTACCCGCATCTCGATGGACGGTAAGGGGCGGTGCACCGACAATGTCTTCATAGAGCGCCTGTGGCGGTCTATGAAATATGAATGCGTCTACCAGCAGGCCCGGGAGACCGGGTCGCACGTAAAAGCCGCCATCGGATCTCGGATCACCTTCTACAACCATCGGCGGCCACACATTGCCCCTGGCTGGTTGCCCCACGCCATGGTCGACTTCAACAGGATCGAAACCGACCGGAAGGGACAGGCTGTAGCTTAACAGGGAGCTGATTTAGTCCGGCGCTGAGGAGATTGTTCTTTGCTGTTCGAGGAGGCCGGTTTGTTCATCTGGTTTGGCTGGCGTGTTTGGCCTTCTCGCAACGCCATTTTCTGTTCAAGCTGCGATTAGCTTCGACTGTCTGGCCAGATTTCCTGCGGCAGGCGTCATGATGAAGCTGGCAACGAGCGCGTTCGATGCCTCGAAAGGCGGTTTGGGCGGCGCCTCCGACGATTTTGGCCCAGCCGAAAGCCTCTTCGATCCGTTTTGCGGTGCCGGAAAGACATGGTGTAACCCTTGTGACGGGTTGTGCGCCCATCAATGGCAGAACAGCGCGACTTCCGCGCGATATGCGGGGTGACACAGGCCCGGCGCGGTCGGTAACGAACTCTGCCGCATCATAGCCCTTGTCCGCGCCAGGCGTCAGCCGCCGGGTCCGGCCCGGCGAATGGCGGTGGTCGTGCCATGGTGCCGCCACTGGTTCGAGGCCCATGGCGAAGGGTTGATCGCGGCCTGCCGCGCGTCCGGATCCGTCGTGGAGGCGTGAGTTGCATTCGGACGCGTCTCACCTCTGAAGTCGACTTCGGCCTTGCGGGGGCTGGATTTGGCGCGGGGCATCGGGTCGGGCTCGGTTGCGGCGGGGGGTCATTGGCGGCAGTGTCAAAGTCGGGTGGATCGCCGGGATCATCATTGCCTTGCGGGCCTTCGACCTTTGGCCCGAAGCTCTTCATCGACGCCGTTCGCCACCGGGCCCGAACCGGTGGCGCCTTCGATAGCTCACCCTTGACCCGCGTGCCATCGACCGGGAAGTGGTCATCAGACGGAAGCGGCTTCACTTCGCGATGGGCAAGAACGGCTGCCATGACCTTGCGCGACATCTCGGTGTTCAACAGGCGGTCACGGTTCTTCGTGAACACAGTCGGCACCCAGACCGGGTCATCAATTCCAGGCCCCAAAAACCAGTGGAACAGCAGATTATACTGCATCTGTTCCATCAACTGCCGCCCAGACCGGATCGCGAACAGGATCTGGATCAGGCCCGCCCGGATCAGCCGCTCCGACACAATCGAGGGGCGGTCGAAGTCAACCTAAACGGCGTCGAAATCCATGATCATGCTCGACAGGGCATCATTCACGACCTGCCGGATCTTGCGCAGCGGGTGATGCGGCGGGATCCATTTCTTCAGATCAACATAGCTGAACAGCGAACCGCTCGCCTCGTCCGTGCCACGCATCGTGATCCCCTCTCGCAGTGCAAAGAGGGGAAACATATTCCAGAGGCGACGTCGGGACGCGACTAAATCAGCAGCCTGTTAACCGCCGGATCCTTCACGCCGCCGCAGGTGGACGAGCAAGTAGCGATATTCATTCAGAGCAATGTCAAAGGGCTGGATCAGCTCTCCGGATTCGATCTGTGACTTCAGAAGTGCAACTGCCCGAGCATGATCCCCTGACCGCTGAGCATGCTTTGATAATGCACATTCGTATCATCGATGAGAAAGGATTCTTACCCATGCTTTGGGACAAATTTCGGAACACCATCGCCGTGCCCCAGGCAATGCCAGATGTTCTAAGTACAAAACCCATCTCCGCCATCAAGGCGATCCCGAGCGGGGAAAAGATGCCGCCAGACGCTGCTGCCGGCACCCATCCGGGAATGCCCGACGGGCCGGCGCCTGGCTCAGACCCTGAACACGGCGTCGGCAACCGTGATCGGCTTTGGCAGCAAGCCCAGTTTGTGGAACGTATCGGCCACGGCCTGCTGATCGGCTACGACCTGGTCTGTGATCGGCCCGACACCAAAGCTTTGCCGTCCGATGGCGATCTTCAGCACATCCTCGGGAATCCCGGTTGAAGGCGACAGCTCCGCCGCTGCTGCGTCAGGGTTCGAGGAGATCCAGGCCCCGGTTTCGGCAATTGCCGCGATCAGCTCGGGCACCACTGCGGTATTTCCCTCAAGGAAGCTGCGCTCGCCAAAATAGAACTGGTAGTTTGGCGCAAGGCCCTCGGCATTGGCCAGAACCCTGGCCCCAAGCGCAGTTTCGGCCGCCGCCTGGAAAGGATCCCAGATCACCCAGGCATCGACTGCGCCTGTTTCAAAGGCAGCACGGCCATCGGCGGGGGGCAGGAAGACGGTCTCAATATCTTCATAGGCCAGCCCCGCGGCTTCCAGGGCCCGGACCAGGAGAAAATGCACATTCGACCCTTTGTTCAGCGCCACCTTCTTGCCCTTCAGATCGGCGACCGAAGCGACAGGGCTGTCTGCAGGCACAAGAATTGCCTCACCCTTTGGCGCAGGTGGTTCGAACGCCAGGTAGTTAAGCAGCGGCCCGGCAGCCTGAGCAAAAATAGGCGGCGCTTCGCCCGTCTGCGCGATATCCAGGGCGCCCGCATTCAGCGCCTCAAGCATCTGCGGACCGGCGGCGAATTCCAGCCATGTCACCGAATAGCCCAGCTTGCCCAGCTTCTCCTCCAGAAGACCCCGACCTTTCAGCAGCACAAGCGTGCCGTATTTCTGAAAGCCGACACGGATCTCTTTCGTTTGTGCCATCGCAGGCAGCACCGAGGCGGTAAGGGCGGCCGCTGCCACCAGTCCGAAGTCCCGTCTGTTAAGCGTCATTTCTCATCTCCCACCTGTCTCGTTCGCGGCACCAGCGGCCGCTTCTGAAAATAAACTACTTTCGCGGTCGTATTTTAAAAGCCGGAGCACAGCCGGAGCCAGGCAGATGCGCGCGCAGGCGATGTCAGTCTGGTCACGATCTGCCGCGAAAGAGATGCGATCTCCTAAATATCGGAAAGATAACAGATTTATTTTGACCATCCTTTCCATATCACCAGCAACGACAATGGCCCGCCCCTGCCGTGCCTGTGCACCCGCCGGGGCATTTGAGAAGAATGTTGCTGTCCAGGCCCGAAAAAACGCAAAGCCCGCGCTCTCCGGAAAGGGCAATAGAGAATGGCCGACCGGGGAATATGCCCCACCCTGCGGTTCAATAAACCCGACGCTGATCGGGCAATGGCGTCTGTCCGGGCCGCACCCGGGAGACACCGAATCTGCAAAGGGCCGAGATGACCGTAGTGGACCAATCCTACGACCTCGCAGAGAGCAAGCTGGCCAAACGGTCTGGCTGGCGCCTGCGACCCGAGATCTGGCTGCCTTTCCTGCTTCCGGTCCTGATGCTGGTGATCTGGGAGGTCGGCAGCCATATCGGACTGGTCTCCACCCGCATCCTGCCCAGACCCAGCACCGTGCTGGCGAAGGCATGGACAATGACACTTTCGGGCGAACTCTTCCTGCATCTGGGGGTTTCGGCGCTGCGTGCTTTTGCCGGGCTGGCCATCGGTGGCCTGCTGGGATTTGCCCTGGGGCTGTCGAACGGACTATCGCAACGGTCGGCCCTGCTGACCGACACCACCGTTCAGATGATCCGCAACATTCCTATTCTGGCGCTGATCCCGCTGGTGATCATCTGGTTCGGGGTGGGCGAAACCGCGCGGCTGTTCCTTGTTGCCATATCCGTGTTCTTTCCGATCTACATCAACACGTTCCACGGGGTCCGCAACGTTGATCCCCAGCTGATCGAGATGGGGCGCGCCTATGGAATGTCACAGCGCAGTCTTTTTCTGCGGGTGATATTTCCGGGCGCGCTGCCCACGATATTCGTCGGCCTGCGCTATGCTCTGGGCCTGATGTGGTTCGTGCTTGTCGTCGCCGAAACCCTGGCCGCCAGTGCGGGCCTTGGCTATATGGCGATGCAGGCACGCGAATTCATGCAGCTGGATGTCGTGGTGCTGTCCATTCTGCTCTATGCGCTGCTGGGCAAACTCGCCGACATGATTACCCGCGCGCTGGAAACCCGTGCCCTGGCCTGGAATCCCGCTTATGCCCGACAATAACCGGCAGGGGGCTGAGGTCGTATTGGCCGGGGTCGAGAAGAGCTTTGGCGCCAACACAGTCCTGTCACGGCTGGATCTGACGATCCGGGCGGGTCAGTTCCTCTCCATTGTCGGTAAGTCGGGATGCGGAAAAAGCACGCTGTTGCGCCTGCTGACCGGGCTGGATGCGCCGTCGCGAGGCGAGGTACTGGTGGACGGTGCGCCGGTTGCGGATCAGTTGGGGTCGATCCGGCTGATGTTTCAGGAACCGCGACTGCTGCCCTGGGCCAGTGTGATCGACAATGTCAGTCTCGGCTTACCCGGAGGGGGGCCGCGCGCGCACGGCGGGACCTCGCCGAGGCCGCGCTGTACGAGGTGCAGCTGCCGGGCAAAGCAGGGGACTGGCAGTCAAGCCTGTCGGGCGGACAACGCCAGCGAGTAGCCCTTGCGCGCGCTTTGGTCAGCCGCCCCCGCCTTTTGGCTCTGGATGAGCCGCTGGGGGCCTTGGACGCCCTGACGCGGCTGGTGATGCAGGATCTGATCCTGCAGGTGAAGCGTGACGACGGCTTTACCGCCGTGTTGGTAACGCATGACGTGGCCGAGGCGGTGGCGCTTTCCGACCGGGTGATCGTGCTGGACGCAGGCCGGATTGCGCATGACGTGGTGATTGACATACCGCATCCACGCCCACGCGGAGACGCGCGGCTGGCCGCATTCGAGGCCGAAATCCTTGCTGCGATCTTCGCCGATGGCCGGGTGGCCTGACTGCTCCCGCATCACAGAACCGGCGAGCGCTGACGCGGCGGTGTGTCACCCGATTGCATTAGATACGCGGCAACAGACATTATTGCGTGGCGAACTGCGCCAGATAGCTGCGGCCAAGCTCGGCCGAGACCCGGGCGAAATCCGGCGCCATGGCCTGGGGTTCGGGGGCCTCGATATGGCTGCCGATCCAGGCCAGCAGCGCCATGCGGCGCAACATGATGAAGGTGTCAATCTCGCGCTCTTCGGCATCGGAAAGCGGGCGGACACTGCGATAGCCGCGCACCCAGGCGGCGCGCATGGCAGGCACCTGGGGGTGATCTTCCATGAAACTGACGCCGGTTGCAAAATCGTAAAGATACCAGCCCTGGCCACAATCGTCGAAGTCGATCAGCGTGGTGTTCTCACCTTCAATCAGCAGGTTTGCCAGCCGCATATCGGCATGGATCAGGCCATAGCGCTCCGGTCCCTGGCCAAACTCCGACAGCCGGCGGCGGATCGTCAGTTCCACCTCCTCCAGCACCGCCTGCAGCCCAGGCGTGACGTTCGGCGCGGCGCGCCAGTCGCCCCAGTTCGCTTTTGGCCCGAAAACGGCATCGTAATCCCAGCGGAGCCGCTCCAGCGGCTCGGGGCGCGGCCAGGACATGGAATGCAGATGAGTGCGGGCCGCAATCGCGCCGAGGCGCTCAAACGGGCCGACCAGATCCTCGTTCTCATCGGGCTGGCGGCCTTCGGCAAACTGAAACATCACCATGAAACGCGGATCGGGCAGGCCGGGGCTATGGCCCTCCTGGACCAGAGCGCCGTTCAGCCCGGCAATCGGCGGCGGCGTCTGCACCAGTCCGCTTGAGGCCAGTGCCTGCGCCCAGGCCAGTTCCTGGCCGATACCGCGTTTTGTGTGATAGGCCGGGCGGTGAATGCGCAGGACCGATCGATACGCCCCGGCCTCGACCAGATAGGTCGCGTTTTCCGAGACATTGATCAGCCGCGCCGTCGCCCCCTCCGGCACCGGCCAAAGGGACAGCGAGTCATTCGCAAGGCGCTCCAGATGCTTCAATACCTCCTGAAGCGGCATTTGCTCTCCGGCCATGTGCCCCTCCCTCAGATCGACTCGATGGCTTCCAGGGATTCCGGCAGGATCTGCCCCCCATCGACGATGATCTGCTGCCCCGTGATATAGGCCGCCTCATCCGATGCGAAAAACAGCGCCGCATTGCCGATATCCTCGACGGCACCCAGCCGTTTCAGCGGGATCGATGCGGCCATGGTTTTCAGGTAATCCGCGCCCAGCCCCTCAAGCCCCTCTGTCACGATATTGCCCGGCATCACCGCGTTGATCGTGGTGTTGTAGCGCGCCAGCTCCATCGCGGCGGTCTTGATGAAACCAAGCTGCCCGGCCTTCGACGCGCCGTAATGCGACCAGCCCGGATAGCCTGTCACCGGCCCGGTGATCGAAGAGGTGACCACCACGCGGCCTTTGCCGGCCCGTTCGAAATGCGGGATCGCGGCTTTGACGCAGAGGAAGGTCGAGCGCAGGTTGTTCGCCATCATCTGGTCCCATTCGGCGGGCGACATATCGACCATCTTCACCTGCGGGAAGGATCCGGCATTGGCGCAGATCACATGCAGCCCGCCCTGGGCTTCGGCCGCCTCATCGACCATGCGCTGCACCTGGTCGTAATCGCTCACATCGCAGACGGCGCTGCGGGCTGTCGCCCCTGCCTCGTTCATCTCGGCCACGGCCGCCGCCAGCGCCACCTTGTCGCGCCCGGCAATGGTCAGTTTCACACCGGCCCGGGCAAAGACCCGCGCGATGCCGCGCCCGATCCCTTTTGATCCGCCGGTAACGATGACACTCCGGCCCTGCAATGACGTCAGCATCTGTTTTTCTCCCTGATTTTTATGATTTTATCGCGGCGTCAGGCGCGTTTTCGTGTCCAGCGCAACACCAGAAGCCCGATCAGCATCAGCGTGGCCGAGCCGGCGACCGACAGAACCCCAAGCGCGGGATCTGCGGCGTGTAGCCGGAGACCATCCGGGCATAGAGCCATTTGGGCAAAGTTGAATCGAGCCCTGTGGTGAAGAGCGAGAGCGGGAAATTCCCCCAGGACAGCAGAAAGGCGAAGAGCCCCGCAGAAATCACCCCCGGCATCAGCAGGGGCAGCGTCACCTCGCGCAGGATTGTAAAGGTCGAGGCGCCCATATCCCGCGCCGCCTCTTCCAGCGCCGGATCAAAGGCATAGGCGCGGATCGCGATGATCAGCGTGGTGATGGGCGCAATCCAGACCAGATGCGCGATCACGGCGGTCTTCCAGCTGGGCTGAACCCCAAGCGCCGAAAACCAGATCAGCAGCGCAAGCCCCAGCACCGTTTGCGGGAAGAAAATCGGCAGCAGGATCAGCTTCTGGAACAGCGGGCGATACCGCCACTGGAAACGCGCGAAAGCAAGGGCACCGAAGAAGCCGAGGATCATCGACAGCAGGGTCACCAGCACCGCGATCTTCAGCGAGGTCAGCACCAGGGCGTGGACGTTCGGGCTGGTCACCGCCTGGACCATCCATTCACTGGTATAGCGGTTGACCGGAAAGCTCAGATACCGCGCCTTCGAGACCGATGCGAAGCCGACCGAAACCAGCGGCAGGTAAAGCACCAGCAGGATCAGCAACCCATAAAGATATAGCGCGATGCGGGTGGTGTTGGAGACCGTTCTCATGGTTTCCTCCCCATGATCGCATCAAGGTTTACGCGGCTGACCGGCACCAGCACCAGAAGGGCGACAATGACGATCAGCATCAGCGACAGAGCCGATCCGAGCGGCCAGTTCTGCGCGAAGGTGAAGGCGCTTTCGACATCATCGGTCAGCACCACAACCGAGCGCCCGCCCAAAAGCTTTGCCTCGGCTACCGCACCGGCAGAGAGGACGAAGGTCAGCAGGCTTCCCACCATGATGCCGGGTGCGGCCAGCGGCATTTCAATCTCGAACAGGATGCGCGCCGGGCTCGCGCCAAGATCCGAGGCGGCAAGGCGGGCATCGTCCGGGACAAGGCTGATGCCCTGGGCCAGCGGAAACAGCATGAAGGGGAAATAGACATAGGCCATGCCAAAGACGATCACCGGCCAGTCATAAAGCGGTGTCTCGAAGCTCAGCCCGGTCAGCGAACGCAGATAGCCCTCCAACAATCCGCCCTTCATCAAAGAGAGGCTCCAGCCGAACAGACGGATATTCTCGGACACGAAAAGGATCAGCACGACCGCCAGGGTGATTACGATGGTAAAGCGTCCGAAGACCTTCGCCATGCCGTAAGCCAGCGGCCAGCAGACGATGAACAGGATCACCGTGGTCATCAGGGCAAGCCCCAGCGAGCGCAGCAGCGAACGGTAATAGCCCTGTTCCCAGATCACCGCGAAAGAGGAAAAATCGGGGAGATGGGTCAGCTCGAATACTTTTTGCGGCATGATGGCGAAGCCCGCCACCACGAAAAGCGGCATGATGAAGGCCAGCAGCAGCAGAACGATGATCGGCAGGCCGCTCAGAAAGCCAAGCCGTCCCTCAAGCCTGTGCATGATCCACCTCCTCAGGGATCGGATGGACCGCGTCCCGGTCCCAGCCGAGGGTGACGGGCGTGCCGGTGCCCGAGGCAAGCCGCGCCTCAAAGGGCCGCTCAACCGTGATCAGTGTCCCGGCACCGGTCTCGACCGAATACTGGATGCGGGAGCCGAGCGCGTATTCGGCCACCACATTGCCGGAAAGGGTGAAATCCGCAGACATACCATCGCCGATGAACCGCAGCAGCTCGGGTCGTACCATCAGCGCACCGCGCCAGCCCTGCGGCAGGGTCAGCGCGCCAGGGGCGGCGGTGACGCCCGGGTCCTTCCAGCGGACCAACCCGTTATCCTCGCGCGCTTCAAACAGATTGACCTCGCCCATGAAGCTGGCGACGAAACGGCTGACCGGGCGGGAATAGATCTCCTCGGCCACGGCGATCTGCTCGAAACGGCCCTGCTTCATGATGGCGATGCGGTCAGACATCACCATCGCCTCTTCCAGCGAATGGGTGATATAGACAAAGGTCTTGCCGGTGCGGGCGTGCAGGTCTTTCAGCTCTTTTTCCAGGGTTTTCCGCAGCCGGTAGTCCAGCGCCGACAGGGGCTCGTCAAAGACAATGATCTGCGGATCGAAGGCCAGTGCCCGCGCCAGGGCGACCCGCTGACGTTCGCCGCCCGAAAGCTGGCTGATCATCTTGCCATAATACTCTTCCGGCAATCGCAGCAGCCGCAGCAGATCCAGCGTGCGGGCCTTGCGCGCTTCTGGCGTCACCTTTTTCAGCTTTTGCGGAAATTCGATATTCCTGCCGACGCTCATATGCGGGAACAGAGCAAGCGACTGGAACACCATACAGGTCGGGCGCTTGTTCGCGGGCATGGTGTCTATGCGGGTGCCGTTCAGACTGATCGTGCCGTCAGACACGTCGTCAATGCCGACCAGCAGCCGGATCAGGGTGGATTTGCCGCTGCCCGAAGGGCCGACGATGGTCAGAAATTCTCCCTCGGCAATATCGAGGCTGATCCGGTCAAGCGCAGTAAAGCGACCGAAGCGTTTGGTGACATTCTCGATCCGCACGAAGGGCTGAGCAACCATCGTCCATTCCAGATTTTAAGGGAAAGCAAAGACTGCCGGGCAGAGAGCGCCCGGCAGAATGGCTGAAGCCGGGGCCTCAGCCGCGTCTTGCCGCGACATAGGTCGCAAGCAGGGCGTCGTAAGAGGGTACGACATCGAATTCGAGACAGCGCGACAGCTCGTCTTCCAGGGTGTCGAACTGGATCGCTTCCAGCATCTCGTCGTCGAACAGCGCCATGACCTCGGGATTGCCCATCTGGGCAATCGGGTTGTAGGTGCCCTCAGAAAACGCCACGGCCTTGCAGATTTCGGGCTGTTGCACGAATTCAAGGAAATCCTCGGCCAGCGACGAGGGATCGGGGTTGTTCACCGCCGAGGTCAGCTCGACCCAGACAACGCCACCCTTGCCCTCGACCGGTCCGCTGCGCGGCGTGATCGCGCGCACGAAGGTCGCCCCGTCATACCGGGCGGGCGAAGCGGTATAGGTACCGCCGGTGAAATAAGCGTCGATCTCGCCATTGATCAGCGCGGTGTTCATCGCCACCAGATCATCGGTCATCATCCGTGCCCCGGCGACGATCTGCCTGCAGGTCTCGGCGAATTTTTCGGCATCGGCGCCCTCGACCGGCCGGAACGGATCAAGTCCGGCGGCAAGGCAGAGATGGATCACATTCCAGTTGTCATAGGTCAGAAGGCCATAGCGGCCCTTCATCGCCGGATCAAAGAACAGGTTCCAGCCCTGTTCCTCGGCACTTTCCTGGCTGATCTTGTCTGTATTGACCACGAAAGAGAACGGCCCGTAGCGCTGCGGCAGGCCCAGAAGATCACCGTTCTCGCCAAAAGCCAGCGCATAGGGTCTGGCAAATTCCGGCGTCATCTTGTCGAACCAGGGCAGGAAACGCTCTTTGTTCAGCGGTCTGATCAGGTTGTCACGACTCAGCTCGCCCCGTGCCCAGGGCTGATTGACATTGATAAGATCCCAGGTTCCGATTTCGCCCGCGCGCAGCCGGTTGACCATCTCGGGGTCCGAGGTGCCGCTTTCGGCGCGCACCGTGGCACCGGGATGCGCCGTGCGGAACGGGTTCAGCACCGTATCCGAGTTATAGCCTTCCCAGCACAGGATATTGAGCTGATTGTTGCGGTCTGCGAGCGCACGGCCCGGCATCGAAAACGCCGAAAGACCAGCCAAACCGGCCGCCCCCAGCGAGAACTGACGTCTCGTAATCATCTTCTGTCTCCCTTGTTGGTGGTGCCTCCCGGATGGTTGATCCATCTCCCGGGCCTGAGTGAGGGCCTTCGGCCCTTTTGCCTATCGTCCGGTGATCGCCTCCAGTTTTGCGGTGATGGTGTCACGCGCGATCCGCATGTCTTCGGCGGTGCCGGACATGAAAAGCCGTCCGGTTGCGCCCATCATCTGTACATCATTGATAATCGCATTGGGGGCCGCCTTTTCCGCCTCGTTCGCCGCCACGCAGGCAAAAAGCGCCGGAGCCATTTCGTAGATCAGCAGCGCAACCCCCGGCACCAGGATCGAGGCGTCGCGCGAGCGGTTGAGGATGATCGCATGCTGGTCCGACAGATCCTCGATGATATCGTGATACAGGATCTGCGGGCGCATCTGATCATCGGGTTTTGCGCCGATTCCGGCAAGGATCGCCTCGCCCGCAGCCGTCAGATCCTCCATCCGGTCAGCGTGCAATTCCAGCAAACCAAACTGACGTTCGGTATAAAGAATACCCGGCTCCATTTCGGGGGCGGCCTTCAGCGCCAGATCGGTGACACGGTGGATCGCCAGAGCCGGCGCGACCTCGATGATCAGCGAGTTCTGCCCCCGGAAGGGCGGATATCCCCTCGCCCGGGTGGGCGAGGACAGATACGCCGCGAACTGGGGCTGCAGATCCTCGATGGGAAGATAGACGCGAAGCTCTGTCATACCTCAATCCTTATCTGGGTCTCTGTAAGAGGCCGCCGCGGCTCAGGCCTTAAGCGCGTCGAAATGCTTTGCGAGATCGCCATGCGGGCGCGGGATAACATGGACGGCGGTCACTTCGCCGATCTGGGCCGCGGCCTCGGCCCCGGCCTCGGTCGCGGCCTTCACCGCGCCGACATCGCCGCGCACCACGACCGAAACCAGGCCTCCGCCGACCTCGTTACGGGCGACGATTTCGACATTGGCGGCCTTGACCATGGCATCCGCCGCTGCAAGCGCCGGCACATAACCCCTGGTTTCGATCATTCCGATTGCAAGATTAGCCATTTGAGAACTCCCTTACTTGCGTTTCGCAGCCGGTTTCCCGGCAGATTCTTCGTCGATGGAACCGATGATCAATGCGTCAACCGGCGCCGCGCGTTCGGTAAACCAGGCGGCTGCAACCGAGCCCTGGGTGATCAGCACAGCCTCGCCCTCGGCACAGCCCAGAGGGTCGAAGGCAATCAGTTTTGCGCCGGTTTCGGTCTCAACCTCCAGCAGCGCCCCGGTGGGAAGCGTGCCGATATGGCGGGTGGACCAGAGCCTGCCGCTGACGCGCGCCCTTATCATGCCAGTGTCCTTTCGATCCTGATGCCGCGGCGGCGGGCCTCGTCACCCGCCAGAGGTGTCAGCCGCGCCTGCCTGGTGATGCGCAGCCGCGTCTCGCCCTCGCCGATGGCTGCGATGTCGCGCTCGGTGACAAGGGTTTTGCGCAATTCGGGTATCCCCGCCGGAACGGTGGTGACCAGCCTGGCCACCGGCGGCGCGGAGGCCGCGGGATCAGCAAAGTCACGCATCGCAACCGGCGTCGGGGCGCTCGCCACAGGTGCAAACCGGATCTGCCCGGCTTCAAGCCCTGCCAGAAATCCCGGCTCCTGCGCGCGGCGCGCGATGGTCAGCGCAAAATCGGTCAGCTGGGCCCCGGTCGCGACCTCGACGCGCTCGGTCGCCGGGCCGCCGCCGAGGATCTCTGCGCGCAGCGCCGCGATCTCTTCGGACAGTAACTCGCGGATCAGGGCACGCAGCTCGCTCATCGGCCCGCCCCTGCCTCACGCAGTGCGCGTTCCGCCGCATCGCGGGCATTGCGGACATCGGCTTCGCTTCCGGCAAGATAAAGTCGCCCGTTGGCGCCGATCATCCGCATGTCGATGACCTTGATATCCGCCTCTTTCTCGGCCTCGTTACAGGCGAGGATCGCGTAAGCCGCCGGCTGGCATTCCAGCAGGTAGACGCTCTCTCCGGCCAGAACCATGGAGCCGGTCTTGTTGCGGTTCATCAAAAACGCGTGCTGGTCATCGATCCGCGTCACGATCTTCGACGCCATGATCTTCGGCTTTTCCGCATCCTCGCGCGTCTTGCCCATGGCTGACAGCGCTGCCGCCGCCCCGGCCTGAACTTCGGCGGTCGAGCGGGCATGGAATTGCAGCGTGCCGAACTGGCGCTCGACCACCAGAAAGCCCGCCCGCACCTCGGCGCTTTTCAGCACCGTGTCGGTCAGCGCCTCGACATCGAGACCCGGCGCGATCTCGATGATCTGCGCCGCCATCCGGGCGCGGGGCAGGGTGCCCCGCATCCAGGTGGAGGTATAGGCAAGCGTCTGCGGCTGAAGCTGGTCGATAAAGATGAAGGCACGAAGATCGGTCACGACTGGCCCCTCGTCAGATCACGGAGTTCCTGCAAAATAAGCTCGCGCAGCAGGTCGCGGTCGACACCGCCCTCGCCGGCGGGCCGGCTGGTCGCAGCGGGCGGCGCAATGGCACTGGCGACCGGTTGCGGGCGCGTGGCGCCCGGCCCTTCGAAAGAGGGGCGCAGGCCGCTCAGATCGCCCGGCTTCATCGCGGGGTCGGAATTCCAGGCCAGCCGCGTCCAGTGAACCAGATGCTGCGGCCCTATATTCTCGCCCACGGAAGACCGGCCGAAATAGCCGGTGCCGATCATGAAGGACGGCGCCAGATGCGTCGCGAAACCGGCGGCACCCTGGGAACAGGGCGCATTGACCACCACGCGGTAAACCGAGAGCGCGCTTGCGAAATCGAGCGCCAGCTGTGGATCGTCGGTATGGATCGCGGCGGAATGGCCGGCCCCGCTCATCCGCAGGATCATCTGCGCCATGCTTGCACCATGGGCAGCATTGGTGACCAGGGCCCAGCCCAGAACCGGGCAAAGCTTTTCCTTCGTCAGCTGCTCGTCGATGCCGACCAGCTCCACCGGTGCCACCAGCACCCGGGTCGAGGCCACCACACGCAAGCCCGCCTGCCCTGCGATCCAGACCGCCGATTTGCCCACGGCGGAAGTGTTCAGATGCCCGCCCGGGAACAGCCAGTCGCGCAGTTTCGCCACCTCGGCCGCGTTGCAGATATGTGCCCCGCCTGCCCGCAGCGCGCGTTCCAGCCGGCTGCGATCCTGCTCCTGCGAGATCAGCACGCTTTCATTGGTGCAAAGCACTGAATTATCAAAAGCCTTGCTGTCGATGATCCGCCTTGCCGCAACCATCTGATCGCAGCCGGGATCGACATAGACCGGGGCATTGCCCGGCCCGACGCCAATCGCCGGGTTGCCCGAGGAATAGGCTGCCCGCACCATCGGCCCGCCGCCTGTCGCAAGGATCACCTGCACCTTTGGCGAGGTCATCAGCGATTGCACCAGCGGCACCGAAGGCTCTTCAACACATTGGATCAGACCCGAAGGCGCGCCCGCCGCCTGTGCTGCCGCCTCCAGCCGCGCGGCTGCCTCATTGCAGCAGCGCTTTGCCAGCGGATGCGGGCTGAACAGGATCGCATTGCGCGACAGAATGGCAAGGATCGTCTTGTAATACAGCGTCGAAACCGGATTGGTCGCAGGCGTCAGCGCCAGCACCACGCCCGCCGGGCGCGGCAATTCGATCATCCGGCGATCCGCGTCCACTTTCGGGTTCACCAGATCGAGATTTTCGTAGAAATCCAGCAGGGGATGCGCCGACAGCTCGTTCTTGAGCTTTTTGTCGGCCACCACGCCCATGCCGGTTTCCGCCACCGCCGTTTCGGCAAAATGCGCGGCAGACTGATGCGCCGCCTCGGCCACGGCGCGGGCGATCCGCATCACAGCGGCCCGGTCGAATTTCGCGAAGGCCTGCCCCGCCCAGGTGGCGCGTTCGATTTTCATCTTCGCCGCCTGCTCTGCCCGGTCAGGGACCTGCAGGCGCGGCGCATCGTCATGAAGCTGCATCGGCATCTGCTATCCCCCTCAGGCCGCGCGGCGCATATCGCGCAGCAAAGCACGGGCGCGCGGCATCGCGGCCTCCATCCGGTCAATGATTTCCTGGCAGGTTGCCACATCCAGCAACACACCCGGCTTGAACTGCAACACCCGTTTGTCGAGCGAGGAAAAAATCGCCCAGACCCCATGTTCATAAAGCGCTCGCGACACCGCGACCGCGCCTTCGGGATGGTCATATTCCAGCCCGAGAATGACACCGCGCTGACGGACGCCCACGAAAATATCGCTGTGGGCCGCCATCATCTGTGTCAGCGCGCGGCGGAAGAACTCTGCCACCGACTGCACATTCGCAATCACCTCGGGGCGTTGCAGGATGTCGATCACCTGATGACCGACGATACAGCCAAGCTCTGACCCGCCCGAGGTCGAGATATGCGCGGCGCCATCCTCATGCAGCCAGCCGCCACATTTTTCGGTCACCACACAGGCCGAAATCGGGTAAATGCCGCCGCCAAGTCCCTTGCCGGTGACAAACATATCCGGCTCCAGCCCATAGCTTTGCCAGCCCCACATCGTGCCGCAGCGCATCAGCCCGGTCTGAACCTCATCGGCGATATAAAGGGTGCCATACCGGCGGCAGAGGTCCTGGCAGGCCTTCAGATAGCCATCGTCCGGCATCGGGAACCCATAGGTCGCCGGGATGGTTTCGATAATGAAACCAGCGACATCCCGACCCTTCAGGGCGCGATCCAGCGCGTCGATGTCGTTGAACGGCACCTGGATGAATTCATCGGGCTTGTCCGCGAGGAAGATCTTTGAGAACCGCTCGTCTCCGGTGGCAACCGACAGACCGGAATGGCCGTGATAGCCTTTGATGATCGAAACGATCTTGCGGCGTTTTGTGGCATATCGGGCAGTTTTCAGCGCAATCTCCACAGCTTCCGCGCCACCTGCGCCGAAGATTGCGTATTGCATGTGGTTTGTGGTCTTCACCAGCTTTTCGGCAAAGGCCGCGCGGGCCACTGACGGGAACCAGTGATTGCCCATGTCGAAATAGTCGAGCGCGGATTTCAGCGTCGCCACCAATTCGGGGTTGCGATGGCCAAAATTATACGTCCCGCCATTGAGATGCAGGTCGATCAGCCTGCGGCCCGACATGTCGTAAAGGTAATATCCCTCACGCCGGTCGATCACCATATCGATCCCGGCATCCTGCCAGAACTTTGTCTTGCCGGGGTTCCAGTATTCGATCGATTTCGCAAGCAGTTCTGCTTTCGAATCGAAGCTGAAGTATCCGTAATTGAACACGAGGCACCTCCGTTTGACCGAAGACTGGCATTTGATTCTGCATCTGGCAACATTTAATTGTTGCTAGTTGGTCATTTCCTCTGTTTGAGTTTTGTCATTCCGGTTGCGATGATGCAGAACTCCGCAGAATCCGGGGGCGTAATGTAAGAAGGTGCCAGCAGTGAAACCGAGCAGATCGCGCAAGGAGCAGCGCCAGGACAACATCCTCAGCGCGCTTGAGGCCAATCCGGCGCAGCGGGTGAACCAGCTTGCCGAAGAGCTGGATGTTTCGACCGAGACGATCAGACGCGACCTTGCCGAACTGGATCAGGCCGGCCGGCTCAGCCGCACCTATGGGGGTGCGATCGTGGCGCAGAACCGCTTCGAGCCCCTGCTCAACGACCGCATCAATCTTAATGTAGCCGAACGCCAGGCCATTGCCAGCCGGGCGCTGCAGGAGGTGGCGGGCGAAGAGGCATTGCTGCTTGGCGGCGGTGCCACGATGCTGCAATTCGCGCGGGTGCTGCGCAACATCATGCGCCGCATCACCGTGATTACCCCGGCCTACCCCATCGCGCTGGAACTGTCGTCAAACCCGCTCATCGAAATCGTTCTTCTGCCCGGCGGGTTCGAGCCGCAGGAGCGGATGGTCTGCGGCCCCGAAACCATCCGCGCGGTGGAACGTTACCGGGCACCTGTGGTCCTGATCGGCGCCTCGGGGGTCAGCATCGACGGGATCAGCGAGGCGATGCTGGGGGTTGGCGAAGTCTACTCCGCCATGCTGGCCAGTGCGGGCCGCTCTTATGTGCTGGCCGATCACAGCAAGTTTGAAAAGCGGGCGCTTGTGCTGCTTGACCGGTGGCATGACGGGCTCTCGCTCATCACAGATCGCGAACCGGCGGCGGAACTGTCAGCGGCCCTGCGCCGCAACGGATCAGGATTGCTTTTGCCAGACTGATCACCCCGCGCGACAGCACCGCCGGGCCAGAGCAGCATATGGCCGCCCTGCCTGCTTCCTCGATATGGATTTCGCGAAGGCGCCGTGTTGCGGGGCCGGGGCTGACAGGCGGGCAAACGCTGACCGTCGAACTCGATCACCGGCAGCACGAAGGAAGAAGCGGAGGTGATGAAAGCCTCATCTGCCGCCTGCGCCTCGGCAACATCAAAGCCGCCCCCCGAGGGAACGGTGAGATCGCTGATCGGCTCAGGGCTTCAGCAGCGATTCTTTCACGGTCTTCTTAGGTCGTGTTGACAAAAGGGATTCCGCTTGCAGGCGTCCTATGATTCAAGCTCATCTCTACTTGGGAGATGGGCTTGGCGCGCAACCTGATATCCGACGATGAGTGGGCCTTCTTTGAGGGCTTCATTCGTGGCGTCCGACACCCGAATGGGCGGAATCCTGCGGATCATCGTATTGTTCTGAATGGTATTTTCTAGGTCGCAAGAACTGGCGCGCCTTGGCGCGACCTGCCCGAAGGGTTAGGCAAGTGGTCCTCAGTCTACCGGCAGTTCCGCCGCTGGACGCTCGCAGGGCTGTGGGAGGACATCCTGGACGCGCTGAACCACGCTGGGATCGCGCCAGACAAGCTCCAGATGGTTGATAGCACTGTGATCCGCGCCCATGATCATGCGGCAGGCGCAAAAGGGGGACTGCTGACAAGAGGCTCCTGGCCGTTCGAGAGGTGGGTTCTCGACCAAAATCCATCTCCGGGTCAACGGTGCGGGCCTCCCGATGAGGACCGAGATCACGCCCGGGCAGGATTCCGACTACACCGGCTACGATCTGGTGATGGCTGACAATCTGCCCCAACCGGCAGTTCTGGTCGCCGACAGGGGCTATGACTCTGATAAAATTCGGGAAGACATCGAGAGCCGCAACGCCCTGCCCATGATACCGATGCGAAAGAACCGAAGGGTGCGCAAGACTGTCGACATGACCATTTACACCCTGCGCAACATGGTCGAGCGCTGCTTCAACAAACTGAAAAACAGCCGCAGCCGCCACAGGCGCAGATCAGGCTGTCCGGCTCGATGACTTCTTCGATGCGCGGCAGATGTTTGGCAATGATCCGCGATTGGCGGCACGCGGCTTGGCGGGGCGTTTGGCAGCGCGGTCGTCAGCATCCTCTTCGGCATGGATCGCGGCGATGGCCGTCTCCAGATCCTCGAGCGCCAGTTCGAACTGGTCCGGATCGTTCTTCTCCGACCTGCGTCCGAACGCTGCGTGTCTGAACGCCGCGAGCAGCTTCTCCAGCCGTTCGATACGCTCGTCCTTGCGCAGGTTATGCGCCTCCGAGGCGATCAACATCGCCTTCAGCGTGGCAATTTCCTTAAGAAGATCAGCGGTCTCCGGCATGGCCGCAGTCTATCGCCCACCACGGCCAACACCCGCAAAAAGTAATGCCGGACCCAACAAAAACAGGACTATTCCACCGCCTCCGGTGCCTTTGCCGCGATGGCCCGAACCCGGCGCCAATCCAGCCCGGCGAACAGAGCTTCGAACTGGGCATGATTCATCATCAGCAGCCCGTCCTTCACCGCAGGCCAGGTAAACATATGCTCTTCGAGCCGTTTGTAAGCCATCACCAACCCGGTGCCGTCCCAGTAGAGCAGCTTCAGCCGGTCCGCCTTCTTGGCCCGGAACACAAAGACGGTGCCGGTGAACGGATCCTTGTGCAACTCGTTCTTCACCATCGCGGCCAGGCTATCATGACCTTTGCGAAAATCGATGGCCTTCGTGGCCACCATGATCCGCACCCGGTTCGATGGGAAGATCACGTGCCCGTCGCCAAGGCACGCGCTACGGACGCGATCCGCTCCGCCGAAGCGCCGACTTCCAGACGGATCACAACGGCACCGAACGCAATCTCCGGGCCGGTCGCGGCAGGGTCGACCGGGTGCGGAACATCATCTGCAGGCCAGAGCAACAGGGCCGCGAACTCAACCGGATCCTCCGGCGCTGGCAGAACCAGACGCCCCTTCCGCGCCAGCGTCCGCCACGACAAGATACGGTTCGCAGGCAGACCATGCCGCCGCGCAACGTCATTGACCGTGCCTCCCGGCACCAGCGTTTCAGCCACAATCCGTGCCTTCACATCTGCAGGCCAACTCCGGTTCTGGCGACCGGAGCCGCCAACCGTGAGAACCTCCAATGTAGTCTCCATGCAGAAGCTCCATCATCCAACAAAAATGGAGCCCAATGATCCTATTAAAAACTGCGATGGAAGGCGGGAGCCGGACACCGCTTACGACCGAAGCATCCGCAACCTCCGGTTCGGAACAGGGACATCTCGCATGCCGCCACATTGCCAGCGGCGCGAACTCGGGTTGTGTCATCCGCCTGCTGAGACACCGCCGCTTATACGGCTGGCTCCTCCATGCCCTGGGAAGCGGCGATTCAGTCGATCCTGCATTGGGTAGAAAGGCCGGTCGCCAGGAGCGTCGCAGTGATCATCATAATCGCCACCGGCTTGACACTCGCCTTTGGTGATAGCGGTCTCGCCTTTCCTGGGCGGCGGTTGGGAGGTTCCATTCTATCCTTAAAGCTGCTGTCTTGCCGAATGATATTCGCAGCTAAATGTGATCACGCGTCACCGGGGCGCAGTGGCCGCATTGCGCCTTTCGCTGGGATTCATCCCGAAGCGACGCAGGAAGGCGCGGCTGAAATTAGACTGACTGGAATAGCCGGTCGCATAGGCGACCTGGCCGATCGGCAGCCGGGTTTGCCGTAAAAGCTCATCCGCCTTGTCGAGCCGGATCGCGCTGTAATGATCCATAACCGAAACGCCCAGATCCCGCTGAAACTGCCGCTGAATCTGCCGGCTGCTCAACCCGGACAGGCGGGCAAGCTGTTCCAGCGGCAAGGGATCGGCGATGTGGTCCTCCATCAGGCGGGTCGCGGCAAAGACCGCCGGCAGCACCCGGGCCTCTGTCACCAGGCTGCCACGCTGCGCCGCGTCCGGCGTGCGGATGGTGGTGTAGATGAAGCGCCGACTGACCGAGGCCGCCAGGGCATGGCCGTGCTGAGAGCGGATCAGCGCATGCATCATGTCAAGGCCAGCGACGCCTCCCGCGCAGGTGGCGCGGTCGCGATCGAGCACGAAAAGCCGCTGTTCGATCAGCAGATCGGGGGCCAGTTCGCGCAGGGAATCGGCATATTCCCAGTGGACAGCGATGCGTCTTCTGTCCAGCAATCCGGCCCGTGCCAGCAGCACGACACCGCCGGAAATTCCGCCAAGCGGTACGCCGCGCCTGGCCGCCTGGCGCAGAAACCCTGTGCAGTCCGGGATGTCGAGCGCGAATGGATTACCGCCTGCGACGATAAACAGATAATCGAGATCGGGGGGTGACGCGGCAAGGGCAATGGTTTCGAACCATGCCCCGCATGAGGCCCGGACCGGCCCGCCCTGCGCCGAGAGAAAGACGTAGTCGTAAAGTTGTCGTCCTGACATCTGATTGGCAGAGCGGAGAGGGTCCACTGAAGAAGCCATCGACATCAATGCGAAATCATTGATCAGGACGAAACCATATCTCTCGGTTGTGCCTCGTTTCACTCTTGGTTAACCTGTCCGGAAATGACAACAAAATGTCTGTTGGGGAGTATTTTCGCAGCTTTGGCCCGATCAGAATAGGGTGATTCTTCAAGCCCCCGATCCCGGGCCAGGCGAGAGGACAAAAGACAGACACCGGGCGACAGACCTGAAGCGGCCAAACCGGACATTGATCCACGGGAGTGACGAATGAAAAAATCGCTGAAAATCGCGCTGGCGGCTTTGCTTGCCAGCACCGGGCTCGCCTCGGCTGACACGCTGGAAAAGATCGCCGGCGCCGGCAAGATCGTCGTCGGCGTCAAGAATGACTACCGCCCCTGGGGCTATCTGGATGCTTCTGGCAATATCGTCGGGCTCGAGATCGACCTCGCCCAGGACATTGCGACCCGCCTTGGCGTCGACCTGGAGCTGGTGCCGGTCGTCGCCTCGAACCGGATGGAATTCCTGCAACAGGGCCGGATCGACCTGATCATCGCGACGCTGGGCGACAACCCGCAGCGCCGTGAGGTGGTCGGCATGATCGAGCCGAACTATTACGCGGGCGGGGCAAATATTCTGGCACCCAAGGCCAATGGCCTGAAAGAATGGACGGATCTTGAGGGCAAGGATATTTGCGGCATTCAGGGCAGCTATTACCTGCGCGAGATCACCCAGAAATACAAAGCCAATATCGTGGCCTTCGCGGGCGTGCCCGAGGCAAGCGCTGCGCTGACCAATGGCAGCTGTGTCGGGCTGGCCTATGACAACACCTGGATCGAGAGCCAGCTGGCCTCGGAGGCGGTCTGGGCTGATTACGAGATGCCCTTCGTCACCGAACAGATGCAGCCCTGGGCTATCGCCGTGCCGCTGGAAGAGCTGAACGCCCCATATGGTCAGAAGATCAGCGAGATCGTCACCGACTGGCACAAGACCCGCTTCCTGATCGAAAGCAATGAGCGCTACGGCATCGCCCCCGCTCCGTTCTTCGAAGAGCAATACGAAAAGTTCAAGTAATCGCGCTGATCCCGCCGGTCCTGTAACGCGGGGCCGGCCCTTTTCCCGGGGAGTTGGCGGTGGAAACTGTCGAAACGTTTTTCCAGTGGCTCCGCCAGAGCTATGGGCTCAAGATCAGCATTGGCTACGACGCCTGGGACCGTGCTCAGTTCCTTGGCGGGTTGTGGATGACCGTCAAACTCTCTGTGCTGTCGATCATCTTCTCGCTGTTCGTCGGCATGATCGGCGCTTTTGCCCAGGGGTCGAAATACCTGATCCTGCGCGCGCCGGTCGGGCTGTTTGTGACCTTTTTCCGCAATACGCCGCCGCTGGTGCAGCTTTACTTCTTCTTCTTCGCGCTTGGCTCGGTCCTGAGGGTGACGGGTGAAACCGGGCTCAGCACTCCGATGATCTCTGCCTTTGCCTGGGCGGTGATTTCGCTCTCGCTCTTTGCGGGTGCGCTGAATACCGAGATCTTTCGCTCTGGCATCGACGCCGTGCCGCGCTCCACCATCGAGGCGTCAGAGGCGCTCGGCTTCACGCGGTTTCAGACCTATCTTTATGTGGTACTGCCGCTGGCGCTCAGGATCTCACTGCCATCGCTGGGCACCAATCTGGTGAACCTCGTTAAAACCACCTCGCTTGCCTATGCGATTGCTGTGCCAGAGCTCTTATACGCCGCCGCCCAGATCTGGTCGGAACAGTTGAATGTGCGCGAAATGATGACCGTTCTGCTGCTGACCTATATCCTGCTCGTCGCGGTCCTTGTCTGGATCCTTGGTCGCTGGGAAAAGGCGCTGCGCATCCCCGGATATGGAGTCTGACATGTGGCTGCGCCCCATCCCCGAACCCGACCGCCGCGTACCCGGTCATATGGATGTGCTGCTGCCGCGCCGCATCCATGCCGCGCCCGCGCTGAACTGGCGGGAGACGCTCTTTAACCCGCTGACCCTGAGCCTGGTCTTTGCCTGCCTGATCGCCAGCGTGATCGGCACCGCCTGGGCGCAGGGCACACAGCCGGGCCAGGCCTCGATCCCCTCGGTCCTGCTGAAATGGACGCCGCTTCTGGCCCAGGGCTTTGGCTATAATATCCTGATCTCTGTGCTTTCAATGGCGATCGGCACCGTTCTTGGCGTGCTTTTGGGCATCCTGCAGGTCTCGCCGGTGCTGGTAATCCGCAAGGCCGCCTGGCTGGTGACACAGTTCTTCCGCAACTCGCCCTGGCTGGTGCTTTTGTTCTACGCCATCCTGCTGATCCCGTTCCAAGTGACGCTGTTTGGCGTGACGATGCCGTTTCCCGGCTGGCTGAAGGCGGTGATCGGGCTGTCGCTGCCCGTCATGGCCTATATGTCGGAATATGTGCGCGGTGCGATCCAGTCGGTACCGTCCGGTCAGTGGGAAAGCGCGGAATCGCTTGGCTTCTCCCGCGGTCAGACGATGCGGATGGTGATCCTGCCGCAGACGGTGAAGCGCATCCTGCCGAACTGGATGAACCTTTACGCGGTGCTGACCATGGCGACGCCGCTGGTCTCGATCATCGGGGTTGATGACATCATGGGCTATACCCGTTCGGCGCTTTCGGCCGAAGGGCGGCCCGATGTGCTGATCCCGATGTATCTCTATGTGCTGTGCTGGTTCTTTATCTATTGCTACCCGATCAGCCTGCTGACCTCGCGGCTTGAACGCCGCTATTCCGTGAAACTCTGAGGGGGCTGATGGCCATGACTGACGTGAAATGGACAGAAGACCAGCCCATCGTCTCACTGAAAGACGTACGGAAATCCTATGGCTCGGTGCCGGTGCTGAACGGGATCAGCCTCGATATCATGAAGGGCGAGGTGATCTGCATCATCGGCCCCTCCGGCTCGGGAAAATCCACGCTGATCCGCTGCATCAATGCGCTGAACGACATTCAGGGCGGCTCGATCCTGGTCGAAGGCCTCGAAGTGCATGACCCGAAGCTCGACAAGCTCGCGCTTCGCAAGAAGGTCGGGATGGTGTTCCAGCAATATAACCTCTTTCCGCATAAGACCGCGCTGCAAAATGTTATGATGGCGCCTGTGAAAGTGCTGAAGGAAAACCCTGCCGAGGTCGAGAAACGCGCCCGCGAGCTGATCCGCAAAGTCCGGCTCGAAGGCAAGGAGAACAGCTATCCGGGCGAGTTGTCCGGCGGCCAGCAGCAGCGCGTCGCCATCGCCCGCAGCCTTGCAATGCGCCCCGACATCATGCTGTTTGACGAGGTGACCGCAGCGCTGGACCCGGAAACGGTGAAAGAAGTGCTGGTGACAATCAAGGATCTCGCGGCCGAGGGCATGACCTGCATCCTTGTGACCCATGAGATGGGCTTTGCCCGTGAGGTCGCGGACCATATCTATTTTACCGACAAGGGCGTCATCGTCGAACATGGGCCCCCCGCCGGGTTCTTCGCCAATCCGACCGACCCGCGCAGGTGCTCTGAACGTCCGAATATCCACTGATCAGACAGGATGACCGAGCATGGCTCGTATTGAAACCGATGGCCTTGGCCCGCGTGAACTTCCCGATACGGCGCTTTATGGCGTGAACACGCTGCGCGGCTCCGAGAATTCCGCGCTTGGCGGCGAGCGGATCGGCGATCACCCGCGTTTTGTGAACGGCCTTGCGGCGATCAAGAAAGCGGCGGCCCAGGCCAATCGCGAGATTGGTGCACTGCAACCGATCTCGCGGCGGCGATCATCGCGGCCTGTGATGAGGTGCTGGCGGGCCGCCATCATGAGCAGTTCATCATCGACATCATGGAAGGCTCGGGCGGCACCTCGATCAATATGAACGCGAATGAGGTTGTCGCCAATCGCGCCTTGCAGATCCTCGGGCGCGAGGCGGGGATTATGCCAGCCTGCACCCCAATGACCATGTGAACCACGGGCAATCGACGAATGACGTCGTGCCATCAGCGCTGAAGCTGGCGGTCTATGACGCCACTCTGCCTCTGGTTCAGGCGCTGAACCATCTCGCCGATGCCTTTTCGGAGCGCGCCAGTGCTTTTGCCGATGTGCTGAAAATCGGGCGCACCTGTATGCAGGCCGCGCAGCCCATGACGCTGGGTCAGGAATTCGGCGGTTATGCCAGCGCCGTGCGCCGCCAGGCGGCAAAAGATCGCAGCAGCCTCCGCCGATCTTCTGACCCTGCCGCTTGGCGCGGCAGCGCCATCGGCACCGGGCTCGGCTCTGATCCGGGCTATCCGGCGGCGCTTTATGCGCATCTCAGCGCCAATCTGGGCCTGCCTCTGGTCCGCGCTGACAATCCGTTTGACGCGATGCAGAATTCAGACACCTTTGCCCGCGTCTCTTCCGAGATCCGCATCGCCGGCGAGACCATCGCCAAGATCGCGCATGACCTGATCCTGATCTCCTCTGACCCGCAAACCGCCATTGGTGAGATCCGCCTTCCTGCCGTGCAGCCCGGCTCCTCGATCATGCCCGGCAAGATCAACCCGGTCCTGCAATGCTGGTGCAGCAGCTTGCCTTCGCGCTGGCCGGAAACGATCAGAGCGTGGCACTGGCCTCCATGGCAGGCAGCTTGAGATCAACCATTTCGAGCCCGTAATCGCCGCACGTCTCTTTGAAAGTTGCCGCCTTCTGACCAATGGCAGCCGGCTTTTCGCTGATAAATGCATCAGCGCATCGAGGCGCGTCCCGAACGCGCGCTGGAACTGCTGCTGAACTCACCCGCACTGGCCACGGTAATGGTCGGGGAACTGGGCTATACCCAGGTTCGGCAATTGTGAAACAGTCGGATAAGGAAGGTATCCCCTTCGTTGATGTCATGATCGCCAAAGGCCTGATGAGCCGGGAAGGGGTTATGGACAGACTCCGTGCCGCAGTCGTTCCGGTTCGTTGATCACCGTGACAAGCAAATGCGGTGCCTGAGGGCGATCGCGCCCGTCACACGGGTGACTTGGGTCAGGAGGCGTTGATCGGGTCGGGGCACTGGCTGTGTTGCAGAAATCAGCTGACAGCCGAGCTTCGGCTGTCCCGGACCGGACATTTCGCACCGCCTTTTGCGGGATATGCTGCGGGCGGTCCGGCCATTCTGGACGGCGATAGTGACCTGTATTTTAAAGGCCTTGCGATTGGGCCCCCGCAGCGCTTCTTTGCGGCAGTGATCCAGGCCCCTCAAATGGGGGTGCTGGATCAGAAGGTGATCTCGACAACAATGCCCATACGGTTCGACATGTTGCCAAACCGCTACAATGATTGATCTGCGGGTGTTTCCCCGGTTAAGCCAGTCGCTCAGGTCTTGCCGGAAATCGTGATCGCGGCCACCCGGTCCCGGCCTGCGATTTCGCGATATAGAGCTGACGGTCGGCGGCCTCGATCCATTCCTTCATCGAAAGTCCGGTATCGGTGCGCGCCGAGGCGATGCCGATGCTCAGCGTCACCCAGGGGCTGACCATGGACTTCTCGTGGGGGATCTGCAGCTGATGCACCTGGGCGCGGATATTGCCGGCAATAACAAGCGCCTCTTCGGGCGCGGTATCGGGAAGCACGCAGGCAAATTCCTCGCCGCCATAGCGCGCCGAAAAGCCTGCCGCGGCCTTGACCGCCCGGTTCAGCGCCGAGGCGATCATGTGAATGCACTGATCGCCGCTCTGATGGCCATAGGCATCGTTGAACAGCTTGAAGAAATCAATGTCGATCATGATCACCGACAGCCAGCTTTCCGAGGTCGCCCGGCGTTGCAGCGCGTCCTGCATCAGCTGATCCAGCTTGCGCCGGTTGTGCAACCCGGTCAGCGCATCGGTCACCGCGATCTCGGCCAGATGGTCGCGCAGGGTCTTCAGCTCGATATGGTTTTTCACCCGGTTGCGCAGCACCACCGGATGGATGGGCTTTGTGACATAATCGATGGCCCCCAGCGAAAGGCCTCGCACCTCATCCTCTGTATCACCCAGCCCGGTGGTGAAGATCACCGGAATATCCGAGAGCAGCGGGTCGCGTTTAAGGATGGAGCAGACTTCGAACCCCTGCATCCCCGGCATCACCACATCCAGCAGCACGAGGTCGGGCAGAGTCAGTTGCATCACCTCCAGCGCCTGCTCGCCCGATGTGGCAAAGCAGATCTCATAATCATCCCCGAGCGCCGCATTCATGATCTCGATATTTGAGATATCGTCGTCGACGATCAGAACAACGGCTTTACGGGGCTCGCGCTCCTGTGGCGTGGTCACGGCTTTCTTCCCATTCTCAGCTTTGTTCTCCGGCGGAGGCTTTTTCCGATCCGGGTCCGGCATCTTTTCCGGAAATTTCCAGTTCTCGCAGCGCAGTGGCGTAATCCAGCCTGTCCAGCGCGAGGCGCAGCGGATGCGCCGCGATGGCTTCGGCGGGAAGGCCAAGCGCCTCGGCCCAGGCCGCAAAACCGGCGCGTGCGCTCAGGCTGCGTTTGATCAGCTGCTCGTGGAGAGCGGCGCGGCGCTCCTCAATCTCCGTTGCACTGGCCGGAGCCACCGGTGCTGACCTGTCTCCCGCTGCGACGGTAGTGCCGCTCAGCCCGCGCGCGGCGGCGACTGCCGGTTCCAGCCATGCCGCGATACGGGCAATATAGGGGGCAGCCTCATGCTCCCCCGGGGTGCCCTCTTTCAGCGCGCGCTCCATCTCGGCGGCGGCCTGCTGCAGATCCGGCAATTCCAGCGAACCGGCAAGCCCTTTCAGCGTATGGGCGGTGCGGCGGGCATCATCATATTTACCCTCGGCCAGCAGACGGCCCAGCTCATCGGGCACCCTGGCCTGGCTGTCGGCAAAGCTCAGGATCAGCCGGCGCAGGAGCGGGCGTTTGCCATTCACCCGTTCCAGCGCGCGGGCAATGCCGAAAGGCGGCAGATGGTCGGGCAGGTCATCCCCCGCCGGGGCGACTTTCGCGATATTGACCGGGGCAGGGACCAGGGTTACCGGTTTCAGCCAGCGGTTCAGCGCCGCCAGCAGCACCGGCGGCTCGACCGGTTTGGCGACATGGTCATTCATCCCGGCCGCCATGCAGCGGTCTTTCTCATCGGCATAGGCATGGGCCGTCATCGCGACGATCGGCAATTCTGCGGCGCTGCGATCCTTGCGGATGCGGATTGTCGCCTCAATTCCGTCCATGATCGGCATTTGCAGATCCATCAGGACCATCGCATAGCTGTCGCCCTGGCGCGCGACCTGTTCCACCGCCTGCAAACCGTTCTCAACGGCATCGACCCGCAACCCGGCATCGGTCAGGAGTTCAATCGCGATTTCGCGGTTGATCTCATTATCCTCGACCAGGAGCACGCGCTGGCCGCGCAAGGCGGGTTCGACCTGGGGTACGCCATCGATACGGGGCTTTGCCTTTTCGGCATGGTCTTGCGCGGATCCCGCCAGCCGGTTGCGGAACAGATCCTCGAGCGTCGTGATCACGGCGCGGGGTTGCAGGGGCTTTGTCAGATAGCCGGCATGGCCATAGCCATCGATTTCGCTGGTGAACTGGTCCGAGCCATAGGCGGTGACCACCACCATTTTCGGTTTGGCCCGGATATAGGCATCCTGGCTGATCGCCCGCACCGCCTCCAGCCCGTCCATGCCGGGCATCTTCCAGTCGATCAACACCAGCTCATAGGGTTTTCCGGCTCCGTCTGCCGCCTGCAGGCGGCTGATTGCCTCGCTGGCCGAGACCGCGACATCGGCCCTCATTCCCCATTGGTGGAACAGTTCTTCGATCAGCTGGCGCGAGGCGGGGTTGTCATCGACGCCGAGGATACGCAGATCGCGCAGGCCGGGATCTGGGATCACGTCCTGCGACACAATACCCGAGACGCGGTCGAAATGCACCGCGAAGCTGAAGGTTGTCCCCTCCCACTGGCGGCTGCGCACGGTGATGTCGCCGCCCATCAGCCCGACGATCTGCCGGCTGATCGCAAGCCCAAGCCCGGTGCCGCCGAAGCGGCGCGTCATGGTATTGTCGGCCTGGGTGAAGGAGGTGAAAAGGTTCTTCTGCTGTTCGGGCGACATGCCGATACCGGTATCGATGATCTCGACGAGCATCGTCACCCGGTCATTGTCACCATCCCCGACCCGTTCCCCGGCGCGGGTGCGCACGGTGACCGAGCCCTGTTCGGTGAATTTCACCGCATTGCTGACAAGGTTCAGGATCACCTGGCCAAAGCGCATCCCGTCGCCCATCACCTCGCGCGGGATGCCGGGGTCTTTCTGCACCTCCAGGTGCACGCCTTTGCTCTCGGCGCCGACCAGCACCATCTGCAGCTGCTGTTCGATCACCGCATGGGGATTGAACGGCGCCGCCTCCAGGGTAAGTTTGCCCGCCTCGTTCTTCGAGAAGTCGAGAATGTCATTGATCAGCCGCAGGAGCGTGGTGCCGGCATCACTGATCTTTTGCACATAATCCAGTTGGCGGGCATTCATCTCGGTGCGCTGCATCAGATGGCAGAACCCCAGCACCGCATTCAGTGGCGTGCGGATCTCATGGCTCATATTGGCGACGAACATAGATTTGGCCTGGTTGGCCTTTTCCGCCTCGGTCGTGCGCTGTTTCAGTTCGGCATTGGCGGTCAGAATTTCCTGGTTCATGTCGCGGATCCGCTCGAATGCGGCGCTGATCATCCGCGCCAGCCAGACCAGGACAACAGTCTGGAAGGCCACGATCGCCGCATGCAGCAGCACCCGCGGCAGATCGGCATTGGCAGGGAAGACCGCGTAGGGCAGCAAATAGACCAGCACCAGGTGATGCAGGGCGACCGCGACCGCCGCCATCAGGATCGGGCGCGCATCGAACCAGGCGATGGTCAGCGCCAGCATGGCAAAGAAATACATATGCATATCCATCTGCCAGGCATGACCGCGCAGCAGAAAGACCAGCAGGGCGGGCTCCGCCATCAGCGCCACAGATGAGAGGTAACGGGTGCTCAGCGCGATGCCGTTGCTGGCATAGCTGAGGTGATAGACCCCGGCGATCGCCACACCGGAAAGCCCGGCCCAGAGCCAGCTATGCCCATTGAGTGCCGCCACCACCGCCAGGAGGGGCGCATGGAGCCAAAGCAGGCCGATCAGAAAGCGGCCAAATTTTTCACGCAGCAATGTCAGCTCATACTGCATCAGAGGAATCCTGCCTGTTGGTCTGATCTTGAATGGTTTTCTGGAATGCAGGCGCTGCACCGCCCCGGACTGCCTGCACGCTGGTCTGGTCCGGCGTGCCGCAGCCAAGGGCGCGCGGCGCGGGAAAGACCAGCCATGCCCCGGCCGCGCGAAGGTCATCGGCAAAGCCCGGCCGGTCGGAAGCCGCAACGATCACATTGCTGAACCCCCCGCCGGCCAGCAACGCTCCGTCAGCGCGGGTGACCAGATGAACGGCTGCCTGCCAGGGCGGGCTGACGACCACGAATTGTCCCTCGACTCCATCCGCAAGGAGGCTCGCGAATGCGAGCCCACCGAGCCCCGCAAACAACATCAGCCCGGCAGGGATCAGCGCGGTCAAACCTCCGTTTGCGGGCCCGTCATCGCGGCGAAGTTGCAGCTTTCCGTGCTCCCCTGTATCCGGGGGGCCATCCGGTGACACGGCACACCGGTTTGAAAGCACACCGCCGGACCGGAAGTCTCTGATCTTAAGCCATGCCCTCATGATCCTGCAAAATCCTGTTAAGCGTGTTAATGGCTATTTCTACTCAACTATTAAATGTTAAAGGTTGGGAAAGGCAATCCACCCGGACAGGGACCACGCGGCAGCGACCGGAGCGCCGAACTGTCTGCTCGGCAGGGGTCTTCGGCGTCTCGGGCTTTCAACTCCGGATGGGGTGAAGATGAGCCCCAAACCCTTTGCTACGCGATCATGCCAAACTGTTCCATGAGTGCCGATCGTGGTCACATGCGCCTGGAATTCATTCTACGCAAGATCGGGCCGCACCGTGATAGTCTCCCACATGACCGTCCTCCTCTGTGGATCGTTGCAGACCCACCTTGGCACATTGATGCCGTCGGGGCGCGGTCACATCATGTGTGGGTAGCCCCGGTTTTAGCGGGCTGTCGCCTCGGCTGGCATCATACGGTCGAATGCGTCCATGTGTCAGGCCTTTTGTCGGAACGCTATGCTCCTTGGCCGGTATGGGATCCGCGGGTTGTGGTCAAAACATCAAAGCGAGCTCGGAGCTCTCCATGTGACACTGGTTTCCCCAACCCCGATCTGTCCGATCGATTTCATACAAGCTTCAGCTTCTCCCGCATTTTCGAGACGGTGCTGCTGACCTCGTCAGTTCGCCATCAGCGGTCCCCTCGAAACTCTTCGTTCTTCGTGATCATGGCCCACAGCATTCTGGCCATTTTGTTTGCCAGCGCGATGGCGGCCAGCATCCGTGGCTTGCGGGCCAGGATCCGACCCAACCAGGAGCTTTCCGCAGGGGCCGGATCCTGGTGCCAGAGATTACGGCCATCGCGCCAATGATCAGCAAACGCCGGATATCGCGTTGACCCGATTTGCTCGTGCGTCCAAGCCTCTGCTTCCCGCCGCTGGAATGCTGTCGCGGCACGAGACCCAGCCAGGCCGAGAAGTCTCGTCCTTGGCGGAAGCTCTGCAGTGGCGGCGCGAACGCCGCCAGCGCCATCGCGGAAATGGGGCCAACACCGGGCATCCTCTGCAGTCGGGCCGAGAACCGCGACCGTCTGCTGGCCGTCGCGACTTGTGCATCAAGCTCGGCGATGCGCTGCGACAGGCTGTCGATCTGATCAAAGCAAAGCTGCGCCATGTGGCCGACCACCGCAGGAAGATCATCTGCGCCCTCGGCGCCCGGCTCCAGAACGGCCCGCAGCTTATCCACGTTCTCCCGCCCCTTTCCGGCGACAAGCCCGAATTCGGCGAGATGTCCACGCAAGGCATTGATCACCTGCGTTCGTTGTCCGACCAGAAGATCCCGCAGCCTGAAGATCATGCCGAGGCCCTGCTGCTCCGGTGTCTTCACCTCGACAAAACGCATGGTCGGCCGACTGCCCGCCTCTGCGATCGCCTCGGCATCCGCCATGTCGTTTTTCTGGCTCTTCACATATGGCTTGACGAATTTCGGGGCTATCAGGCGCACCTCATGCCCGATGGCCGCCAGCGTCCGCGCCCAGTGATGGGCCGTGGCGCAGGCCTCCATCGCAACGACGCACCCGGGCTGCGACTGCATGAACATGAGAAACTGCTTGCGCGACAGTTTCTTGCGAAACACAACCTCACCCTCTGCTGTCGCTCCGTGCAGTTGAAAGACCTGTTTCGCCAAGTCAACGCCGATGATCGAGACTTCCTTCATAGGGGTTCCTCCTGATCCTTTCTGGATCACTGTGGCACATAAGTGCCGTCGGAGAGGCTACCCAACCCATCATCAGAGCGATCATGACCTAATATTGGTCGCCGAACATTCGGCAAATCGCTGTCAGGATGACTGCATTTGTGTTCAGATCTGTGTAGCCGGCCGTCGATTGTCCGTCTGCTACGAAAATTGCAGAATCGAAGCCGCCCTCGCGCCTGGCCTTCTGCCGCACCAGCGCAGTCAGCTTTGCGCTGGCTGTGTCGGGCCGCAGCGCATGCAGCAGATAGGCAGCCTTTGAGCTGGTCGCGCGCAGCCTGGCCAGAAAGCCGCTGTCATAGACAGTCGTATCCGCAAAGCCCGCAGTGACCATCCAGGGGTCGGGACCCGCGCGCAGGCGGAAGCCCTGATAGGTGAACCAGGGCACCTGGTTCACGGGCGATTCCGACGGTGCAACGGGATGGCCATACTCCGCCGCTGCGTCGCGCAAAAGCGCGCTCAGGCAATCGGCAAGCGTCAGCGCACTATGATCCGGCCCGATTTCGAGCAGATGCAGGAAAGCGGGTTCGATCCCGAGCGGGCCGAACTGCTCGACCAGACGCAGCAATGCAATCTGCTGGTCCGCATTGTCCTGCAGACGCAGGCTGTCGAAGGGCGAGGCCACGTCATAAGCCCATCGACGGAAACCGACCGCGACATAATCGGAATAATTCGAGCGATACTCATCGACGAAAGCACCATCGCGCCACGAATGCAGGTGGCGCTGCCTGAGAATGGTGGAAAAATCCCAGGAGGCGACCAGTGCCGCGATATCCGCCGGCGCCAGCCGGTACCGGCGCAACCGGTCCAGTGCCAGTAAAAGCCGCCCGGTATCGAAGGCGTTGAACCGCGACGAGCCTTTGCCGGTCGATGAGCTGATCGTCTCGGGCGGAAGCCTGAGCGGCCCGTTTGCGGCCCGCGACAGTGTCTTCAGCAGGCGGTTACAACGTGCAGAAAACTCCTCCTCTGCGATCAGTCCCAGATCTGCCGCCGCCATCAGCGCATTGATGTGGCTGCCGGCCTCCCACATCGTCAGCCGGTCCTGGACCGCGCCTGCGCCGCCCCCGGTCTGTACCGTTGCCGGGCAGAGGCCGGTGGTCCGGTTGGTGAGACCGCTGAAATAGGACCAGGCCGCGCGGGCATCCTCCATCAGATCGTGAGCCTCACCCTCGCGCAAACGCTCTGGCCACCCAGCTTCTGTGCCCGCGCGCAGGCGGAGACTGCGGGCGCGCAGAACCGTCGGCAGAAACGGATCACGCGGCAGCAGATCGGCTGCCAGCGCGGGCAGGGTGGTCAGATGGTTCCCCGGCAGCACCCGCAATTTGCCGATCATGCGCAGGAGCGCCGCGCGGGCAAAATCACTGCGAACCGCCGCCGGGCTGACAGTGATCACACCTTCGCAGGCCAGCGGGACATCTGTGGCAAGCACTTCTGCGCTCTCGGCTTCGGTCCGCACAGACAGAAGAACAGGCAGCATCTGCATGGCCCGGGCGTTCAGCCCGAAGCTGTCGGCCTTTGCCGAAGCCAGTCCGATCGGGATGCCCTCGCCGGCGCCTGCCTTCAGCCGCCAGCCTGTCGCCTCGTCAGCGCCGTTCTGATCGAGCCGGGAAAGGCGGGATGGCGAAGGCTGGCGAATGCCTGGAGATGTTAACTCCATCCAGCACAGGGCGGTCGGTCTTTCTGCCGTGTCGGACAGGGGCAGATCGGGCCCCTGCTATACGGGATCTCTGCCCCGGTCAGCATCCTGGCAAAGACCTCCAGCGCAGCGGCATCCCCTTCCAACCGGGGATCGGGCTCGAACAGATGCAGCGCCAGCCGGCGACGAAAGCCTGCATGGTTGCGCAGCGCCACTTCGTTGGCCAACAGGCTGACGCGCCGGGCTGATGTCGTCTCCTCGCGCAGCTGACGCGAAAAGGCGCTCAACCCTGCGACGATATCCGCAGGGGTCGCGGCGCCGGTCTCGGGGGCGCTGAACACCAGATGGCGATACTGTCCGAGATGGCGGCGCGCGAAGACGGCGCCCGCATCCGGGAAGCCAAGCGGTTCACCACCGCTGACAACCAGCACAGCACCCGGGCCCCCGGTCACGCGCACGGGTGCTGCCGCCGCCGGCAGGACCAGCAGGGTGCGAAACCCCGCGCCGGAAAGCGCCGCGGCGTCACCTTCCGCGAATGGCCCGGAGCAGGCCAGCACCGTGCAAAACGGCGGCGCCTCTGGCATGAGCCGATGCAGCGCCTGCCGGGCCAGAAAGCCCTGGCGCGCGATATCATAGGGCGGCAGACCCCCAAGGCGCCTGCAGCGCGCCGCCAGCCCAATCAGGCCAGGGAAGCGTCTGGCATAGTTGCTGACAAGTGCGAAGATTTCGGCATTGGCCAGCGGATCCACGCTATCCTCACCGGCCGCAGGGATCAGACTGGCCGGGATCATGGCGGCGGTCAGCAGATCAAGCACTGCCGAAAGCCGCGCCGGATCGGTTCTGTGGCCGATCCCACGGATCGAGACCAGCAGCCGTCGTGGACCGGCAGAGGCGGTTGTCCGGGCCGCCGCCGGCAAGGGCAGCGCGCAAGCAGCCAGAAGCCCGAGCATTCTGCGGCGTTTCATGGGGCCTGCACCCCTGCCTGGCCCTCAAGTCCGCGCCGGCGCAGCTTGTTCCACTGGCTGAGCCTGCCGGTCAGCGCGGCCCAGAGCGCACGATAGACTGTTATACAGAGCAGCGGGCGATAGAGCAGGTTCATCAGGGGCACCAGCAGGGCCAGCCGGAGCGGGCTGCGCCTGTCACAGCGCAGCGCGATGACCGCCGCGAGGAAATCCATCAGCTGAACCATCAGAAAAAGCAGCAGCGCCAGACCCATCCCGGCCGGGATCCGCAGCTGATTGCCCGCCGACCAGTCTGCAAAGACGCTGACGGCAAAGGCCATGAGGGTGAGGTCGGCGATCGGTGCCAGAACCGGCACCACGAAGCCGAACAGCAGCATATCCAGCATCGAAAACGATCTGCGCGGGCCAAGGTCTGCCACCGCGCGGCGGTGTCTCCAGATGGCCTGCAGATTGCCCAGCGTCCAGCGCAGCCGCTGTTTCATCAGGGATGCGATATCGGCGGGGGCCTCGGTCGCGGCACGGGCCTCTTCGGCATAGGCGACACGATAGCCGCCCCGCCGTAGAAGGATGGTCAGATCGGTATCCTCTGCAAGTGTCTCTCCGGAAAAGCCCCCGGCATTGCGCACGATGTCGGTACGCCAGGCCCCAAGTGCGCCCGGCACCACCATGATGGCATCGAGATGTTCCTGTGCCCGGCGGCTGATCTGCTGCGAGACGATGTATTCGATGTTCTGGAACCGGGTCAGGAGACCGCGACGATTGCCCACAGTAACGGTCCCGGCCACTGCCCCGACGCGGGGGTCGGAAAAGGGCTTCACCAATGCCCTGATCGCCCTGGGATCAATTTGGGTATCGGCATCAAGGCAAATGGTGACCGGCGTTTCAGAAAGCGCAAAGCCGCGGTTCAGCGCGCTCCATTTGCCCTGGTTCGGCTGGGTGATCAGCGTGACATCCGGTCTGTGGTCAAAGGCGGCCTGCAGCACATCTGCGGTCCGGTCCGATGATCCGTCATCCACCACGATGCAGTGGAGCCGGGGATAATCGCTTGCCAGCACCGAACGCAGCGTCGCGACAATCACCGCCTCTTCATTATAGGCGGGGACGATGACGGTAACCGGCGGAGGGGGCGCAAAATCGCTGGGGTAGCTGGCGACGCGGCGCCATGCCAGCAGGAAATAGAGCAGATTGCGCAGGAAACTGACGAACAGGCAGAGCCAGAGCGCCAGGATGGCGAATTGCATCAGCCCGCCGATCAACCGGATTGACGCCGTCTTGACCGGTGTGGTGGCCCAGGGCGCTTCGGGCATCATCGCAGCCGTATCCAGCCCCAGCAATGCCGGGACCGGCACGATCTGATAGCCTCTTTCACGCAGCGCCGGGATCAGCAGATCGACGGCGGCGGCGGTATGCATCCCCTGACTGCGCCCGTCATGCAGCACAATCACATTGCCACCGGTGGTTTCCAGGTCGCTCAGCACCTCGGCCACGATCTCTTCGGCGCCAAGACCGGCCCAGTCGGGTGGCACAATATCGCTGCCGACCACAATATGGCCTTCCTCGCCGATCATCCCGAACACCAGGGCTTCTGAGAGATCCAGTGGCCCCGGACCGCGCACATAGGGCGGGCGGTAAAGCAATGGCGTGGACCCGGTCAGCCCCTCGATCACCATCCGGTTCGAGCGTATCTCGGTGCGGGCGCGCAAAGATCCAATGGCGTCCATATGGGGATGGCCGAAGGTGTGCGAACCGATGATATGCCCCTCGGCGATCGCCCGCGTCAGCAGGCCAGGCGCCACCATGGCGGACCGCCCGACCACGAAAAAGGTCGCCGGCGCGTTATGGCGCCGCAGCACATCAAGGATCTTGGTGGTGGCGACCGGGTCCGGCCCGTCATCAAAGGTCAGTGCGATCTGCGGCCCGGATGATGTGCCGAAGCGCTCCATCGTCACCGGCTCTGGCACCACCAGATAGTCCTGGCCGACGATCATACCGCTGCTTTCTTCCAGATCTGCCTTGCGCAATCCTGTTCGCGGCGCCTGCCCGAAGCTGTAGAACGAGCCGGTCCCGTTATAGAGGACGCGATCCGGAAATGTCGGGCGCAGATAGTCATCTCCGACCACCGCCGCCGGCCAGCGCGCGAGGGCGTCCCAGAAGGCCGGTTCCTCGTCGCCTGGGCTGGCCAGACCGATGCCGGCAATGCCCAGATCATCCAGCGTCTTGACCGCATTATAGGCCGAGGCCGCATCCAGCATCCAGATCTGATGCCGGACCCCTGAGGCGTCGGCAAATTCGGCGTAGCTGTTCAGCGCGGTCGGGGAAAAGCGGATCTCAGCCCCGGCCCCGGCAATGCGGTGCATCGCCCCGGCGAGGCTTAACCGCTCTGGCCCGGCCCTCCCGGACACCCAGTCCTCGGCATGACCACCAAGCGCGATCACCAGCTTTTTCTGCCCGACAAGGCTGCGCATTTCCCGGGCCTCGCTGCGGAACCAGTCCTGTGGCGCGAGCGGCGCCGGAACAGACCCCATCCAGGGCTCATGGAAAAGGGTGACAACAACGGTATCGAACAGGGTGGTGACGGTCTTTTCGGCCCATTGCCGCGAGCCTGCATCCGTTATGAGGCAGCGGGTCATCCCGGCGGCGCGGGCGGCGTCTGAAAACTCGTGCAGAAAAGGCAGCGCGGCTTTCAGCTCGGCGCCGCTGACGCCCCGCAGCCGCAGACAAAGCCCATCGGCCCCGACCCCCGCGGCGCTGGTCAGCATCGCCTGAACCAGCCCGGAGCGGGCATCGGCCTTTGTAATCCGATCCAGAAATGCCCGCGGCTCCAGCGTGCCGCCCGCGCCGAAAACCGGCAGGAATGTCAGCTCTTTTCCCCGGGCCGCCCGCACCGAGGCGACCGTTTCCGTCAATTCTGTATCGAGGCTGGCGGCCTCGACCCGCAGCGCATCAGCATCAATCTCAAACCACTCCGGCAGGATCGCATCGATCAGCCCGCAATGCCTTTCAAGCGGCAGGAAAGCATTGTCGAGATACATCGGCAGGATCGCATAGATCCGCCTGCCACTGTGGCGCGCCTCTGCGGCTGAGGCCATGGCGGCGCCGAACATCGGCTGCGCCGGACGGCATCGACCGCGCTGGCCGGTTTTCGGGTCGGGGTCAGCGGGCGCATCTGCCAGCGCCCGGACGGTCGGCAGTTCCGGGTTCGGGCCCCCTCGCGCCGCCCCGGCGAGATGGGCCGTGGTCTCTCCTTCCGCGCGCATCTGCTCTGGGCTGCGCTCAGATCCGGGCTGCAGGGCGAGGACAATCAGGGCCACCAGCCAGAGCAACATCGCCAGCAACCCGAAGCGGAAGACCCGGCGCCAGCTGCGATGACGCAATCCGCTGCGGTCCTGGAATACAGGGTCGCCCGGCTCGGGAGGCGGCATCAGCTTTCCGGCGGGGGGTGGCAAAAAGACGTCACGGGTCTGGCTCATGAATTAAGACACGCCACGCTCTCCCCGCCGGGGAAATTCGGACGATACCCCGTCCCAGAGAACACACAGACCAATCAGGATCAGGACATAGGGCAGCAGCAGTTCGCCATATCTGCGGATCGGCCGGCCGATCGCCGGATGACGGACCAACCAGAAGGCCAGCGCGGGCCAAAGCGCGGTCATAAGCAGAAAACTCAGGATGATGAGGCCTGTCGCAGCCCCTGACTGAAGCGCAAATATCGGCGCATAGGCGCTGATATTGTCACCGCCATTGGCCAGCATGACCAGAAAAACCGCGCCAATATTGCCGATCACTGCCCGCGCGGGCGCGCAATGCTACCACTGACATCCGGGTCGGCCAGGCGACGCTGGCACAGTTTGTAAACCCCGATCCCGATCGGCAACAGCCCCAGCAGCACCACATGGCCGTCGGTCAGCGCCAGCACACCACCTGCAACCAGCAGACTTGCAAGGATCAGCAGCGCCATACCGGCAAACTGAGCGGCGAGGACCTCCGCCACCCGCAGGCGGCGGTCGGCGAAGTACCCTGTAAGAAGAATCAAATTGTCGATATTAGTGGCCGCGAACAGCGGTATGGCGAGCACAATGGCCGCCAGAAATTCAGAACTCATACCAGTCTCATCTGTGTCGGATCCGTCGCGGGCCGGCCTGCCGCAGGCCCGGAACCCTATCCGCCTTCGCTGACGGGAACCTGATAGGCTTGCCTGAAGCCGCCGGGTTCGGCACAGGATCTGAGACTGTCAGCGCCTGATCAGCTTTGGCGGTCAGGATCGGGGCAGAGGCAAAGCCGGGGCGGGCTGCGCAGAGGGAGGCGGAATGCGGGTTTTGCTGGTCGAGGATAACCGGGATCTGGCCGCGATGGTTGCTGACCATCTGACGCGGGCCGGCTTCGTGGTCGATCACACACCGGGCGGCGTGGAAGCACAGCATCTGCTGGCGATCTCTGCCTATCACGCGATGGTGCTCGACCTCGGGCTTGCCGATGGTGACGGTCTCAGCCTGCTGACGGCATTGCGGCGCGGGGGGCAGAATGCCGGCATTCCGGTCATCATCCTGACCGCCCGCGACGGGGTGGAGAGTAAGGTCACCGGGTTGAATGCCGGTGCGGATGATTACGTGGTAAAACCCTTCAGCCTGACCGAACTGGAGGCCCGTCTGCGGGCCGTGCTGCGCCGTCCGGGTGCGCGGCAACCGATCCTGCTGCAGTTCGGCGATCTGCTCTTTGAGCCCGCGGCGATGTCGGTGCGCGTCTCAGGCGTAACGCTCGATCTGGCCCGCAAGGAATATGCGCTGCTCGAAGAGATGATCCGCGCGGCCCCCGGTGTGGTGATTAAGGACAGCATTGAGGACAGGCTTTACTCGCTGGACGAGCCTGTGACCCGAATGCCGTTGAGGCCATCGTGTCCCGTCTGCGCAAAAAACTGTCGGCGACGCCGACTTCGGTGCGGATCGAGACCCTGCGCGGTCTTGGCTACCGGCTGGCGCTCGGGGGACGAATGCGCCGGATCAATAGTCTTCGCAGCCGTCTGATCCTGGTGATGGCGGCGGTATTCACCCTTGGCGTGGTGAATGTGGCGATATATCTTCTGGATCTGGACAATGATGTCCGCGACCATGTGTTCCGCGAACAGATCGAGATCCTGCTGGCAGGACTGCCGCGGCCGCCGGCACCTGATGACATTGCCCGTCTGCCGCATCACTTCTCAGCATCCGACTGGCGCTATGCGCTCTATACGGCAGATGGCAGGCTGATCGCCCATAGCCCGGCGGCGCAGCCTGCTCTCACGTTCATTCCCCCTTTGAGCCGCCCTGATCAGATCCCCTCCACGATGGCAGTGCGGGCGGTCGGCGCCGATAAGGTGCTGATACTGGGTCGCAATGACTGGGCAGAATGCGAAGAGCTCTGCCAGATTTTCCGTGACCGCATGACCGGCTCTGTGGTGGTGATTGCGATTCTGGCGCTGATCAGCCTGATCTCGATCCGGATGCTGTCGGACTGGGCGCTTGGTTCGGTACACCGGGCTGCCGCGCTGGCCGCGACCATCAGCAAATCCACCCCTGACCGCCGCATCCCGCTGGAAGAGCTGCCCGTAGAGATCCTGCCGCTCGCCCGTTCCGCCAATATCGCTCTCGACCGGCTGGCCGAGGCCTATGCGATGGAGAAACGCTTTACGGCAGATGCGGCGCATGAGCTGCGCACGCCGCTTGCGGTGCTGGATCTGCGGCTGCAAAATGCGGAAATGGGCGTAAAACCCGACTGGCAGGCCATTCGCCACGATATGGACGAGATGCGCCATCTGCTGCAGCAATTGCTCGATCTGGCGCGGCTTGATCACGAAAACCTTGGCGGAGCCGCAGAGGCCCCGGTGGCGGTGGCGCGTATCCTGCGCGATGCCGCCGCCGCTATGCTGCCCGCCTGCGAGGCCGCCGGGCGCGCGCTGACGCTGGAGCTCAGCGAGGGGCTGATGCTGGCGCGGGGCGGCGGGCAGCTGCGCCAGGCGGTGCGCAATCTGCTCGACAATGCGCTGAAACATGGCCAGGGCCGGCTGACGCTGTCGCTGCAGGCCCTGCCGGACAATCGCGCGGTCATCCGGGTCTCGGATGAAGGGCCCGCCGCACCGGCGGCCGAAGCCGAGCTGTTGTTTGACCGCTTTCGCAAGGGGCGGCAAAGCGAGGGCGGCACTGGCCTTGGACTCGCCATCGTGCGTCAGGCGATGGCCAATCTCGGCGGCACCGCGACCATAGCGCATAACGAGGCTTTCTGTGTCGAGCTGGTGCTGCCGCTGTCCTGACCCCGCACGTCCCGGCGGATCAGACCGGCGCCAGCCCTCCGGTCAGGAGCAAGGCCAGCAAGATAAGGCCAAGCCCGATCCGGTAGCAGACAAAGGGCAGGAAAGAGGCGGTCGTGATCAGACGCATGAAGGCCACGATAACCATATAGCCGCTCAGAAACGCCACGGCGGTGCCCACAGCGGTCGGGGCGAGCCCGGCCTGATCCGGCACTCCCATCGATTTGAACAATTGATAAAAGCCCGAGCCGAACACGGCAGGGATCGCCAGCAGGAAGGCATATCGTGCCGCATCCTCGCGGCGAAAGCCCAGCAAGAGCCCGGCGCTGATCGTCGCACCCGAGCGCGAGACACCGGGGATCAGTGCCAGAGCCTGGGCAAAACCTAGCAAAATACCGGCCCGCCAGCCAAGCTGGCGCAACGCCTTCTTGCGGCTGCCGAACCTGTCCGCCAGCCCCAGCACGATCCCAAAGGCGATCAGCATGGCAGCGGTGACATAAAGGTTGCGCAAGGCGGTTTCGATCAGATCTGCAAAAGCCAGCCCAAGCCCGACAATCGGCAGCGTGCCGATCGCGATCAGCCAACCCAGCCGGGCCGCATCAGCATCAAAGGCCCTGCCACCAATCTGCCGTGCCATCGCGCGCCAGATCGCGAGGATCTCACGGCGGAAATACAGCAAAACCGCCAGTTCAGTGCCGATCTGCACGATGGCAGTGAAGGCGGCCCCCGGATCATGCGCGGCCGGCATCACCGCGCCCGCGATGCGCAGATGCGCGCTTGAGGAGACCGGCAGAAACTCGGTCAGGCCCTGCAACAGCCCCAGAACGGCTGCTTCCCAGATTTCCATCGGCGGCACTCTTCGTTAATCCGAGGTCCTGATAAGGGATGCGGCTGACCGGAACCTGATAGCATCCCGGGTTGGCCCGCATCAGGTTCAGGTCAGGTCGCCGTGGTAGCGGGACCGGTGCGACTTACCGCCCTCTTTCTGATCCCGGATGCCATGGAAATTATCAACGACATCGTCATGCCCATGGCGCGCTCGCCATGGATCTATCTGATCGTCTTTCTTTGCGTGATGGGGGACGGTTTCATTCCGCCGGTGCCGGCCGAAACCGTGGTGGTGCCGCTGGCGGCGCTCGCCGCCGCTGAAGGCCAGCCGCTGCTTTGGCCACTGATGCTGGCGGCGGCGCTTGGTTCTGTGCTGGGGGATCATGTGGCTTACGGGGTCGGCAGAATGGTGGACCGGCAGCGTCTCACCTCGGGCTATTTGCGCCGGCTGGAGCCGCTGATCCTGAAGGTCGAAGCAGGTCTGGAAAAGCGTCTTGGCCTTACCCTGGTCTCGATGCGCTATTTGCCGGGCCTGCGCATCACGACCAATCTGGCGGCAGGAATGGTCGATACCAGCTATGGGCGCTTTCTGCCCTGGTGCACGGTTGCAGGCATCTGCTGGGCGCTTTTCATGACGCTTGCAGGCAATCTCGCCGGGCACTGGTTTGGCGAAAACACCTGGATCGCGATTATCGTCGCACTGCTTTTTGCGATGACGATCAGTTTGGTTCTGGAATGGGCGGTGCAGCTGCTTCCCGTTCGGCGGTGCTGCAAACGACTTGTCCGGGCTGTATCGCGGGCATCGCTCCGACAGCCCTGAAGATGCGGTGCAGGGCCCGGTCCGTTTTGTCGGGCAGCGCAATTTGATCGTCATATGCGTCTGCGAGCCCTGACACTCTGTCATCCTGGTTCTCACCATTCTTTGCAATAACATGTGGACGCTTTGGGGAAAGTGTCAGCGCGAGGTTGAGGATGTCGGGGCAGCGCCTGAAAAGCTGCCGTCAGATGAGCGCGAGATTCTGCTTCCCTGCTCATTCAGCCATGGCTGCCCTGAACAGGCAAAACTGAGCCCGCTCACCTCTCCCGAAGCCAGCCTTCATCGCTCCACCGGAAGCTCACCGCTTTGGCGGGGCAAAAGCGTTTTTCAGCCTCGTCAAGCAGCCAGGGCGTGACGCTGACGCCGCCCGGATGGGATTCCAGCAACGCGAAGCCGTGGTTTTTCTCGCCCGGGCGGGCGCAAAGCGCAGTGCCGGACTGGATCTGCAACAGTGGGCGGGTGTTCGTTTCGGTTACGCCCAGACCGGGCTGCCAGTGATGCAGATGCCCGCTCAGGCTGATATCCAGACCCGCTTTCACCAGACGCGCCATACCCTGCGCGGCATTGCGCGTCTCGCCGCGATCAAATCCTGGTGGTTCTTCGAGCGGATGGTGGCAGACCAGCACCCTGAATGCCGCGGATGGCGCCGCTGCAAGCCCGGCGCAGATCCGCCGGATATCATTCTCGCGCAGGATACCGGGGCGGATACGCATCGGATCGGCAGTATTGGCGGCAAAGAGGTGGAAATCGCCAATGTGCAACCAGTCGCTGCGCAGATCGGCGGGCACCCCTTCGCGCCAGCGCCGGAATGGAGCGGTCAGCCGCAACCCAAAGTTCCACAGAGGTATGTCATGGTTGCCCGGCACAGCGATGGCCGGTCGCCCAAGCTGCCGGAGGAATGCAACGGCCGCTGTGAACTGCTCTGGCCGGGCCCGATGGGTCAGATCACCCGAGACCGCGATCACATCGGGATCGGCCAGCGCAATCGCCCGCGCCAGCGCGGGCGTCAGGTCCTGCCTCTCTGCCCCGAAATGCAGGTCAGTCAGGTGCAGAAGTTTCGTCATTGGCTCTCGTTCTTCTGACTGTCGGGCGGCGCAGTCGCAGGAGGCGGGACGATCACACGCAGATGATCCTTGCGAACCTTCAGGTGCCAGGGGCCCGCCATATGGGTTTTCTCGCCGTCGAATGCGACCAGCCGCCGCGCACGCCCGCCGGAGATCACGATATCATCGGCAATGATCAGTTCAAAATCCACGCCTTCCCGCGCACGCCCAAAGGCCAGCCGCAGCGCCGCCGTCATCATGTCACGCCTGCGGTGGCCCTGTGCGATAAACAACGCGAAATGCCCGTCGCGCACTGCGTCCGCTCCCTCCAGCCCCAGGCTGTCCAGCTGATAGGGGCTGCGTGCCGCAAAGGCGAGCGGCGTGGTGATGTCGCGCGTCTCGCCCGAGGCACTGACCCTGAGTTGCATCGGATGACGCAGATCGAGCAGCGAGGCCAGGACCGACCAATAGGCCATAAGACGGCTGCGGCCCCAGCGATGATATATTGACTCGCGGCGTTCGAGAATGTCGGGATAGACGCCGAAACTGGCATTGTTGAGAAAGATGCGCCCGTTCACTTCACCAAGATCGATCCAGGCAACATGCCCCGCCACCAGTGCCTCAAGCGCATCGGACAGGTCATTGCCCAGACCCAGTCCGCGCGAGAAATAGTTGAAGGTGCCGCCCGGCAGCACCGCCATCGCCGTGTCAGACCCGGCAAGCGCACCGGCAACGGCGGATTGTGTCCCGTCTCCGCCCAGAGTTGCGATAAGCCCGGCACCGTCTTTTACGGCCTGCTGAGCGACGGAGGCGATTTCTGATCCCTTGCGCAGGGGATAGTGGCGGAAACTGCCGACATGCGGCTCCAGCTGCGCGCGGATCTCTTCGACCTGCGCGGCTGTATCATCGCGACCCGATGCAGCATTGGCCAGCAGCGCGACCGAGGTCGATGCCAGATCCAGCCTGCCATCGCCGGTAAGGTTCTTGCCCATATTGTAAAGCTCCGCGAGCGCGATTGATTGGCAGCAGCGCAGTGCACGAAGATGCATTTCACTGGCACCGGCAGGCGAATGCCCGCCGCGCCGTTTACGTTCCCTTCCGCACCGTATTCTCCGACCTCGCCCGCGGCCTGGGCGGGTTTTTGCCCAAATCGCCACGGCTTCACGGCGAATGACCGCAGTCAGGTGCCGCGCGTGACATCGGGTCCAGGGCCTTGGGGAACCGCGATCCCTGCCGGAAGTTGGTTTACCGTTCGAAATACAAAGGCGGCCCTTCTTGTAAGGCCGCAATCGCACCTGACGCCTGGGCAGAATACGTCTCAGCATATAAGTCCGGACCTCAGGTCCCTCGGTCACATAAGCCAGGCCCCGCCTGCCGTGACCGGTTACCCGCAGCGCGGGAAACGGAGCCTTCATGGCGCCGCGCTTTGGTATTCAATTAATTGATATTGAACGATTTATTATAAATTATCTTTCAATTTTACCGGAACATTTCTTCGCCACGCCGGTTTGTTTGTCATGCCCGACCTGGGCGGGCCGGAAAGTTCGGAGAGGCCATTCGCTTTATCCGGAACGCCCTGGCTGAAACTGAAAAGACAGGAGACTACATGAAGACTCTCATGCTCACCTCTGCCATTCTTCTGGCGACCAGTGGCATCGTGGCAGCCCAGACCCAGACGCCCGAAGCTCCGGCCGAAGCAGCTGTTGCCGACGCAATGGCCCAAGGCGCTATGGTTCCGGGCTTCCGCGCATCGGAATTTACCGGGATGAACCTTTATACCCTCAGCCCGGATGCTGTAACCGAGCTGCGCGCCGCCCGACCCGCAGATCCCGCCTGGGACGAGCGGTCCGCGCGCTGGACCAGTGGCGAGACCTTTATCGCCGGTCGTGATCAGTGGGAAGATATCGGCAAGATCAACGATATTATCCTCAGCCAGGATGGCGAGATTCAGGGCGTACTGCTTGATATCGGTGGCTTCCTCGGGATGGGCAGCCGCACTGTAATGGTGGGCACCAATGATCTTTACTTCGTGGCTGATACCGCGACACCGGACGATCTTGGTGACTTCTTCGTCGTCGCCAGCATGTCGCGTGATCAGCTTGAGGCGCTTCCTGAATGGAGCGATGACAGTCTGACGGCCGGATATTCCTGGGATGACCATGCCACCCTGAGCCCCGTTGCCGGGGAGGCGGCCGATGCCACCACTGCAGCGCCCGTTGCCGGCCAGAGCGCAGCAGTTGCTCCGACCTCGGAGGAACTGACGGGTGCCACCGTGCAGGATATGGCAGGCGAAAATATCGGGGCGGTCAGTGATCTGGTCCTGAATGGGGACACGCTTTCAGGAGCGGTGATTGATGTCGGCGGCTTTCTCGGGATTGGCGCAAAATCCGTCCTCGTGCCGCTTGATACTCTCACCGTCATCCGGGATGCCGACAACTCAGTCGTGCGGATCGAAACATCCCTGACCCGTGAACAGCTCGAAGCGTTGCCCGAGCACAGGACGTAAGCCGGGCGCCCGAACCAGACCACCTTTCCTAATCTTTCCAAAAGGAGAAGACAGATGACCACTGCAGTTCCCGGATATGAAGCCACCACCGCCCACCTGATTTCGGGCAAAGATGACGTCAAAGGCACCAAGGTCTACAGCCCGGCGGGCGATGATCTTGGCCATATCGACGATATCATGATCGACCCCGCCTCGGGCAAAGTCGTCTATGGCGTGTTGCAGTTCGGCGGGTTCCTCGGGATCGGTTCGGACTATCATCCCATCCCCTTCGGCAAGCTGCGCTATGACAGCGCGCGGGGCGTCTATGTTACCGATCTGACCAAAGCGCAGCTTGAGGGCGCACCGGCCTATACGGATGACTGGCGTTCCAACCGCGACTGGCAGAAACGCTCCTATGATCATTACGGGGTCAATCCCTACTGGCTGTAACCCGGCCGGCCAGGCTTTTCCCGTTGCTTTCCGGCCCCGAAAGGGGCCGGTTTTTTCGTCAAGATCAGACCGGAAGCGGCCTTGGCCCTGCCCCAAATGGCTTTGCTTGTCAAAAATGGGTGGCTGCACGCGCCGTGGCGACATTCACCGCAATGGCCACCGAACTGACTGGTTGCGGATCACCGGGACATCGCTGCATCGACACCTGGTCGCAGTAACCGGTCATGAAACCAGACAGGGTCTGGCGCCGCGCGAAAGATTACACCGCCGCCTGCGCCTCTCTAACAGCCATTTCATCCCCGCTCCAGGGGACGGAACGGCCCCCGATCTCCGCATGCGAGACCGTAAAGCTGCTCCACGCAGAGCGGTTCATGCGACCGGCGAACCCGTCGGGCGGCGACAGTTCGCGTATGTCGGACGCGGTCTGGTTGTACCAGATCCGCCCGTCTCCCGACGCCCGCATCACCAAAAGCGCTCCTTCCTGCGACAGGCAAAGCGGAGTGGCCGTCCAGACGCCACCGCGGCAGAAAGCCGCGCCGTGGCATCGCATCAGCCTGACAAGCCGGGCGCGGATTTCATGCACATGCGCATCGGCTCGCGCTGTTCGGTCGCGGCGACCTGCAGCGCGAAATAATGCGCGAACACCTCGGCTGGATACGCGGCACGAGGACGGCACCGATTTCGCTTCGCGGCGATGCTCCGGCGATCAGACCGTCTCCGCGCCGGCAGCACGCCATCTTAAGTGGCGCCCGCCCTGCATCCCGAAATCCCGCTCAGTTGGTTGGTCCAGGCGTAGATCTGCAAACCGGACGAGACCAGCAGCCAGATGGACCGACCGATGACTAGGTCGTGTTGACCAAAGGGATTCCGCTTGCAGGCGTCCTATGATTCAAGCTCATCTCTACTTGGGAGATGGGCTTGGCGCGCAACCTGATATCCGACGATGAGTGGGCCTTCTTTGAGGGCTTCATTCGTGGCGTCCGACACCCGAATGGGCGGAATCCTGCGGATCATCGTATTGTTCTGAATGGTATTTTCTGGGTCGCAAGAACCGGCGCGCCTTGGCGCGACCTGCCCGAAGGGTTAGGCAAGTGGTCCTCAGTCTACCGGCAGTTCCGCCGCTGGACGCTCGCAGGGCTGTGGGAGGACATCCTGGACGCGCTGAACCACGCTGGGATCGCGCCAGACAAGCTCCAGATGGTTGATAGCACTGTGATCCGCGCCCATGATCATGCGGCAGGCGCAAAAGGGGGACTGCTGACAAGAGGCTCCTGGCCGTTCGAGAGGTGGGTTCTCGACCAAAATCCATCTCCGGGTCAACGGTGCGGGCCTCCCGATGAGGACCGAGATCACGCCCGGGCAGGATTCCGACTACACCGGCTACGATCTGGTGATGGCCGACAATCTGCCCCAACCGGCAGTTCTGGTCGCCAACAGGGGCTATGACTCTGATAAAATTCGGGAAGACATCGAGAGCCGCAACGCCCTGCCCATGATACCGATGCGAAAGAACCGAAGGGTGCGCAAGACTGTCGACATGACCATTTACACCCTGCGCAACATGGTCGAGCGCTGCTTCAACAAACTGAAAAACAGCCGCAGACTGGCAACCCGCTATGACAAAACCGCAGACAGTTTCCTCGGCTTCGTAGACGTTGCCTGCATCAGGCTATGGCTTCGCCATTTATCAACACGACCTAGGGCTGCGATTGCGGAGAGAACAAGCCGGTAGCGGGCCCCTCTGGTGCCCTGCGCCGTGAGTTTGATCGGTATGGTCCTGACTGGCCTGATAGATCCGAAAATCGGTGGATGCGCCGCTTGCTGTGGGCGCGGCCAGCACCACCAGAAGCGCTTCCTTCGACGGATGCCAGAGCCGCGCAGGCCCAAGATCATCCAGGATCTCGTGTTGCTTACGCGCCCGAAAATGGCGATCCGCGCGCGGATCTCGCCGGGGCCTGAAAAGCGGCGCAGCAGCACTGGACCCGGCTTTTATCAGGAGACATCGTGATCGGGGCGCGCGGGAAAGGGATGAAGCCCTCGGGCAGATCCGGCAGCGGCGGGGCGGCATTTGCCATTGCCGCTGGCGGTCGATACGGCCGAACCAGCGTCTTTCGCCATCCGGCCTATAGAAGATGATGCCGGCCCGATCCGGTTTGCTGCCCCCCGGCAGATCACAGACCCGGAGCGCATTGCAGCTCCGCGCAAAGCCGTCCCCCTTTGGCGGGACGCCCAGCTGATCGGGGCAGACGCCCGTGTTGCGGCCCGATCCGCCGCAGCCGTCAGAGCGGTTCAGGGCCAGCAGCCCGCCGCCAAGGGCGAGGAGGGCCGGAGCAGAGACGACCCGCGCGGCTTTCGTTTCTGGGTTCAGGGCGCGAACGGGCAGGGACCGTGCAGCGCTGCGATGACGAGGATGTCGCCCTCCAGATGACCGCTGACAAGCAGACACTCCCCATCGGCAAAGGCTGCCCGCGCCTGGGCGAGGTGACGATCTCCCCCCGCAAGTGTGTATCTGGCTGGTCGTCATGCGAAAGCGGACGGCCCCTGGTACCATCGGTGCCGATCCGGAAAACCCCGTGCCTGGGACAAGGGTCCCGGTAGCACAGAAGGCCGGTTGACCCGAGGCCCCAGTAACTGAGACCTTCGGGCGCGGGCGGCAATGCCTCGGCCCGGATGGCTTGCGGGGCCAGCGCGAGTAAGGTGGCGATCAGGGCGGCTGCGCGCAGCATCATGGTCTCCATCCTTGTTCACCCCGTAGGACGCATCACCGGGCGGGAAGTTTGGCGCGAGCCCTGAAAAGGCACACGGACCAGGTCAGAGTGCGGCGGCAAGCCGCTCGCGCACCGCCGCGCGGTCAGCCGCATCATAGATCTGGCGTGACAGCGACGGGTTCAGAGTGATCGCCCCGGCGCTGATGTCGAAGGCGACCCGGTTGACCGCTTCCCCAATGGCACTTTGCACCAAGAGGAGGTCCGGCACTGGCTCGCGTGGCGCGACAGAGGCATCCAGCAGGCGAAACCCAATGCCGTCCTCAAGCTGGCGCTGATCAAAGCGGATTGCGCGCGCGTCGCGTTGCAGCGAGAGTCTCACGCGGCCTTTGCTTTCACGGCTGATAATCACCACTTCGCAGAAGATATGGCGGTCGGTCAGGCCAGATGCGGTCAGAGCAGAGTGATCTGATCCGGACAGATCTGGTACGGGGGGCGTACCGGTGGCACCGCCCGGGCGCATGCCAAGACGCCGCCCGGCTGACTGATCTTCCCCGGGCACAGCGTGGCCCGGAACCGGGTCACTACCCTGATCTGCGAACTGCGGCTCTGAGCCCTGTTTATGATCCGCGGCTTGCCAGTGGGAAAGCATCGCCAGCACCACCAGCGCTGCCGCAACCGCAGCGATCGCCAGCAGCCAGCGGGCCCGCCCGATAGCCCCATAAAGCCCCGTGCTGCGCCCGGGGGAGCCGGGCCCTTGACGCCGTGTCGGGTGCCGGGGGCCTGACCGTCATGAAAAGCGGAGCGCGCACTTGCAGCCAGTTGCCGACCTGAATGTCGCCGTATCGAAGGCTCGCGAAAGCGCGCTCTGGTTCCACTGGGAGGCGGCGGGGGAGGGGTTCACACTGACTGCGGCTGACGGCTCGTTTCGCGATCTGACAGACGCGCAGGAGCTGGTGTCGCCGGGGTCCGATTTCCGCCCCGACGCACGCTACTATTACCGTCAGATCGGCATGGGCGGCACACGCACCGACCGCAGCTATGCCTTCTCCTCTGATGGCACGGTGATCCACCGGCGCAGTGGCTTTGTTGCCGGCAATGTCGGCGCTGGCTATCTGATCACCGGCGGGTCATCGGATACCCCCGTGACCTCGACGTATCGCTTTGAGGATTTCGCACTGATCCTCGGGACGCCCGGGGGTGAGATCCGCCAGTTTGTGGCGCGGCCGGCTTCTGCCGATGCTGATTTGCCCGACACATTGCTGATCGGCGGCGAGGCCTGGTGGCTGGAGGAAGAAGAATGATCCGCAGTTTTGCTCTTTGACCGCGCGACCGGGCCGCAGTCCGTCGCAATCCGCGAGGCGGGTGCCGGCGCAGCTGACAGCGGGGGCGCTGATCCTGAACCGGACCGGCTTTTCATCGCATTCCGCGCGCGGACACCTTAGGGACAGGTTCAGCGGGATCTGTCTCTGAAGGGGCAATCGCCCGGGCGCCGCCGCGCTCTCCACCATATCGAAACCACCGCAGAGGCCACGGGCCAGAGGTTATCCATGCAACGTTTTCTGAAACCCCTTATCGCCCTTATCCTGGGGCTTCTGCCGTTCTTTCTGTTCATCGGCAGCACCAGCACGGTGGTGGTGAATGGCGAGACGGTGTCTGACAGCCGCTTTAACTTTGGCGGCATCGTGCTTGCACTGATCGGGATCGGACTGGCGGTTGCCGTCATCACGGAAAAGGGCGCGGGACAGATGGCGCGCAAGCTGCTGGCAGCTCTGGCCGTGCTGGTCTGTGTGCTGCAGCTGGCCAGTTCGGCCGACCTTCTGCGCATCGATCCGCTGGACTGGGTGATGCCGGACCGCGATCTGCCACCCACCGAATACAACGGCCTTGCCGAGGCGGACCGGATCTACCTCGTTCCTGAAACAGAGGCGAATTACCGCAGCACACTCGCCCATAGAAAGGCAGAGATCATCAGCTCAGCCCGGCTGCACAATGCCTATGCCACAAAATGCCATGGCGGCCGCAGCCGTGTCGATCTGGCGCGCGCCGAAGCGATGCCCGATGTTTTTGACGCCGAGCTGCAAAGCGCGATTGCGGACGGCGTGGCGCGGCGCAGTGTCGGGGAGCCGCAAGACTGCTCCCGGCGGCAATCGATCGGGATCATGGTGGCGCTTGCCGATGAGACCAATCGCAGCATGGATATGGTCGACCGCCTTACGGAAGAGTTCCGCAGCTTCGTCGCCAAAAGTCCCTCACCCTAAAGCGATTGGGGAAATGAACCGGCGCGGTCTTTGTGGTGGCAATCCAAATATCCGGCCCGATCGGATGGCGAGGCCACCACTGTTCAACGCGCTGGAGGCACTGCGCGACAAATCCGGTCGACCTCGTGCTGGCGCGGTGGGCGGATATCGAATTTGCCGACAGGACCAAACTGCGCCCGCTGCTGCTCGCGGCGCGGATCAGCCATTTTTGCGCGGTTGTTAAGGTTCTGAAGGCGGGGGGCGACCCGCTGGCGCAGGATGATGCGGGCGCGGATTTCCCGTCCGCCTTATTCCGCACCGACCCGAACCTGTTGAACCGGGCGGCCAGCAATGACCGGGCCTGGGTGATCCGCCAGCCGCGAAATGTCCAGCGACTGATTTTAGATGAATGCGCCGTCCATCTGGAACATGGCCGCAGCCGGCACCGTGGCACCCGAGGCTTGAAGCAGTTTGCTCAGCCCCTCGGCGCGGCATCCCGTCCTGAAAGCCGATCCGCTGGGCCTCACGCGCAGCGGTATCCTCACCCATCGGCAGATCATCAGCCGAGGCGGTTACCGCATACGGGTTCTCACATTCTGCGCGCTGGTTTTCATGATGCCAGGCAATTGCCGCCTGCGCCTGATCGCGCCAGTCCTGATCTTCCACCGAAGCGGCGACAGGCAGACAGGACGCCGCAACTGCAGGAAACCTATGCCCTGCCTGCCGGATCAGAAGGGCCGGAGGATCAACGGGCCGCCTCGCCTGTGGCAAAGCGGCCCGTGCCCGGCTTCAGCGCAGATGATGCGGCGCTTCGAGCCCCCAGACCGGCGTCTCAAGCCCGGCCTGACGCGCTTTCAGTTGCAGCGCGAGATAGCGCGAATAGTGGCGCGACTGATGCAGGTTGCCGCCGTGGAACCAGAGCCCTTCCTGCATGGTGGGCTTCCACATATTGCGTTGCTCACCCTCCCATGGCCCGGGATCTTTGGTGGTCTCGGATCCCAGCCCCCAGCATTTGCCAACCTTATCCGCCACCTCCTGGCTGATCAGATCCGCAGCCCAGCCGTTCATCGAGCCATAGCCGGTGGCATAGACCACCAGATCGGCGGGCAGTTCGGTGCCATCGTCCAGCACCACGGCCGTTTCCGACAGATGGCTGATCCCCTTGCCGGATTGCAGCCTGATCGAGCCGTCGATGATCAGATCGCAGGCGCCGACATCGATGTAATAACCCGAGCCCCGGCGCAGATATTTCATGAAGAGCCCGCTTTCATCATCGCCGAAATCAAGCATGAACCCGGCTTTTTCCAGCGCCGCATAGAAGGCGGCATCACGGACCTTGATCTCGTCATATTGCGGCACGTGGAAATCGGCCATGATCTTATAGGGCACCGAGGCGAAGATCATATCCGCCTTGTCATGGGTGATGCCATTGGCCACCGCCGCCTCGGAATAAAGCCCGCCCAGACAGACCTCCATCAGGCTGTCGGATTTGACGATATGGGTGGACGAGCGCTGTACCATTGTCACATCAGCGCCGCCCTCCCACAGTGCCGCACAGATGTCATGCGCCGAGTTATTGGCCCCGATCACCACGACGCGTCTGCCCCTATAGGCGTCCGGCCCGGGATGCTGGCTGGAATGCTGCTGCTCGCCCTGGAACACATCCTGGCCCGGGATCACCGGCACATTGGCCTTGCCGGACATGCCGGTCGCCAGAACCAGCTGCTTCGGGCGCAGCGTGATATCCTTGCCGTCGCGATGGACGACCACCTCCCATTCGCCTTTCGCCTCGTCATATTTCGCCGAGGTTGCGGTGGTGGAGGACCAGTAATTCAGCTCCATCACCTTCGTATACATCTCCAGCCAGTCGCCGACCTTGTCCTTGGGCGCGAAGACCGGCCAGTTGTCGGGGAAAGGGATATAGGGCAGGTGGTCATACCAGACCGGGTCATGCAGGCAGAGCGATTTGTAGCGGTTCCTCCACTGATCGCCGGGGCGCGGGTGTTTGTCGATCACGATGGTCGGGACGGAAAGCTGCCGCAGCCGTGCGCCAAGCGCGATGCCCCCCTGACCGCCGCCGATCACCAGCACATAGGGCTGGTCCTCGAACCCAAGCCGCGCCGCCTCATCAAGCTGCTTTTCCTTCCAGGTTTTGCGCGCCGGGTCATGGCCATGTTCTGCCCCCATCGGCCGGCGCAGCTTTCGCGGCTCCTCATGGCCTTTCAGCTCATGAAGCGTGGTCAGAAGCGTCCAGATCTTACCCTCTTTCATGCGGATATAGCCCTGACCCCGGCCGGCGGCGGTCTCGATCAGCAGCCAGCCCTCGGTGACGCCATCCGCCTCTGATACACGCTCTGCCGGGTCGAGGCGCAGCAGCGACGGCCTGACATGCGGCAGCTGCGCCCGGGCCATTTGCGCGATCTCAGTCCGGCCCTCGCAGGTTTTCAGGTTCCAGGTGAAAGTCGCAAGGTCGCGCCAGAAGCCGGTCTCCAGGAACAGCCCGGCCACCGCCTCGGCATCCTGCGCCACCAGCGCGCGTTCCAGATCGGCAACCAGCGCGGCAAGCGCGCCTTCTTTGATCGTATCAAGCATGGTTTCTCCTCCCATAGTGCTTTTGTGACATCCGGTTGACCGGGGCCTCCCAACCCCTGCCTGCCGGGATCGGGTCAGGTCAGAACGATCCGGAACTTCGGCGCTGGAATCGCTCTCGCCTCCGGGATCCGCAGCTGCGGGGCGGCATGGAAGCGCAAGGCCTTCATTCTCGTTCTCCTCCAATGTGCCAACAGCCTGACCTGCCGCCGGTTCAGCGCGAACGCATTTCTCGCGGATCAACGATTCCAACGGCTTGCCGGGGGCCACTGTGGCGCGGCCAGCGCACAGTGTTGCATCGGGCTGCAACAGCTTCGCGGCACTGCGGCAGGATGCTGCGCCGCACAGACGGCATGGTTAACGCCGCAGGAGATTTATGCCAGGATCACAGGGGTGCGGCCTGCAGGCGCCTGCGGCCACAGCCCTGGTGGGGAACAGAATGCAGACCGATATCGAGCATATCCGCGAGATCGAGACCGCCTCGCATCGTGGCAGCGAGACCCGCGATCCAGTGGTGGTGCAAAGCTGGCTGCGATGCCTGAAAAAGCACGGGCTTGATCCTGCCGCGCGGGGCGAAGCCTATATCCTTCCGGACGCGGCGCTGCGCCAGCACCGCCAGCGCTCGGAGGATCTGATCCGGATTGCGCGCTCTGGTATCGATGATCTTTATAAACTGGTCGCCGGGCAGAATTATGTGCTGCTGCTTGCGGATGCCGCCGGTGTCACCGTCGAATATCTGGGGGAGGGGACGCAGAAAGATGCGCTGCGCCGGTCCGGGCTGTATCTCGGCGCGGAATGGTCCGAGGCCCGCGCCGGCACCTGCGCGCTTGGCGCCTGTATCGAGACCGGCGAGCCGCTGATCATTCATCAGAGCGATCATTTCGATATCAGCCATACCGGACTGTCCTGCACTGCCGCGCCGATCTATGACACGGCGGGGCAGCTGGCAGCGGTTCTTGATATCTCGCTGCTTTCCTCGCCGCTGATCCGCACCAGCCAGAGCCTTGCGCTTAACCTGGTGCGCCAGACCGCGCGGCGGATCGAGATGGCGAATATCATGGCGGAAAGCCGCACTGACTGGGTTTTGCGTCTGGCCGGCAGCCCGGATTTTCTGGATGTCGATCCCGAAGCGGCGCTGCGTCTTGACGAAGGGGGCAGGGTGATCGGCATGACCAACGGCGCCGCCCGGCTGATGGCGCGCAGCCTTGGCGCAGACTGGCGGCGCGGCGCATCGCTGATTGGCCGTCCCATTGAAGAGATTTTCAATCTCGATTGCTCCGGCCTGGAACAGCTGACGCGCCAGCATGAGGCCCGCGACCGGCTGATTGAAACCCGCGACGGCTACCGCCTCTTTGCCCATGCAATCGAACCGCGTCGCGCGCCGGTCACGCATTCCGTTCCGGCGCCCCGTCTGACGGCCGAACTCAGCGAGCTTGCAGGCACTGACCCGGTGATGCGGGAAGTGGTCGGGCAGGCGATGGTCCTTGCGCGCAGCGATATGCCGATGCTGATCGAGGGGCCCTGCGGCAGCGGCAAATCGGCACTGGCGCGCGCTATTCATGCCGGCGGCCGGCGCGGGCCGCTGATCACCGTGGCCTGTGAGACGATCACCGGCGAAGAGGCCGCGGTGCTGTTCGGGCGCGGCGATCTGCGCAGCTATGAACCCGGTCTGATCAGCGCGGCGGATCATGGCACATTGGTGCTCGACAATCCGGAACAATTGCCCGCGGCACTTCAGGCAAGGCTGGCGAGCCTGCTGGTCACCCGCCGCTTTCGTCCCCTTGGCGCAATGCGGGAGCGGGAGTCGAGCGCGCGCATCATCGTCACCAGCCGGGGGCTTACCGCCAATGGCGCCCCGCGTGAGGAGTTTCATCACCGGCTGGCGGCAACGCGGCTGGTGCTGCCAGGCCTTGCCGGGCGCCAGGATATCATAGCGATTGCCAGCAAGGTGTTTGCAGCCGCGCTCGGATCCGGCGTGGCCTTTGACCTTCCGGCGGCCGCGTTGCTGACGGGCCATAAATGGGAGGGCAATCTGCATGAGATGGAAGCGCTTGCCCGAACAGTCGCGGCAACGGGCGGGCTGGCGTCGGACAAGCTGTTGATCGGGGCAGAGCATTTTCCCGCCCATATGCGCGGGCAGGGCAGCGATGCAGGCCCGGGTTCGGCTGCGATGCTCAGTCATCTCCTGGCCGAGAATGGCTGGAATATTTCTGCGGTCGCCGCTTTGCTGCAGGTTGACCGGGCGACGGTGCATCGCAGGATGGCGCGGCTTGGCCTGAAACGTCAGGCAAAGCCGGTCGCGCGGCGGACGCAGCCCTAGCCGGGGCAGGCGCAGTCTGCCCCGGCTGCGCTGAGGGGAAACTAAAGTTGTATTGCCAAGTGACGTCACGGGCGTAAGCTCTTGCTATGAGGCAAAGGAGGAACTGCCATGACCTGGTCGAAACCGAAGGCTCTTGAAGTGAAATGCGGTATGGAAATCAACATGTACGGTCCGTCGGAAGACGATCGCGGCGGCCGTGACCTGATCTGATTCGCCCGGAATGCATGTAAAGATTCTTGGGGCAGCCGCCGGCGGTGGCCTGCCCCAATGGAATTGCGGGTGCCAGAATTGCGCTGATGCGCGCTCGGGCGAAATTGCTGGTATGAGCCAGAGTTCAGTTGCGGTATCTGCCGATGGCCGCGACTGGGTGGTGCTGAATGCCTCGCCTGATATCCGCGAGCAGCTGCGCCTCTCGGGGCTGCATCCGCCGTCCCGGCGCGGCAGCCCTGTGCGCGCGGTCGTGCTGACCAATGGCGATATCGACCATATCGCCGGGCTGCTGACCCTGCGCGAAAGCACCCCCTTTCAGATCCATGCGACAGCCGCGACGCTTGCGATCCTTGAGCAGCCGGTGTTCCGCGTGCTCAACCCCGCTTTGGTGGGAAAGCAGGCGATCCGGCCCGATGACCCCTTTGAGCCGCTTGCCGGGCTGCGGCTGACCGCTTTTGCTGTCCCGGGCAAGGTGCCGCTGTTTTTGGAGGAGGGCGAGGTGAAGACCGATCTCCTGGGCGAACAGACCATCGGACTGCGGATCGACTGCGGCGGGCGGGTGATGTTTTACATTCCAGGCTGCGCGGCGGTGACACCGGATTTGCGCGACCGGGTCGGGGGCGCGGACCTCCTCCTGTTCGATGGCACTGTCTGGAGCGATGATGAAATGACCAGGACCGGCACCGGCGTGAAGACGGGCGGGCGGATGGGTCATATCTCGATGGCCGGGCCGGATGGCAGTCTCGCCGCCTTTGACGGGCTGAACCTCGCGCGGCGCGTCTATATCCATATCAACAATACCAATCCCGTGCTGCGGCCCGGCTCACAGGAACGCGCCCGGGTCGGGGCGGCGGGCTGGGAGATCGCCCGCGACGGACAGGAGATATTGCTGTGAGCGCAGCTGCCCCCGCCATCACCCCCGAGGATCGCAAGGCCGCGCTTGAGGCACGGCTGCGCCAGGTCGGGGTGCTGCGCTATCATGACAAACACCCGTTTCACCGCCTGCTGCATTCGGGCGGCTGTACGATTGACCAGGTCCGGGCCTGGGTCGTGAACCGCTATTACTACCAGTCGCGGATCCCGATGAAAGATGCGGCCTTTATGAGCCGGGTGGAAGAACCGGGCCTGCGCCGGGCCTGGCGCGCGCGGATCGAAGATCACGATGGCAGCGACGGCCAGCCGGGGGGGATCAGTCGCTGGCTGCGCCTCGCCGAAGGGGTCGGGCTTGACCCCGCTTATGTGGCGTCCTGCGAGGGTGTCCTGCCGGCCACCCGTTTCGCGGTTGATGCCTATGTCAGATATGTCCGCGAGCAGCCCTTGTTGCAGGCCGTCGCCGCCAGCCTGACCGAGCTTTTCGCCCCGGCGATCCATGAAGAACGCATTGCGGGCCTGCTGCGGCACTATGCTTTCGCCAATCCGGACACGATTTCTTACTTTCAGCACCGGCTGAAGGAGGCGCCAAAGGATGTGGCATTCGGCCTCGCCTGGGTGTTGGATCAGGCGAAAACGCGTGAGCAGGAGGATATGGCCGTCGCGGCGCTGGAATTCAAAACCGATGTGCTCTGGGCCCAGCTCGACGCGCTTTACGGCGCCTATGTCGCGCCAGGGCCGATCCCGCCCGGCGCATGGCGCCCGGATCAGGGGCTGATGCGATGACCAGCGCCGCGGTCACTGCATCGGATCGCCCCTGCCTGCCGCGCGGGGTGCGGCTGCATTTTGATGCGGTGCGTGAGACACCGGTGCTGCTTGGCCCCGAGATCGCGCTGATGCTGGACCCGATTGGCAAGGCGGTGCTTGAAGAGGTGGACGGCGCCCGCGATATCGCCGCGATATCGGAAGATCTGGCCCGGCGCTATGCTGCGCCGCGCGACATGATCGAGGCCGATGTGATCGAATTCTTGCAGGGCCTCGCGGTCCGGCGGCTGGTCGATCTGTCATGAGAGACAGCGCCCCCCCCGGCCATCCTCGCAGCAGGCTCCGCCAATGGCGATGCTGGCCGAACTGACCCATCGCTGCCCGCTGTCCTGCCCCTATTGCTCGAACCCGCTTGATATGGTGCAGCGCCAGGGCGAGCTGACAACCGCCGAATGGTCGCGGGTGTTTCAGGAAGCTGCCGCAATTGGTGTCTTGCAGCTGCATCTTTCCGGGGGCGAGCCTGCGTCGCGCCCCGATCTGGTCGACCTGGTGGCAGCGGCACGGGCGGCGGGGCTTTACACCAATCTCATCACATCGGGCATCGGGCTGACGCCTGCAAGGCTGGAAGCGCTGGACCGGGCCGGCCTTGATCATATCCAGCTTTCGCTGCAGGGCACCACGCCCGAGGTGGCGGATTTCGTTGGCGGTTATAAGGGCGGCTTTGCCCGCAAGATGCAGACCGCCGCCGAAATAGCCCGGCTGGGATTTCCGCTGACCATCAATGCGGTGATGCACCGGCACAATCTGGGTGATCTGCCTGCCACCATCGCGCTGGCGGCTGAGCTGGGCGCCCGCCGGATCGAGGTGGCCTGCGTGCAGTTCCAGGGCTGGGCGCTGAAAAACCGCGCCGGTTTGCAACCGACCCGCGATCAGGTCGATGAGGCCAAGCGGGTGGTGGCCGAAGCCCGCAGGACCTATGCAGGGTCCCTGGCGATTGATTTTGTGCCACCCGATTATTTTGCCGATTTTCCAAAAGCCTGCATGAATGGCTGGGGCACGACCGGGCTTAATATCGCCCCTAATGGCAAGGTTCTGCCCTGCCATGCCGCCGAAATCATCCCGGGGCTCGTGTTCCAGAATGTGCGCTTCGCTTCGCTGGCAGAGATCTGGCAAGGTCCTGCCTTTTCGGCCTTCAGAGGCACAGACTGGCTCCCCGAACCCTGTCAGAGCTGCGACCGGCGCGAGGTTGATTATGGCGGTTGCCGCTGTCAGGCCATGGCGCTGACCGGCGACCCGCGGGCGACAGACCCGGTGTGCCGTCTTTCGCCCTTCCGGGCCAGAATTGATGAGATGATCGCGCTGGAAACCAGCGCGCCGCCGCCGGCTTTCATCTATCGCAAACTGGCGCCCGGCGCGGTCTGATCACCCGCCCGCCGGCTGCACCGTCCGGCTCAGAAACAGACCATCTCGGCCTCGGCCTGAGCGCGGCGCAGATCGGCGGCCACCGCCTGCATCGTCGGGCTGCCGCGAAACAGTGCCGTCCGCTCGCCGCCGCCGATCCGCATCCGCAGCACCGTCTCGGCAGAGACGAAATTGTCATAGGGCAGGATCGAGGCAATCGTATCAATCGAGCAGGAGCAGCGGCGTAGCATATCCTGGGTCTGGCCGTTCACCGTCATGCAGGTGAAGACATATTCCGCCCGCGCCTCGGTCGGATAATCATTGGCCAGCGTCTCTGCGGCTGTGGGGCCGGCAAACAGCAGCGGCAAAAAAGCAGCGGTTACAAGGCGGCGGTGCATCATTCCCCCCGGTCAGGATCATCTCTTCACTATAGCCACCCGGCCCGGCTCCGGTATCCGCCTTAAGGCTGAGGAGGCGACCGGGCTCTGCAGGGTCAAAGGAAACCTGCAGCCGCAATCCGGCAAAGGGGCCCAGACGGTCCCGGTTCGGATCTGCCGCGAAAGGCTCCAGCGTCACGGTGATGCGACCATCAGCTCCGGGCGCGGCCTCTGCGGCGATCAGCGCGGCGCGGATGCGGTTGCGGATATAGAAAGGGTTGCCCCCGGTCGCCTGGCTCATATCGCGGACGATATTTTCCAGGAAATACAACAAAAGCGGATTGGCGCTGGCGGCGGGAAACCGGGCAATCTCGCTGCGCGTGCCGCCGGCTTCCTGGTCGAGCAGCAGAAATTTCGTACCCTTATCTTCCATCACCAGAAGGCGCAGCGCCGATAGTGCCGGGGCCGCATCGCCTGACCCATTACGGCTGAGACTGTATTGCAGTACGTCGCCGGCCCCGGCATCAGCAAAGACGCCCTCCGCCATGATCAGATCCGAGAGCGGCCCCGCCGAAGCCGCCCCACTGAGGCACAGCGCCAGAACCAGAGCGAGGCGCTTCATGGCTCATCCCCCTGGGCCGTCAGCATGAAGCCGCGGCTGCGCAGGGTCTTCAGGCTGAGCCCATAGGGGGTGAAATTACCCAGTTTGCGCCGCAGATAGCCCAGATAGACATCGACCACATTCTCGGTCGAGCCGCCATGCTGCGCCCAGAGCGCGTCAAACAGCTCGCCCCGCGTCAGCAGAACCCCGGGCCGTTGCAGCAGATAGGCCAGCAATTCGCCCTCGCGTTCGGTCATCATCTGTGGCCGCGCCGCGCCGGTCACCATGCGCGATGTTGCGTCATAGGTCAGATCGGCCAGCGTCACCGGCGCAATGCGCGGCGCGGATCGGCGCAGCTGCACCTCGAGCCGTGCCAGCAGTTCCGAGAGCTGGAACGGTTTCACAACATAATCCTGTGCGCCAGCCTCGAGGCCCTCGGTGCGATCCTCGATCCGGTTCAGGGCAGACAGGATGATCGCGGGCATGCGCTTGCCGCGCGCCCGCATCCCGGCCAGCAATTCGGCGCCGCTGTCATCTCCCAGCATCATATCGATGATCGCGGCATCGCAGCCGCGTGTTTCCACGAAATCCGCGGCTGCCCCGGCCGTCTCGGCCCATTCCACCTGATGGCCGGCGGCTTCCAGCCCGCGCGACAGCAGCGAGGCGATGTCATGGTCATCCTCGACCACCAGAATATGCGCCATTACCTCTCCTCCCAAAGCGGCAGCCCGATCTGCAATCCAAGCCCCCTGCGATCTTGCGGCCCTTCCGCAGGGCCAGGTTCGGGGCGATCCTCGGGCAACAGACCCATGCTTCCACCCGAAGCTTCCACGACCCAGGCTGCAAGGGCAAGCCCGACGCCAAAGCCCGGGGCATTTCCGCTGCGGGCAAAGCGGCGAAAGACCTGATCGCGCAGACCGGGGGCGAGGCCCGGCCCGGTATCGGTGATCACGATCCGGGCAATCCCATCCCCTGCGCTGGCGGTCACCGAGACCTCAGCGCCGCGCCCGGCATATTTCGAGGCATTCTCGAAGAGGCCGGCAAAGACCTGGCGCAGCCAGTCGGCATCGGCGCAGAGATGGATTTCTGCCACCTCAGTTCTGACGCTCACTCCGGCGCGGCGCAGCAAAGGTGCGGTATCTGCCAGCGCGGCACTGATCGCCTGATCCAGGGCGACCCTGTCGCGGCAAAGCTCCAGCTGACCGGAGTCAGACCGCGCGATGCGCAAGATATCCTCGATCCGGCGGTTAAGACGCTGGCCGCGCGCCATGATCGTCTGAAAGGCCGCGCGCACAAGCGGATCGGAATGGCGGGCGCCAAGCTCTGCCTCGCCCATGATAACGGTCAGCGGCGTGCGCAGCTCGTGGCCAACATCCGCGAACAGGCGGCGGCGGTCGGTATCGGTCTGCGCCAGCCGCTCATTCGCAGCGGACAGATCGGCGGTGCGCCCGGCGATGATGCCCTCAAGGCGCTGGCTGTCGCGCTCCAGCCCGGCGCGCCTGCGGTCAAGTCTCCGCGCCATCTGCCGCAACCGTGCCAGCATCAGCCCAAGCTCGTCATGCCCGCCGGAGCCGCGCGGGAACTGGCCGCTTGCGAGGCTTTCTGCCGAGGCGGTGACCCGCTCGAGCCGGCCAAACAGAGGGCGCAGCACCAGAAGATAAAGCGCCGCCAGCACAAGGGGTGCCGCCAGTCCCGCCGCAAGGGCAAAGATCCGCAGGGTGTTTTGCAGCCGGTCCATCGCCAGCAGGGCGTTTTCGCGGCGACGGGTTTCCTGGATGATCTGGCCGCCTACCGCCTCGGGGGCCTGCGCCATATAGAAGGCAATCGCCGCATCCCCCTGTGGCGTGCCCGGACCGGATTGCGCCAGCGTCTTTTCCAGCTGGCCAAAAAAGCCGCGCAGCCGCGCCGGGGTCATGCTTTGCCGCGCGCGCTGTGCCTGTTGTTCCGATGTAGCGGCGCCGGCGACATCGTCGGCAACCAACCGGTCGAGCTGATCAATTGTCCCCAGCACCGTGGCGGGATCGGGCGGTGTCTCGGGCCGTGTGAGCCAGCTGATCATCCAGTCATTCACCCGCGCCGAAAACACACCATAGGCCTCGATCCGGCTTTGCGCCGCCATCGCCTCATGCGCATAGGACTGGGTGCGCGACAGGCCGTAGACCGCCAGCCCCGCCGAAAGCATCGTCAGCCCGGCCAGCAGGGTCGCGGCTGTCCACAGCCGGGGCCTCAGGCCGGGACGCAACCAGCGCCGGGCCCTCATGTCAGCCCGAGCGAGTGCCGAATGGCGCGGTTCAGATCTTCGGCGGCGACAGGTTTTTCCAGGATTTCCAGCGCCGGCTCGCCGATCTTCCGGCGGATCATATCGGCGGGTTCGGCGCTGACAATCAGCGCAGGCGGTGCCAGGCCCAGCTCTTGCGAGAGGCGCCGGATCGCCGCCACCCCGGTATCCTCGCCATCGAGCCGGTAATCCGACAGGATGAGATCGGGCGCGGCGAGCATCGCCACCTGCACCGCCTCTTCGCTGCCCGCGACAGGCCAGGCAATCATGCCCCAGCTTTCCAGCAGATATTGCATCGCATGACGCATGGTCTGGTCGTTCTCGATCAGCAACACCCGGCGCCCTGTCAGATCGGGGCGCGGCAGATCGGGCGCCTCTTCGGTCATCGCTGGCAAAGACGGGGTCTGGACCAAAGGCAGCCTGACGCGAAAGCGCGAGCCGAGGCCCGGATGTGAGATCAGCTCGAGCCGGTGGTCAAGCTGATCACAGGCGCGCTGGACGATGGAAAGGCCCAGACCGGTGCCGGGCTGCGTTTCCAGCGAGAGCCGTTCAAATTCATTGAAAATACGGGTCTGATCGGCGGGTGCGATGCCCGGCCCCTGGTCCAGCACCTCAAGCCAGACCGCAGGCCCCACCTCGCTGTCCTGCTCATGGCGCAGCCCGACCAGCACCTTGCGCCCGGTGGTATATTTCAGCGCATTCGTGATCAGGTTCTGCGCGATCTGGCGCAGATAGACCCCGTCGCTCAGCACGGTGGCCTTTGACCCGACAAAACGCAGGTCGATCCGGCGCGCGCTGGCCACCGGCTGGGTGTCGATGATCAGCCGGCGAAACAACCGCCCCATCGCCACCGGCGCAAGATTGGTCTGAAAGCTGCGACTGTCGAGCTTGGCGATCTGCAACAGCGCGCGGATCAGCTCTTCGGCGGAATCGATCGTGGCCGTCAGATGCGAGACAAGGTCGCGTTGCAGCGCATCGCCCGAGACTTCGCGCAGATGGGCGAGAAACAGCTTGGCCGCGCTGAGGGGTTGCAAAAGATCATGGCTGGCCGCCCGCAGAAAGCGCGATTTCGCGCGATTGGCCTGGTCGGCGACCTCGCGCGCGGTGGCCAGTTCAGTATTGATCAGCGCAAGTTCAGCCAGCGCGGTTTCAAGATCAAGGTTGCGCGCCACCACCTCACGCTCAAGCACCTCGGCCGCCCGCGACAGCGCATAGGCGGGGCCGCGTTTCTGGCTGATGCTTTCAAGCCGGCGGATCAGCACCTCATTGATCCGCGTCAGCTTGGCGATCTTCTGGCCGGGGCTGTCCGTTTCACGCAACATCGATGCTGCCCATACCCCTGCTGGCGCTGTCATCGAGGATCGCGAGGCCGACAAATGTCTGGTTCACATGAATGCCGCCATGCTGCTCGCCATAGGTGTTAAAGCCCGCCACGCGAAAATCACGACAGAGCTTGCCGACTGTCTCCTGCTCACCGGCCCGTTCAACCGCAATGCGCCTCAGGATGCAGTCAAACCCCAGCACCAGTTCGGCGGGGCCGATCTGTTCCATCTGCCGCCGCAACCCTTCGGTCAGGCTTTCCGAGCGCCCCAGCGTCAGGATCGCCCCCGGCTCGATCGAGCACATCAGCGCCAGATCGCCATTCGGGGTTACGCCGCTGATCGCACGGACATAATGGCGCCCACCGGCACATTCCAGCAGCGGGTTCTCTGCAAAGGCGCTTGGTCCCAGCTCATCCACCCGCACATCGATCAGTCTTGCATATTCCTCTGCCGCGGGTTCGGCGTTGATCTCATGGATCAGCCGGGTTTCCGGATTGGCAGAGGTGACGACCATGCGGTTGCCGACCGGCACGAAATGATCAAAAATCACCTCTTTCACGTCGAAATCGGTGTTGATCACGCAAAACAACGCGCTTTCGGCATATTCCACACCATCCATCGCCAGCCTTGTCTGCTCGAACCGCAACCCGTCCCCGGCCGAGCCGCCCAGCACCATCAGATCCGGCAGCGACGCATCCACGGTCGTGGTGACCAGCTCTTCACAGCCGCTGGAGCCGTCGATCAGCAAAAGCCCGAAGCGCGATTTCCCGGCATGTCCGCGTGATTTCTCCATCAGCCCGCGCAGCGAGACCATCCAGTCCAGCGTCACATGCTGGCGCAGCCCACGCAGACAGACCGCTTCGGCGCGGAAACTGCTGGCGGGGAAAGCTATCGCGACAACGCTGTCTTCCTGATAGCCGTCAAAGCAGAAGCCGCCGGCCGAGGAACAGCCGAGAACCTTGCAGCCGGCGCCGAACGCATCATGCAGCGCACCGGTCAGCGGGGTGACCAGGTCCTGATCATCGGCAAAAACCAGGATCAGCGCGGGGTCCAGATCGGCGAAGGCGCAGATCAGCGACCCGGACACCGCGACAAAGCCGCCGCGTGCCGAGGCGGCAATGGGCCGGGCAGGGCGACCTGACTGCGAGATTTCCATTCTCAGCGCCCAAACAGCCGGACCCTGTTGGCCAGCAACGCCACCTGGGTGCGGTTGCTGGCATGGATCTTGGACATGATCGCCGCGATATGGGTCTTTACCGTCGCCTCAGCGATTGAAAGCTCATAGCTGATGATTTTGTTCGGGCGCCCCTGGCAGATCAGCCGCAGAATATTCATCTGCTGCTGGGTCAGGGTGCTGAAATTATGGGTCAGCGCGGCAAGATCGCCATTGTCCTCGTCTTCGGCAAATCCCTCGGGCAGCACGGTTTCGCCCTCCCACATCCGGCGGAACGCCTCGACCATCTCAGAGCGCGGCAGGCATTTCGAGATATAGCCACAGGCGCCGGCGGCGATCACCGACGACACCATCTCGGGCTGCACTTCGGCGGAAATGACCGTGAGCGGGCGCTTGCCCAGCTGCGATTTCAGGCTGATTACCGCCTCGATGCCCTTCACATCCGGCAGGTTCAGATCCAGCAGAACGGCATCTGGAATCCCCTCGGCGCGCAGAGTTGCCTCGGCCAGCGCAAGGGTCGCGACACAACGCACCCGGTTCAGGCGGAAGGCCGCCTGCAATGTCATCGAAAGCGCCTCGCCCATCAGAGGATGGTCTTCGACGATAAGCACGTCCCGGACGGACTTATACGCCGATGGCGCGGGGACATCCCCGCTTTGACGGTCTGATGTTCCATTCTGCCCTCCCCTTTGACGCCCGCACCTCCCTGCAGACGACATAAGAAGCTTAGAACATTCTTATTATGAATCGAGACCTAACTGCATTGAGGTCGCAAATCTGTGCAATAAGGACGCATTACTGCAGTTTTCCGCTGATCAGACGGCCAATCGCAAAGGCGCGTTGTTCCAGAATGACCGGAGTTTCGCAAACATAGGTCAGGGCCCGCTGGCGGTCCTGGAAAATCCGGGTCGACCAGTCGATATCCTGCTCGGCTTTGTCGATTGCGTCAAAGTCAGGCGAATCGGCTGCCGAGAGCTGCTCGAACTCATGCCGCCGGGCTTTGATCTGTTCATCCAGCCCGGCCTGTTTATGGGCGTAGCGGGTGATCCCGGCCATCACCCGGTCGCGGGTGCGCTGGATATGATTGAACGTCGCGAGATAAAGCGCGGTCAGCCGGGCCGGATCGCTGCCCCCGGCGACGAATGTCTCAACCAGCGCCGCCGCCTCTTCGGGCGAGGTGCGGCGCAACGCCAGCACCGAGGCGACGCGCTGGATCTCGGGTTCAGCGGCGAGGGCGGTGATCGCGTCGTCCGGCTGAGGCCCTGCCCAGACCTGGCCAAGCGAAAGCTGCGGCTGGCGGCGCTGGATACAGGGCCAGTCGGGATCGGCCTCGCCCGCAGCCAGTGCGGAACCCGGCAGCAGCGCGATCAGCACGAGAACGCGAAGGATCATGACGCCCCTCCTTTCCGGCCGCGCCAGAGGCCCTTTGCCGGATCATACATGAAAATGGTGGCGCCGAAGAAAACCACCAGACAGCCAAGGGTGGCCGCCAGCCCCAGCGGCTCTATCTGGCCATAGAGCGCAAAGCGGATCAACTCGACCGAATGGGTGAAGGGATTCCAGGCGCAGATGTGATAGAGGAGCACGCTTGATTCCCGCATCCGCCACAGCGGGTAAAGCGCGGAAGAGGCGAAGAACATCGGGAAGATCACGAAATTCATCACGCCCGCAAAGTTCTCAAGCTGACGGATCGCCGATGAAATCAGCAGCCCCAGCGAGCCCAGCATCAGCCCGGCAAGGATCAGCGCAGGCAGCACCGTCACATAGCCGGTCCAGGGCGGGCGCCCCCCCAGAACCAGGCAATCAGCAGAAAGGCATAGGCCTGTAGAACCGCCACCAGCACCGCTGAAAACAGCTTGGCGCCCAGCAGGAACCAGCGCGGATAGGGGCTGACCAGCAGGCTGCGCATCGCCCCGGTCTCGCGGTCATAAACCATCGAAAGCGAGCTTTGCATGCCGGAAAACAACAGGATCATGCCGCAAAGCCCGGGGATCACATAGACCTCATACAGCACATAGGTGCGGTAAGGCGGCGTGATCGAGAGACCCAGAACCGAGCGGAAGCCGGCGGCAAAGATGAACAGCCAGACCAGTGGCCTGACCAGTGCTGCGAGGAACCGCTCGCGCTGACGGGTGAAGCGCAGGAATTCGCGTCTGGCGATGCCGGCAAAGGCGATGGACCAGCCTTTCATGCTGCGCGCCCCGCACCGGTCAGGTCCAGAAACCTTTCGGCAAGCGTCGTGCCTGCGGCGATCTCTGAAGCGCGCCCATCGGCCAGAACCGCACCCCTGTGCAGGATCACGACATGATCCTCCGGGGCGATTTCCTCAAAAATATGGGTGGCCCAAAGCGTCGATACGCCTTCTTCCGCAATCAGGCGGCGCACCAGTGCGACGAGCTCTGCCCGGGCCCGCAGATCAAGGCCTGCGGTCGCCTCATCGAGCAAAAGCAGTTCCGGCCGGTGCAAAAGCGCGCGCGCGACTTCGGCCCGGCGCAGCTGCCCCCCGACAGCGTCGAGACCCGGTCAGCCTCTTTGCCCGAAAGCCCGACCAGGGCGGTCACCTCGGCAATGCGGCTGCGCGCGGCGGCGCCGCCCATGCCATGCAGCGCCGCGTGATAGGCAAGGTTCTGCCTCAGCGTCAGATCACCATCAAGCGCCCGGCTCTGAAACACCACGCCAAGCCGCGCCAGCGCCTTTGACGGCTGACGTCGGGCGTCATAGCCCGCCACCCCGATCAGCCCCGAAGAGCTGTCATAAAGCCTGGTGATCAGCGAAAAGAGCGTGGTCTTGCCCGCCCCGTTCACCCCGAGCAGCGCGCAGAATTCGCCCTTCCCGACCTGGAATGACACATCGCGCAGGGCCTCTGTCGCGCCAAAGCGATGGCTGACCCCTGCGACCCTCAGCGCGCTGCCCTGGTCTGCGTTCATTCCTTGCGGCGCTCTTTCTCGGTGAAATCGGCGTTCAGTTTCACATCATACTGGCCATCGGCGCAGATCACATCATCAAGGTCAAACGAGCCATCTTCCTCGACCTCGATATTGTCGGGATCCACCTCGCAACTGACAGCGGCAAGGGCCTCGTCGATTTTTGCGATCTGTTCAGGGGTGGCCTTGTCGTGATCATCGGCGAGAGCGGGCATGGCAAAGCCGGCAATCATGGCGGCAAGCAGCAGTTTTTTCATGGGTCGTTCTCCTTTCAGCGGATGTTGAAAATGGCCTTCTGGCTTTCTCCCGAGGATCCGGGGATAGACAGCGAAAAGCTGCCGGGGGTGATGGCGATAAAGCTGATCTCGGCGGTGCCGCCCGCGTCGAATTCCAGCGAATGCACGCCCATCGGACGAATTTCGATTTTGTTGATCACGATCTCATTGATCCAGATCGCGCGAAAGAAGTCGCCGCCAGACAAAGCCAGCTCGGCAGAGCCATCGGCCACGATGTTCATCTTGTAATAGGTGCCCGATTTCAGATCGACCGGCCCGTCCGGCTGCACCGGCTTGCCGGAACCGAGCATCAGATCCGCAGCGTCACGCGGTTGGCCTTGCCCATCAGCCCGGCAAATCCGTAATCGAACTGCTGGGCAAGGCTGGCGCTGCCGGTCAGGGCCAGCGCGAGGGCGGCGGCAATGGCAATCGCTTTCATACTATCCTCCTCATTCCGTTTTAACCGCAACCACACCCCAGGGCTGTTCGCCCACCGGCACCGAAACCGTTACCTCATCGGTTGCGGTATCAATCACCGAGATGTCGTTGGAATTGCCGTTGGTGGTGTAGAGAAATTTACCATCGGGCGAGAAAGCCAGCTGCCAGACCCGTTGCCCGACCAGCAGGTAATTCGTCACTTCGAGGCTGGCGACATCCACCACCGCCACCCGGTTTGCCGGCCCAAGGGCGACATAGGCCTTGGCGCCGTCCGCGGTGACGCGCAGGCCCACCGGCTGCAATGCCTCGGGCAGGATACCGGCAACATCGAATGTGATGGTTTTGGTGATCTCATTCGTCGCAGTATCGATCACTGAAACGGTGCCGCCGATCTCGGCGGTAACAAACAGGATCTTGCCGTCCGGGGTATATTCGGCAAAGCGCGGGCGGCTGTCGACCAGTACATTGGCGACGATCTCATAACTCGTCGTGTCGATCATATGCGCCATATTGGTGGTTTCAGAAGTATTGACCACGATCTTGCCATCCGGCGAGACGCCCATCCCTTCGGGTTCCACCCCCACGGGCACTTCGGCCAGCACCTGGCGGGTCACCACATCGACCACGGTGACGATATTGTCGTCCTCATTCGCGATGAACAGCGGATTGCCCGAGGGATGCAGCACGAAAAGCTCGGGGTCGGGACCGGAGGGCAGCGAGGGCAGTTCCTCATAGGTGGCGCTGTCATAGACCCGCACCAGATTGTCATCCGAGGCGCAGACATAGATATGTTTGCCATCGGGCGAGGCGGTGATGCCGCGCGGGCGCTGCATGCCGGTGATGGTGTGGATCACCTCAAGGGATGCCGAATCCAGAACCGTGACCGTGTTGCCCTTTTCATTTGAGACGAAGATTTTGTCGGCCAGGGCCGGACCGGCAAGCAAGGCAGCCGAACAGGCAAGCGCGAGCCTGATCGCGGGCTGCGTCACGGACCGGGTCACAGATCTTCTCATCTTTGTCCTCCTCCTCATCGGTTGCATTCGGTTTCCGCGCGATCGACGCCCAGCGTGTCGAGCTGGCTGACCTGATGCAGGAATTCCTCCTGCGGGCTGACCGAGGCGACCACATTGCCCGCCACCAGCAAGACCGGCTGGCGCAATTGCCCATCCCAGTCGCGGAAGGTCAGCTTTTGCCCCTTGAACGCCGCCAGATCGAATTTGTCCGACAGGATGAAAGCGCGCATCACGTCGAAATCGCCGCCTTTGGTGCGGGTTGCGGCCTCGCCGATCACCCGGAGCGCCATCCAGACCTGATAATCCTCATCGCGCGCGGGGCGGCCGGCCAGTTTCTCGAAGCGGCTCTGAAACTGGGTCGCGCCCCAGGCCTCATGCGCCGGGCTCCAGCTTTCGGGCATCAGACCGGCCGAGCCTGCGACGGGACTGGCATCCCAGGTGTGATAGGGCAGCCAGGCGGCGAAGACGCCAGAGTGATCGGCGGCGACCAGGATATCATGCGCCGGGGCCGACTGGGTGAAAACCGGCATCTGGCGCTGTACCTGCACATGGCCCGAATCCGATCTGCGCGCGCCGCCGGTATCCTCATAGACACGGGTTTCGACGATGGTCGCACCGAATTTCTCGGCCGCCCTGCGATAGGCCGCGCCAAGCGCCTGGTCTTCCTTGTGGCTGCCCTCGATCAGGAACCAGCGATTCCAGCGTTTCCAGACCAGATATTGCGCCAGAGCATCTGTCAGCATCGCATCCGAGGGCGCGACATGCAGCAGATTTGCACGGCAGTCTTTGCCCCGCAGCGCGTCATCGGTGGAGCCGGCATTGATCACCAGCGCCTGATCGCCCGCCATATCAGCGAGCCGCACCGTCGTGGCCGCATCCGCCAGCGTTACAATATAGGGGATGCCGGCATCGAGCAGCTTTTGCATCTCTGCCTCGACCGTCTCTGGCGTGGCAAGAACCGTTTCCGTGCTGAAGCTCTGGCCAAGGAACCCGCCGGTGGTGGCATTATCCGCAGTCCCGAGGCCAGCCCCGGCGAAACCCAGATCATCGGGCGGCAAATCAAGCCGTGAGATCGGCATCGGGCCTGGCGCCACCACCCGGATCACCGCCACGCGATAATCGGTTGTCTCCTCGGCCATGGCAGCCGGTGCGGCGAGGGCCGCGACAGAAAGCAAAAGGCCGGATGCGGCCCGGGACAGATTGATCATGCCGTTCTCCCTTGCCTTACCTGGGCATGGCAGCGGCAGGTGACAAAGCAGTTTGTCTCTATAATAAAATAATAAGGTAATGATTTTAGGGCAGATAATACTTTTGGATGATTTGCCCGTATCTTAATTCAGGTCGCATCCTGCGGCAAAAGCGCGGTGCGCCGCCTGTGGGAGTATGCGGAAATGAAGAAACTGATGATTGCGATTTCGGCCTGCCTTGCCCTGCTGGCGGGCACGGCACAGGCCCATGGCCCGTCGCGGCTGAAATCCGAGCAATCGGTGCTGCTGAATGCCAGCCCGGAGGAGGTCTGGGCGGTGATCGGCTCGTTCAGCGACATGACCTGGCTGCCCTCTGTTACCTCGATCACGGCGACGGGCGCCGAAAAAGGCGCAACCCGGGTGCGGGTGCTGGACAGCGGCGTCTCGATCAATGAAGAGCTGCTGAAGATCGACCCGGCGAAATTCGCGATCTCGACCCGGCTGACCGAGGATAATCTCGACTATATCAAGGCCACCAATTACGCGCTGCATATCACCATCAAAGACGAGGGCGGCAAGGCAAGGGTCGAGCTGAAATCGGCCTTTTACCGCGCATTCCCGCAAAACGACCCGCCGGCGGATCTGAATGACGATGCGTCGACAGCCGCGGTGGAGGCGCTCGGCCAGCAGATGATCGAGGCGCTGGTGGCGCGGTTCGGCGCGGCAGGATGAGCCTGCGTCAGGCCTGCGGGGCGCCCCTGTTCGGGCGGCCTTATGCCTGGCCTGCCTTTATGCGGTGCCTGAGGCCCGTGCCGATCTGGCCGCAATCACCTCGCAAAACGCGGATGCTCTGACGCTTTTTGACACTGAAAGCCTTGAGATCCTGGCGAGCCTTCCCTTGCCCGGTAAACCCGCTGCCGTGGCAACGGATGCGGGCCGCGATCTGATCCTTGCCGTCGCGACCGATCCGACGGCGCTGCATGTCTTTGATCTGAGCGGCACCGCCCGCGCGGTCTGGCCGCTGCCCGACGGGGCTTTCGGCGTCGCGATACGACCCGAAAGCGGCACGGCCCTGGTCAGCGTCATCACCGGATTTGTGGCAGAGATCGACCCGGAAAGCGGGCGCGAGCTCAGCCGCTGGCAAACCGGGGCGATGCCCTCGGGCCTCGCGGCAGAGCCAGGGCTGATCGTGGTGGCCAATCGCGACGCGGACAGCGTGACCCTGATCAGTGACGGTGAGGCGCGCGAGGTCGCAACAGGTCATCACCCCTTTGGTGTGACACTTTATGAGGGCCGGGCTTTCGTGACCGATGTACTCTCTGATCAGGTCAGCGTCATTGATCCTGTAAGCGCCAGGGTCATTGCCCGCATCCCGACCGGCGAGCGACCCTATGCGGTGGCCTTTGCCGCCGGGAAAGGCTTTGTCAGCAATCAATATGAGGCGAGCCTGACCGTCTTTGACGCGGGTTCGTTTGAGGTGCTGACCAGCATTGCAACCGATGACTATCCGAGGGCGTCGCCGCCACGGCCGACGAAAGCCGCATCCTTGTGGCGAACTGGTTCTCGGACAGTCTGCAGGTGATCGACAGCCAGAGCCTCGAGGTGATCGCGCGGCTGGAGATGCCCGCCGGGCCGCGCGCCTTTGGCCGGTTCGTCGCGGCGAAACCCTGACAGGGTTACGGCGCCTTCAGCGCCTTGCCGTAATCGTCAACCAGCGGCACCCCGGCTTCGCGCAGGATGGCGTCGATCTCGGCCTGGTTGCGGCGGATCAGGCTGTTCAGCTCATGCTTCCAGGTCAGCTCGCCGGCGCGCACGCCATGGTGATGCGGAAAAACAGGCGCGGCGCGGCCTCTTCCTGCAACAGCGGGATCACCTTCAGCTTCGGATTGCCTTTGGCCAGCGGGCCGCCGATCGGTCCCCACAAAAGGGCACCATCCGTCACGCCATCCTCGACATCGCGCAGCATATCGCCGGCGGGGTTCTCGACGCGGCGGTCGGTCATCAGATCATAGGGTTTCGCCAGTTTCATCATGCCAAGCCGCGCGACATGCGTTGTCGCGGCGCCCCGGCAACCACCCCCAGACGCTTGCCTGCAATGCCGGATCGGTCAGCCGCGCGACCGAGGCGAGGTCGCTATCAGCGCGCACCACCAGAACATGGGTCGATGTGTAATAATGATTGGTGTTCAGCACCATCTCATCACCTCTGCGCAAAGCCGATCACCACATCGCATTTCCCGATGCTGAGCGTCTGGCGCAGAAAGCCGGTCACCTGGGGAAAACCAGGTGTATTGCAGCGGGACATCCAGTTCTTTGGCAAAGAGCTCTGCGATGCGGTTTTCAAAGCCGCTGCCATCCTTTGATGACAGCGGCACATTCGCCGGATCGGCGCAGACACGAAAGGCGTCGCGGTCCACCAGATCGGCCACCTGCGCCATGGCGGGCGCCGTCAGCCAGAGACAAAGCGTCGCCGCGAGAGCCGCGCGCATCTCAGCCCCCATGCAGGCCTTTTCGGCCTCGGCATAGGCATCGGACTTGGCCTCTTTCTTGGCGGGGCGGCCACGCGGCACAACATCGGTGCCCCTCGCGCGCAGATAGGTATAGATATCATCAAGATAGCACATCACATTCGGATTGGTTCCGAAAGCGGGCATCACCTGGTTATCGGCGGCGCCGACATTCTTGCGTCCGCTGGCGACCACCCGATGAAGTCATAATAATCCATCCGCAGGGCAGAGGCCTTCAGCGCCGGAGCATAGGTGGAGCCTTCGCCTTCCGGGCCGTGACAGACATGGCATTCCGCCTGATACCGACGATAGCCCGAGAAGGTCGGCCAGTCGACGGTTCCATCCGCCTCGATCTTATAGGTGGGGGTGTCGTCAGAGTTGAACCAGCGGATACCGTCATTGGTGACCGCTTCGACATTCGGCTCCTCGGCGAAGGCCGCGGTGGCAAAAAATGTCGCGAATGCCAGAAGCGGCATGCCAGCTTTCATCGGTTTGTCCTCCCAAGACGTTAAGAAAAGCCTAGACCGCGCGGGCCGCAGAGCAATTCAGACTTTAGTCTGACCGGCCGCTGCTCCCTGGCATTTTCGCCTCTGGGTCCGGCCCGGGCCTTGCCAAAATGAATGCGCCGCCGGAGGGGGCGGCGCAGGCTGGTTTCACAGGGAGCCGGATCAGTTCGGCAGGGCGAAGACGGTCAGCTGGCCGCCGAGCGCAGTGTAATCCGAGAGCGCCGCATAGCCGCCAACGGCGCCAAGGCCTTCGGTTGCATTGGTCAGGCCTGCTGCGAGACCGATGCCGGCCCAGCCACCAACACCCGAGAGAACGCCCACATATTGTTTGTCGCCGCTCTTATAGGTGAAGATGTTCCCGATGATGCCCGAGGGGGTTTTGAACTTGTAAAGTTCCTTGCCGGTCTCGGAGTCGACGGCTTTCAGATAACCTTCGAGCGTGCCGTAGAAGACGACATCACCCGAGGTGGCAAGCGCGCCGGACCAGACCGAGAACTGCTCGGGCAGCGACCATTTGATCTCGCCCTTCACCGCGTCCCAGGCGATGAAATTGCCCATGCCGCCATGGCTTGCCGGTGCCGGGAACATCGAGAGCGTTGCGCCGACATAGGGCTGGCCGGCGGCATAGCTGACGCGGAACGGCTCATAATCCATGCAGACGTGGTTCGTGGGCACATAGAACAGCCCGGTTTTTGGCGAATAGGCCGCAGGCTGCTGGTCTTTCGTGCCAAGCGCGGCCGGGCAGATGCCGGTCGAGTTGACATCTTCGCCATTCTGCGCGGTCGAGTATTCCGCCACGACCAGAGGCCGGCCATAGGTTTCCGACTCCTTGTTCATATCGACTTCGGTCGCCCAGTTCACCGCCGGGTCATATTTCTCAGCCACCAGCAACTCGCCGGATTCGCGGTCCATCGTATAGGCAAATCCGTTGCGGTCGAAATTGACCAGCAGCTTGCGCATGGTGCCGTCGATTTCCTTGTCGACGAGGATATTCTCGTTCACCCCGTCATAGTCCCATTCGTCATGCGGGGTTTTCTGGTAGAACCACTTAGCCATGCCGGTATCGACATCGCGGGCCATGATCGTCATCGACCATTTGTTGTCACCCGGACGCTGGCTGGGGTTCCAGGTCGAAGGGTTGCCGGTTCCATAATAGATCAGGTTCAGCTCGGGGTCATAGGTGGTCCAGCCCCAGGTGGTGCCGCCACCGATCTGCCACTGGTCACCTTCCCAGGAACTCAGCGAGCTGTCTTTGCCAATCGGCTTGCCCAGAACCATGGTTTTTTCGGGGTCGACCAGCATCTCGGCATCCGGGCCGGTCGAATAGGCGCGCCAGGCCATTTTGCCATCGGCGATATTATAGGCCGTCATATGGCCACGCACGCCATATTCACCGCCCGATATCCCGATCAGCACCTTGTCCTTGACGATCAGCGGCGTTGCGGTCGAGGTCTCGCCCTTGGCCGGATCGCCATTGACCACCGACCATTTTACTTCGCCGGTCTTTTCGTCCAGCGCGACCAGCGTGGTATCGGCCTGGCTGAGGAAGATCATGCCATCGCCATAGGCCAGACCGCGGTTGACGGTGTCACAGCACATCACGCCGATCACGTCAGAATTCTGCTGCGGGTGATAGCGCCACAGGATCTTGCCTTCATTCTTCAGATCAAGCGCATAGACGTTGTTCGGGAAGGGCGTATGGACATACATCACATCGCCGATCACCAGGGGCGCCCCTTCATGGCCGCGCAGCACCCCGGTCGAGAACGTCCAGGCCACCTGCAGGTCGCCGACATTGTCCTTGGTGATATCGCCAAGTTCGGAATAGCGCGTTCCGGCATAGTTCAGCAGCTGGGTGACCAGCTGGCCCGAATTCTTGATGCCTTCTGTCACCGAGTCATTTGCAAATGCCGGTGCTGCCACTGTTGTCAGCAAACCTGCTGCAAGTCCTAATAGCTTCGCTCTCATGGTCATCCTCCCGGAACGCGGTTTCGCTGGCACTCCCCGCTTATCCCGATCTCCTCCGGGGATATGGCGGTGGCTTCTTATATCTTTCTTATGAAGCGACCTGAGATCCGTTCTGTCAACGAGGCCGCCACTCCCCTGCGACCAAAGTATGAGCCGATATCGGCCTCTGCTGCGGTGCCGGAAATGAATGGGCCACACCCGTTCATGGATGTGGCCTTTCTGGTCAAAACGTGATGCCGAATCCGCGGTGGTTATTCGGCCGGAGCCGTCTCAGGAGCGGCTTCAGGCGCGGCCCCGGGTGCCGCCTCGCCGGCCGTCCCGGCGGCGACGCCGTCAGGATGCAGGCTGATCAGATAGGCGACCACATCGGCCCGCTCCTCAGGCTTTTTCAGCCCGGCAAAGGTCATCTTGGTCCCCGGCGCCATTTTCTTCGGGTTTTCAAGGAAGAGATCCAGCTCTTCCGGGGTCCAGATATGGCCCTCTTCTCCCATTGTGCGCATGACCGTCGAATAGGCAAATCCTTCCAGCGTGCCGGTCTTGCGGCCGACAACGTCATGCAGATTGGGCCCGGCCTTTGAGGGACCATCTGCGGCCACCGTATGGCAGGCCATGCATTTCTTAAAAGACTTCTCGCCCTTGGCCGGATCCCCTTCGGCAAATGCCGGCAGAGACAGCCAGGGCAGCAATGCCGCCATCAGAGCGGCGCGCAGGGTGACGGACATTTGGTCTCCTCCTCAGGACGATGTCAGCATGGGTCAGGCTTCGGCCAGCCGCTCCGCGTGGAAGCGAATGTGATCCTCCATCACGCTGGATACGAAGAAATAACTGTGGTCATAACTGTCAAGCAGCCGGAAGCGGAGCGGCTGACGCCGGGCCGTGGCCGCAGCGAGCAGCGCCTCGGGTTTCAGCAGATCCAGAAACTGATCGCGCGCGCCCTGGTCGATCATGACCGGCCCGGGAAAGCCCCTCTCGGCCATCAGAATGCTGGCATCATGGCGGGCCCAGCCAGCCTCATCCGGCCCGAGATAGGCGGTGAACTGCTTCCTGCCCCAGTCACTTGCGACCGGATTCGAGATCGGCGCCAGCGCCGAAACCGAGGCATAGGTCTCGGGATGTGTCATGGCGATGGTCAGCGCACCATGGCCGCCCATCGAATGGCCGGTGATGCCCTGGCGTTCGCGATCAAGCGGAAACCTGTCGAAGACCAGCGCCGGCAGCTCATGGACGATATAGTCCCACATCCGGAAATGCGCAGACCAGGGTGTTTCGGTTGCATTGACGTAAAAGCCGGCACCCTGGCCCAGATCATAGGCTTCGTCATTGGCAACCCCCGGGCCGCGCGGGCTGGTATCGGGGAAGATCAGCGCGATACCGGCATCGGCGGCCCATTTCTGCGCCCCGGCCTTGGTCATGGCATTCTCATGGGTGCAGGTCAGACCCGAGAGAAACCACAGCACCGGCACTTTCCGGATACGGGCAGCCGGGGGCAGGTAGACGGCAAAGGTCATCTCACAGCCGCAGACATCCGAGCCATGCGCATAAACGCCCTGCACGCCGGCAAAAGCGGCGTTCTCTGAAATGGTCTTCATGCTGCTCTGTCTCCGCCCCTTTCCTTTTATCTGCAACATTCCCGCCAAAAGCCGTCGCCCCCGAAAGGGCGGGCGGTCTTTGGCAGGTTGTCCTTAATAGACCACGACCGCCCGGATCGACTTGCCCTCATGCATCAGATCGAAACCATGGTTGATCTCTTCCAGCTTCAGCTGATGGGTGATCATCGGGTCGATCTCGATCTTGCCATCCATGTACCAGTCGACGAATTTCGGCACATCCCGCCGGCCTTTCGCGCCGCCGAAGGCAGTGCCTTTCCAGACCCGCCCCGTCACCAGCTGGAACGGCCGGGTCGAGATCTCGGCCCCGGCCGGCGCCACGCCGATGATCACCGACACACCCCAGCCGCGATGCGAGCATTCCAGCGCGTCGCGCATCACTTTGACATTGCCGGTCGCATCAAACGAGTAATCGACACCGCCGAGATGATCCGCGCCGCGCTTCGTCAGATTGACGATCTCCTGCACCACGCTGCCCTCGATTTTTGACGGATTCACGAAATGCGTCATGCCGAATTTGCGCGCCATTTCCTCTTTATCGTCATTCAGATCGACGCCGATGATCATATCGGCCCCGGCCATCCTGAGGCCCTGGATCACGTTCAGCCCGATACCGCCAAGGCCAAACACCGCTGCGGTCGAGCCGATCTCGACGCCTGCGGTATTGATCACCGCGCCGATACCGGTGGTCACGCCGCAGCCGATATAGCAGATCTTGTCGAACGGCGCGTCATCGCGGACCTTGGCCAGCGCGATCTCCGGCATCACCGTATGGTTCGCAAAGGTCGAGCAGCCCATGTAATGATAGACCGGCGTGCCATCGAGCAGCGAAAACCGCGTGGTGCCATCGGGCATCAGCCCCTGGCCCTGGGTATTGCGGATCGCGGTGCAGAGATTGGTCTTGCCCGAGAGGCAGGAATAGCATTCCCGGCATTCCGGCGTGTAAAGCGGGATCACATGATCGCCGGGCTTCAGCGTCGTCACGCCCTCGCCGACCTCGATCACGATCCCGGCCCCCTCATGGCCGAGGATACAGGGGAAGATCCCCTCCGGATCCGCGCCGGAACGGGTGAATTCGTCGGTATGGCAAAGCCCCGTGGCCTTGATCTCCACCAGAACCTCGCCCCGCTTCGGGCCTTCAAGGTTCACTTCCATGATTTCAAGCGGTTTGCCTGCAGCAAGAGCGACGGCGGCACGGGTACGCATGGGTCAGGTCCTTAACATGCTGTCTTTGTGACGCCATGCCGCCGGACGGGTCCGGGGCATGGCGGGGTTTCGGGCTGAGATCCCCGGTCCGGAAAGCGTGTTCCATTGCTCCGGACAGGAGGGTCCCGCTCAGGCGGGAAGAGCGCCGGATTTCTTCGCGGCATGGGTGGCGATCGCGTCCATCAGCGGCGGCGACAGCGCGTCATAGGGTTCCAGCCCGAGTTCGCGCAGCCGGCCCCGGATGCCGTCCATCCGCGACGGATCCACACCGGATTCGATCACCGAGGAAACAAAGGCCGCGAATTGCGGTTCTGACCAGCCCGACTGATCCGAAAGCTCGGTATGCACGAAATCGAGACCGTAGAACGGGTGTTCCTTATTCTCGATCCGGCCATACATATGCGTGCCGCAGCCGGTGCAGGCGTGGCGCTGGATCGGCGCGGCCGCATTGACGATCTTCAGCTTGCCCTCATTGGCGGTGACGCTGACCGCGTCGCGCCCGACAACCGCGATCTGTGCGAAGACCGAACCATCGGGTTTCCAGCATTTGGTGCAGCCGCAGACATGGTTATGCGCGGTCTGCGCTGAGACCTTCACCTCGACCCGGTCGCTGGCACAATTGCAATGCAGGGTGCCGCCGCCGAAGCCGGCAGATCCCTTTTTCACGCCGCCATCCACCGCAGGATGGATTTTCACATTCTCATAGGTCACGATATGTTCCTCCCCGGCCACAGCGGCCTTGTTATCTGCACTATTGAACGCGGCCCGGCTGGCGACAATTCAGCCAAAGGTGTGAGGCGGGGTCGCAGAAGCCGGTGGTTGTGGCGGCCGGCCATAGATCTGCGAGTCGAGCCGGGCGAGCCTTTCCGGCGCAGCGCCTGCCTCGCCCAGCAGGCGGCGCAGGGTCAGAAGATCGCCTTTGCGCCAGGCCTGCCAGCGCCGGATCAGCGCCAGCGGCGCGTAGCGCGCCCGGAGCCGGCGCAGCGCCTGACCGCTCCGATCCGGGCGCAGCCGCCAGGCGGCAAGGCCAGAGCCCAGGGCAAGGCCAAGCGCCACCATAGCAGCCAGCGCCAGCGCCTGTCCGGTCCCGATCTGCCCGCGCGGCACCTGGCCGGTGTAGAAACTGGCATAGCCGATGGTGAGCGCGGGAATTTCGACCGTCTCGATCCGGCGCGACCGGGTGTTGAACCAGGGGATCTTCACCGGTTCCAGCACGCCCGGCTCGCCGGTATGGGGGCGGAATTGCCAGGACCAGATCACCTCGGTCTCGGGCCCGGTCTCGGTGCGGATCAGTTCACGCCTTGTCGGGGCGGCAAAGGTGATCAGCCAGTTTTCTGACACGACGGGCCGGGGCGGGATCTGTTCGGGCAGCGCATCAACCACCCGCAGCCGGATCACCCGGGTCACGGTCTCTCCATCGGCAAGATGCGCGGGGTCAGTGGACAGCTCTTCGGTCAGGTCAATCTCTGACGCTGCGAAATGCCAGCCTTTCAGCGCCGGGAACTCTCCCACCGAGAGCATCAGCGGCGGCGCCACGACCAGTGCATCCTCACGCTGGCTTTGCTTGTTGATGATGGTCAGCTGATGGCGCACCGGGCCGAATTGCAAAGGCCCCGCCCGCTTTGGCCAGAGCGCCAGCCTGCGCTCCATCACGATCTTCGGCAGGCCGTCGATACGCTCCTCATGCCAGTCATCGGGATGGGTCTGGATCCAGTCGAACGCCGTGCTGGGGGTGATCTCCAGCTTTTCATTGGCGATCTTGTAGTCGTAAACAGCGCGGATGATGACCGGGATCATCTCTCCCACCACCGGTTGCGGGCCGTTGCCATCGCGCAGGATGGACAGCTTCAGACCGGCCTCGGCGCCTGCCGCGAGGGGGAGCACCAGCAGCGCGAGGATCAGGGTCAGCAGCCTTACCATGGGTCCCCCTGATCCGGCGCGGTCAGCCCCATCGAGAGGCGCCGCAGATGTTCGGCCTCGAGCCGCAGGCGCAGAAATTCGCCGGGATCATCCTGGATGCTTTCAAGCCAGGTGCCATCCGCGACCCGGCCACCGGCATCCAGCGGTTTCCCAAGTCGCTTGATCTCGTCAAAGGGAACGCCGGTCGGGCTGGCAATCACCTTCGCGGCGATCCGCCCGGCGGCATTGGCCTCGCCCAGATGTGGCGGCACCAGCGCATTGACGGCATTGCGGTTTTCGCGCGCGATACTGTCGGCGGGATTGGCGAAAAGGACGGCATCGAAATAGGCGAGTGACAGCGGCAGATCGCCGGTCATCGCGAGCGACAGGCCCCGGTTATAGGTCGAGACCCGGCCCGCCGCGCGAAAGGCGTCATCCGCCGCCTGGTATTCCCCTGCCTGATACAGCGCCACACCCCGGATCGCAGGATCTTCGAGCAGGGGGGCGGCGAAAGCAGGCAGACCCGCGAGGATCAGAAGCTTTGCCAGCGGCGCCTTGCCCGCCAGCACGAGGGCCAGAAGCCCGGACAGGAGAAGGGCGAGCCGCATCAGCGCCACCTCAGGAACAGCGGGAACAGGCATGCCAGTGCCAGCACCAGCAGCCATGGCCCGAGATCGCGCATCCCGGCGCCGGCGACATCTTCGCGCGCCAGTTTCGCGCTGCGGGCGCGGGTGATCGCGGTGGAAAGACCCGAGATATCCGCAAATGCATAGCTCTGACCGCCACCCGCCCGGGCAATGGCTGCAAGGCCCGCCGCATCCTGAGCCGGAGCGGCAGCGGCAGGGGTCAGGGCCAGCCCCCAGACCCTGGCGCCATCGCTGGCGAGGCGCGCGGCCTCCTCGGTGGCGCGCGGGCCGCTGCCACCGCCATCGGTGACAAGCACCAGATCGACACCGCCCGGCAGGCTGTGCCCCTCTCCATCCGCCGTCGAAAACAGATCGCGCGCCATGGCCAGCGCGATATCGGGACGGCTGCCGGCAATCGGCGCGGTTTCGCGGTCTAAAACACCGATCAGGCTGAGGAGGGTATCGCTGTCGGTGGTGGGCGCCGAGGCAAGCCAGGCATCGGCGGTGTAAAGCATCATCCCAACAGGGCGCGCCGCCGCCGCGGTGATCAGCCCGGCTGCGGCCGCCTGGAGGTCTGACAGGCTTCGCGCCTCTGAGACCACCGAGGGCGAGAGGTCCAGCATCAGAACCAGCGGATCCAGCGCGCGCAATTCGGTTCTGCCGGCCTGGGGCACCGCAGGGCCCGACAGCGCCAGGGCCGTCGCCCCGGCAGCAATGAAGGGCAAGAGCATGACCCGGGTTCCGGCACTGTTGCGCAGCCAGCCCAGGTGCAGGAGCACCGGGATCAGCGCCGGATCGGTGACAGCCGTCCAGGCCCCGTGCCGGTTGCGCCGCAGCGCGAAGACTGCCAGCGCAAGCACCGGGATCAGAGCCAGCAGCCAGGCGGGCCGCAACAGCAGAAAGCCGCTCATCCCCATCGCCTCCAGCCAGCGACGAGCGTAAGGAACAGCGCCAGCGCGGCGGGCCAGGTCCAGACCGGATGCGGCACTTCGACCGGCGGGCGCTTTGTGGGGTTGGGCTCCAGCCGGTCAAGCGCCCCGGCCATCGCCTGCAGATCGGCGGTCGTGCGCACGCGGAAGGTCTCGCCGCCGGCCTCTTGCGCAATGGCGCGCAGCATCGCCACATCCACCGCGTCGCGGGCGGCGGGCCGGGTCTCCAGATCCTCGGGTCCAAGGGCGACGGTGTGGATCCGCACCCCGACCTTTGCCGCAAGGCCGGCGACAAGGCGGGCATCTGTGCGGTCCCCCGTCTCGCGCCCGTCCGAGAGCAGCACGATCACCCTGGCATCCGAGGCCTCGGCAAGGCTGCGTTTGAGCGCAAGGCCCAGCCCTTCGGAAATCGCGGTCGAGCGCCCGGTCAGCCCGATCTCTGCCTCATCCAGCGCCCGGCTGACCGCTTTCAGATCATAGGTAAGGGGGGCTGCGACATAGGCGCGGTCGGCAAAGACCACGAGGCCAATCCGGTCGCCGCTGCGCGCCGCGATGAAAGATTTCGCCACCTGTTTCACCGCCTCAAGCCGGGTGACCGTGGCGCCGTCCAGGGCAAAATCGGGCGTCGCCATACTGCCCGACATATCCAGCGCGATCATCATATCGCGGCCAGAGGCGCTTTGATCGGGCATCAGCACAACCCGTTCCGGCCCGGCCAGCGCAAGGCAGAGGCTGGCCCAGATCAGCGCCAGCAGCAAAAACGACCGGCGATGGTCCGGTGCCTCGGCCGGGCGGGCAACAGCGGCGATGCCTTCGGGCAGTTCCATCACCTGACCACCGCCGCTTTGCACCGGCAAGAGCCGCGCCAGCAGCGGCAAGGGCAGCAACAATAGGGCGAGTGGCGTGGCGAATGTGATCACGGGGCGGCCCGCCGCCTGCGTTGCCGGATCAGCGCCTCCAGTCGGCCAGGATCGGCGCCTTTGCGGGAATAGAGGTCCTGGCGCAGATCCTCGGGGATCGGGCGTCCCGTTGCGGTTGCAATCCGGGCGAGGGCAAGGCTGCGTTCCGCCTCGGGCAGAGCCGCCGCCGCGGCGAGCCTCGCGCGCATGCGTGGCACTGCCGGGCGGCGGCGCAGCAAGGGCATGGCCAGCGTCAGGATCAGCGCGGCGAGGATCAGGCCCAGGCCAAAACCCGCCAGCAAATCCCCCGCGCCAGGGGCGGCAAAGGCCTCAGGCAGACGCGGCGGATGCAGGCTGTGCAGCAGATCGTCATTCATGGCGATGATCCGGCAGTGGAAATCCGGCGCACGGCCTGGCCCGGCACCTGGTAGCGCGCGGCCCGCGCATCCCGTTCCGCCGGCAGCGGATCAAGGCGCAGATGTCCGGACTCACCGGCCTGGGTGATACAGGGCATTGCCATGGCCGGCGGCGCGGTCTCTGCCGCGTCTTCGATCAGCAAAAGCTGCAACGGGCCGCGCGCGCGCAAGGTGGCAAGGGCGGCGTCAAACCCCTCACCCGGAAGATCCAGGCCGGTTGCAAGCAGGATGCCGGCGCCGCGAGGCACCTGGCGGGCCAGTTGCGCGAGCGCGGGGGCCAGCGCCAGGCTTTCCCTTTGCTCTGGCCGGCCCTCTCCAGCGCTGCGGCATGGGCATCGGCGAGGCATGCCGCCACCCCTGCCATGCCGCGATGCCGCGGGCGGGGCAGCCGGATCTGGGGCCCGTCATCGGTCAGCACGGCTGCCCGACCGCGCCACCCGCCAGAATAGCCTTCCACCCGGCCAGCATCAGCGCCTCTGCTGCCGCGACCGAGCGCAGCCGGCCCCGGGTTCCCCAGAGCATCGGACGCCGGAAATCCGCAAGCAGCATCAGATTATACTCGCGATCCTCATGAAAGCTGCGCAGCTGCGGCGCACCGGTTCTTGCAGTGGCGGCGGCATCGATATGGCGCGGATCGTCGCCCTCGGCAAAGGGCGCAATTCGCGGATTTCATGGCCATTGCCCCGGCGGCGGGTGGCGGTATTGCCCGGCCGTTCGGCGAGGCTCACCGCATCGCGCAGCTCTTTCGCGGCCAGCGGTTCCAGCGCCATCAGCCGTCCGGCGCTGAGCCCTGCGGGATCGGCAGCAGCGCTGGCGCGGGGGGATCACCACGGACGAACATGGGCCAGCAACCGCTCGACAAGGTCCCGGGGGCCAAGGCCTTCGGACACCGCCCGCCAGCTGGGGATCAGCCGGTGCGAAAGCGTATCTGCCGCCAGCGCATCGACATCTTCCGGCAGCGCGTTGTCGCGCCCCAGCAGCGCCGCCCGCGCCCGCGCGCCTGCCGCCAGTGCCAGCGTGCCGCGCGGCGAGACCGCATGTTCGATCAGCCCCTCCAGCGGGCCCCCCGCTGTTTCCCGCGTCGCCACCACCAGCCGGACGATGAAATCCTTCAGCGCCGGTGCAAGGAAGATGTCTGCGACAGCCGCCCGCGCGGCGCGAATCGTTTCGCCGTCCAGCTTTTCGGCAGGCGGCGGCGGCGCTTCTCTGGCCTCGCTCTCGACGAGATCAAGGATGGCGCGTTCGGTGGTGGCATCGGGCAATCCGAGGTTCAGATGCAGCAGGAAGCGGTCAAGCTGCGCCTCGGGGAGCGGGAAGGTGCCCTCGTGCTCGATCGAATTCTGCGTGGCGACCACCATGAATGTATCCGGCAGGCGGCGGGTGACCCCCGCTGTCGTCACCTGGCCCTCGCCCATGGCCTCCAGCAGCGCCGATTGGGCCTTGGGGGGGGCGCGGTTGATCTCATCCACCAGCA